>DASSDH010000165.1:0-9209 GCA_035697245.1 Jiangellaceae bacterium
TCGGACCCGCTCGACCACTCCGGCCTCGCCGAGCACGTTCAGATGGTGCGCGAGCAGGTTCGACGGTAGTCCGAACAAGTCAGCCAACTCACCCGGCGACATGTCGCCCAGCGTCAGGCGGTCCACGATCGCCAACCGCGATGGTTCCCCCAGCGCGGCATGCACCTTGACACGTCTCGCCAATACACTCTCAACAGACATCGACTCAATAATCGCTGAGGTGCCGACCTGTAGTCAAGCCGTCTAAGCCACTTTCCAGCTGGTGAAACGTCCTGAATTCGGCAGATCCGGTGTCTGCTACGCGCCGACAGGCGGCGGTATGACGCACCTTGTCAGCGGCAAGAGAGTGCGTATCAATGGCATTGGGTCATAGTGGGGGACCTCGTCCATCCTCACGTGCCCGCAGCGATGTCTTCCAGTGGCCCGGCTACGTAGATCCGAACTCAACTAGCTGGCTCCCGGCACGAACTGCTGCGCGCGCTCGGTGTTTTCGCTGTCGCCACCAGAAACCGTGTAGCGGTGGCTCAGCGGACGTTCGCGCCGGGATGGGAGTGGGGCGGTTCCGGCTACTGACTCTCGGCGGGTTCGAGGATCTTGGTCTGTGGTGTTCCGATGAGTGCGGGGGCGTTCTCGGGGGAGGACCAGACCTTCTTCTGCAGGAACTCGAGGAACCTTTCCGCCTCGCCGGTGGTGTCGAAGTCGAGGTCGATGACGACGTAGTTGGGATCGTCGACTGGCCGCTGGAGGCGGTGCCCGCGTACCCCGGACTGCTCCCGGAACTCGGCGAAGCGTTCGAACGCTGCGTTCCATAAATCGAAGTCCACGATGGAGTGTTCGATGTGCAGAGTTGCCATGGTGACTCCTAGATCAGATCATGCTGCTTTCTCCTGAACGGTAGGGGAGGCTGACGAGAGCCGCCCATCCCAGCTTTCTGGGGTCTGTCGGGGCACTCTGCTGAGAGCGCCGGGCACGTTGTCGCCGCGTACGCTCGGAACGTGGCCAGCTCAGCGGCGTACGCGCGGTCACGAGCGCGCGTCGTGCGCATTTGCGACTCCGCCGGCGATGCGAGGACGCTGCGTCTGCAACTCGTTGCGGAGATCCGTCAGGTGGTCGGCTTCGAGGCCTATGCCTGGCTGCTTACCGATCCCGAGACGTCGGTCGGCTCCTCGCCGTTGGCGGACGTGCCGTGCCTGCCGGAGCTTCCCCGTCTGATCCGTCTCAAGTACCTCACGGAGGTCAACCGGTGGACGACGCTGAGTGCGGCTTCGGTCGGGTTGCTCCGAGAGGCGACTGGCGGTGAACTGTCGCGGAGTCTTCTCTGGCGGGAGCTGCTTCGCCGGTACGGCATCGGCGACGTGGCGTCGTCGGTCTTCAGGGATCGCTTCGGGTGCTGGGGCTTCCTCGACCTGTGGAGGTCGGGCAGCGTGGCAGCGTTCAGTCAGGACGAGGGTGCCTTCCTGACCGGGATCGTCGAGCCGGTGACAATGGCTTTGCGCCGTTGTCAGGCGAACACCTTCATCGTTGGCGCCCCGCACCATCCACGCCGGCTCGGTCCTGGGGTGCTGTTGTTATCGCCCGATATCGAGGTACGTGGGCAGACCACCGAGACGCAGGAGTATCTCCGCGTGCTCGTTCCTCCGGCGGAGGGAAGAGCACCAATCCCGGCGAGTGCCTACAACGTCGCCGCGCAGTTGTTGGCCGTCGAGGCCGATGTCGACCAGAACCCACCCTTGGCCCGGGTGCATTTGTCGGACGGGCTTTGGGTGACCCTGCGTGCGGCCAGGATCGGTGATGCGACTTCCTCCGGGGCGCGGGACATTGCCGTCACCATCGAGGAAACCTCGCCAATCGAGCGGGTGGCTCTGTTTGCAAGGGCATTCGGCCTCAGCGAGCGGGAGAGCGAGTTGCTTCGCCATCTCGCAACCGGAACCGACACGCGGGAGCTCGCCCGCCGCATGTTCCTTTCCGAGCACACCGTGCAGGACCACCTCAAGTCGATCTTCGCGAAGACCTCCGCACATAATCGCCGGACCGTGTTGTCCCGGGCCCTGGGCAGCTGACTCCGTCACTCACACGACGGTCGATCCTGGTCAGGCGGGGTCTGAGACCGTGGTCTTTGGCTGCCCGTCTATCACCACGCCACCGAGGGTGCCCGCTGCGACGCAGGCCAGCGGCGGCACGAACCCGTAAGTCTTTCTGCGGCACCCTCACATCGGGAAGTCCGCGCACTGTCTGCGGCAGATGCGGATGTCGGCGACCTAAGGTCCCTCGCAAGATCCGCCTCTGGCGACCTAGGCTCCTGAAGCGGCGCTCGACAGCGCTGGGGGCGCATACGCGGATGCCGCAGCAGTCCTGGAACCACCGGAGGCGAAGCCGGCAGTGGCGGTCGCGACGATGGCGAGGATGCAGTGGCTGGGATGGCGAGGCCGCTACCCAGAGGCAGCGGATGGGCCTCTCCGCTTTGTCTACACCTATCGCGACGGTGGAAGCGCGTGGGATGCCTTCCCCGAAGAGTGGCGACGGACTGCCAGGGGAAACGGGAGATCAGTCCGCGCTGATCTCTGAAGCGCCAACAGCGGGTGCCCCCGCCCCCAAGGACCTGGCGAGGATCACCTTACCGGTATGACGCTGTCTCAACATTCCCGATGCGGTTCCCCGACTGAGGAGCGCCGGACGATCGCCGTGCGGCAAAGGCATCGCGCGGTCTCTACGCATTTCCCTGCTGGCTCAGCCACATGGACCATGTCGTTTGGCCCCGACGGCCGTTCGGGCAGATAAGAGCGTCGGCCACTCGGGCGGCGGCCTTGGGGAGCGACACGGGCCGGATCCGGCGATGCACACCACGAGCATCCTGATACTGCTTCACGATCTCCCCGAGGCTGAGCACCTCAGGGCCACCGAAGTCGGCCCGATCCGCACCTGGCCCGTCAGCCACGCATTCGGCCAGGTACCGAGCGAAGTCGCGGGTATCGGCCGGTTGCACGGGGAGGTTGACGGGCAGCGCCAAGAGCGGCAGGCGCATCATTTTGCCGAGCATGCGATCAAGCAACCAGTAGAACGGGGTCGCCCGCACGACCGACCACGGCAGTGCGGACCGACGGACGAGGGTCTCCGCGACCAGCTTCAACCGGGCGTACGGCAGCGGGGTGCGCTCAACCCCGACGATCGACACGTAGAGAAAGTGCTCGATGCCTACCCCACGTGCTGCGTCGATGAGCCGACTGGTGCCGTCCACGTCGACACCGGAGGGGCTGCGGAAGAAATCGCTCGGCAGCATGAATCCGCGCCGCGCCGCGGGCGAGAAGGTTGCCGCGTGCACGACCGACTGCGCGCCAGCCACCGCCTCGGCAACGCCCTCGCCGGTGCCGAGATCGCCCCTGACCCACTCGACCGCCGGATCGTGACCGGGCCTCCGGGCGAGCACCCGCACCCGGTAGCGGTCCTTGAGAACGTCGACAAGATCTCGGCCAAGGTGACCCGTTCCCCCTGTTACGAGGAGGGTTTCCATCCGAAACGTCCCATCTGTGCGACCTTGGAGACGGCGCGCGACATGCCCATTGTGGCCCGGGGGTCGGTTGTGGCCGACTCGGGCAGTCCCCCTGTGCGCAACGTTAGAGAGGCCTACCACGACGGCAGTAGGCCACTCGGCGTCGTGCTGGTGGCCGCGGTCGGGTCAGACCGGGCGTACGTTTTCTGCTTGTGGGCCCTTTTGGCCCTGGGTGATGTCGAACTCCACCCGCTGGTTCTCATCCAGCGAGCGGTAGCCCTCGGCCGCGATGGCCGAGTAGTGCACGAACACGTCGGCGCCGCCGCCGTCTTGGGCGATAAAGCCGAAGCCCTTTTCGCCGTTGAACCACTTCACCGTGCCCTGAGCCATTGTCGTGCTCCTTCTGTGCTGCGGGTACAGGGCCGGTCTGCTTGCCGGTCCTGGGCTGCCGCCGCGGTCCTCGCCCCACCCGTGGACCCCGAGGCTCGAGGTGCACGGAAGGGAAAACGCCCGACGGAGTAAGAAATCCGCGGGCGTTCAAGAACGGCGAGGAAATACTCAGGCAACCACCACCACGCTAGCACGATCAGAGATCCGCACCAGCATCGGCGTTACCTGCTGGCTCACGTGGCTACCGCCGTGTGCGGTCGAAGGACGCCCGGACATCGGCACGAGCGCAATCGACCTGGCCGCTGCCATCCTTGGGACATGCAGACTGTGTACGAGGCCGCGGGTGGCGACGATGGCCTGCTTCGCCTAGCCATGGCGTGGCACGCTCGGGTGATGGCGGACGAGGTGGTCAACCACGCGTTCAGCCATGGTTTCCACCCCAAGCACAGTGAGCGCCTCGCCGCCTACTGGGCCGAGGCACTCGGTGGCCCGACGACCTACTCCGATACCTATGGCGATGAGACCTCGGTGGTGCGGATCCACAGCGGCAACGGGCCGCACGAGGAGATGGATCGGCGAGCGATCGCCTGCTTCGATCAGGCGATGACGGACGTCGCACTGTCCCAGAACGACCCGGTCCGGGCAGTGCTGCACGACTACTTCGCCTGGGCGACGACGACGACCATGTCCCGCTATCAAGAGTCCGCGGACGACGTGCCTGATGGCCTGCGCATTCCGCACTGGTCCTGGGAAGGATTACAGCGCTAAGCCCCCCACGATGCGGAGGTGACGCCGGCCCGCGCGATTGTCACTTGCCCACGAGCTTGAACGCATGGTGTGTCTTCCCGGTGCGGTGCGAGTACACGACCCATGCGAGGCTCAACGCCTCGAGCCAGCGCGCACTCTCGATGCCACCCATGTCGATGACCGGCCAGCCGAAGTCCCCGAGCAGGGCAGTCACCGTCTGCTTGGCGCGATCGTCATCACCAGCGATGAACATGTCAGGATCCCCTCCGCTCAGGGTGGGATCGACCATTACCTCTGCGACGACGGTGTTGAGTCCCTTCACGACGTGAGCCTGTGGGAGCAGACGCTGGATGCGCTCGCCGAGAGAATCGGTGGTGCCGACGAACAGGCCGGGACGCCCGGAGGAGAAGTCCAGGGGGTCAGTGGCGTCGAGAACGACTTTCCCGTTGAAGTTCTCGATGCCCGCGTGCCGGACAACGTCTTCGGCGGCGCTGCCGAGGATCGACAAGATGACCAGGTCGCCGAAGCGCGCAGCGTCTTCGAAACTGCCGACGTGAGCGTCATGGCCGGCGCCAGCTTGCCAGGGCTGCAGTTTGGCGGGATCGCGTGAGCCGAGCATTACGGGATGACCGTGCTTGATGAATGCCGTGCCGAGTGTCTGGGCGGCCGACCCGGAACCCAGGATGCCGATTCTCGATCGTCTGCTCACGGTTGCGGTCACCAGTGATGGGGCTGCGGCCGGAAGTCGGCAAACGCGTCGTCCAGGTAGTAGGGCACGGTGACACCTCCCGGCGGGACGATGCGGTCGATGTCGTCGAGCACCTGTGGGTCCAGCGCCACGTCCAGCGCCGCCAGCTGCGCCGTGAGCTGCTCAACGTTGCGTGGCCCCATGATGATGCTCGCCACGCCTGGACGCTGCAAGGTCCAGGCGAGGCTGAGGGCGGTGAGGGAGACGCCGTTCCGTTTCGCACATTCAGCCAAGGCCACAACCGCCGCGGTGGCGGCGGACGTGAAGTGCTTGGCGCCCCAGTCGTCGGTCGGCGACAGGCGTCCACCCGATGTCGCGCCGGCGTCGAGGTACTTGCCGGTCAGGAGGCCTCCGGCAAGAGGGGACCACACGGTGATTGCGGTTCCGTGCGTGAGCGCGGCCGGCACCAGCTCGCGTTCTGCACGTCGGTCAAGGAGGTGATAGGCGGCCTGCTCGACGACCGGCCGGTTTAGCCCAAGGTCGTGTGCACACCACAGGGTCTCCACGAGCTGCCACCCGGCGAAGCCCGATGTGCCGATGTACCGGATCTTCCCGGCATGGACCAGATCGTCGAGCGCCCGGAGTGTTTCGTCAATGGCGGTCTGGGTGGACGGCCGGTGGATGTAGTAAATGTCAAGGTGGTCGGTGTTCAGCCGGCGAAGGCTTGCTTCGCAGGCGGCAATGACCGCGCGGCGCGATGTGCCTCCTGAGTTCGGATCATCCTCATCGATCGGAACGTAGAACTTCGTCGCCAGCACGAGCCGGTCGCGCTTTGGCCCGATGAGACGTCCGACGATCTGCTCGCTCAGCCCGCCCGCGTAGATGTTGGCCGTGTCCACGACGTTGATGCCGGCATCCATGGCCAGATCGAACAGGCGCGTGGCCTCCCCTTCGCTTGTCTTGCTGCCAAACTCCATCGAGCCGAGCGTGAACGGGCTGACCATCAGACCGGTTCGCCCGAGGGGCCGTTTGGCCATGTTCATGAGCATCCCCACAGATAGCCGATGCCCCGAGTATGAGCCAGTCGGCCTTGGCCGGCGCGTCCGCGCCCTTCGGCAGCGCGGCCAGCCGGATATCGTCCCGGATATCGGCGCAACGTTCGATCAGGAGAGATTAGAGGGATTGAGTCCATGTCGATATCACACCGCCGGCTCCGGTTCGCGGTCGTGAATGAGATCCTCCCGGACCGCCGAGGGTGGCTTGATCACATCCGCCGTATCGAGCAGTCGGGGGTCGACACGGTCCTGATCCGTGACCACATCGCCGCTGGGCCATTCGGGCCGCAACTGGCGCCGCTGGCAATGGCAGCAACAGCGGCAGCGCACACCACCCGGCTGCGGGTGGGAACCATGGTGCTCAGCAACGACTACCGGCACCCGGCGCTCGTCGCGCATGAAGCAGCAACGATCGACTGGCTGTCAGGCGGCCGGCTCGAACTCGGCCTCGGCGCCGGTTGGCTGCGCGGCGAGTACGACCAGATGGGCATTTCTTTTGACGCTGCGCGGACGCGCATCGGCCGGTTGGAGGAAGCCGCCCAGGTCATCGCTGCCCTCCTAGCGGGCGAGACCGTCACCCTGCACGGCACCCACTACACCATCGACTCGCTTCACCTACCGATCATGCCGATCCAGCAGCCGCGCCCGCCGCTGGTGATCGGCGGCGGCGGGCCGAAGATGCTCGCCCTCGCGGCCCGCCGTGCCGACATCGTCGGCATCCTGCCCGCACCCATCCGCGGTGACGACGACACGGACGACGCCGCCGACCGCAGTCCGGCCGCCCTGGACGCGAAGCTTGACATCCTCAAGACCGCCGCGGGAGAGCGATTCCAGGAACTGGAACTGAGCACCTTCGCAACATTCGTCCTCACCAGCCAACGGCGCCGCGACACCGAAACGCTCATCGGCCAGCGAGGCTGGACCGGGACCACCTGCGAGGAGGTGTGGGCCATGCCGTCGGTCTTCATTGGATCACCCGGGCAGATCCACGAGGATCTGCAGGCGCGCCAGAGCCGGTACGGGCTCTCCTATTTCGTCACCTCCGACCGCGACCTTGATCACCTGGCCCGAATTATCGAACACAGTCCCCCGGAATGAGAGGGCTGGGCACCGTGGCCAACTAGGGCGGGCCGTCGGCCGACGCTCCGCCCTGCTGGCGAGCATCACGGGCGGGGGTAGCTGTCAACAGCGAGAGCAAGCGGTAGAGCTCGACCGGATTTTCCTGTTGCGCCATCCTGGACAGCCGAGCCGCCGTCGTGGGAAGCCGACCTGCGAGTCGCAGAGCGGCATCTCTGACCCACTGCTTCGTCTTGCCACCGACGCCCGACAGCCTCGCCAGCCGGTCGGCCTGGTTCTGGACCTGCTGCACGCGCTGCTTACGGCGAGCCTCATAACGAGCCAGACCGCGGGGCACCGTGCCGGTCGATTCAGCCGCGAGCTCGATAGTCAATACAGCCGCATCGACCAGAGCACTGTTCGCACCCTGCCCCAGGGTCGGGGCCATGGCGTGCGCGGCATCGCCGAGTAGCACCAGCCGACCGTCGGACCAGCGATCGCAGTCGACCCGAATCACCTCGTTGACGAGGAGCTGGTCGAACGACGTCAGGTGGCCAAGGACCGGCGCGGCCAGAGGAAGTGCGTCCGTCCACAATGTGCAGAAAGTCGCCAGGTCTCGTTCGGCGACTGCTGCCGCGACCGGTGCAGCGTCGGCGGCGGCATAGAAGTACGTGCTCCCGTCGCCCATCGGAGCGCCGCCGAATAGACCGAGCGGCGTCCAATACTCACCTTCCAGGCCTGCGGCCGCCGCATCCACGAGCCCGCGCAGATAGACGGCGCCGGTAGAACGGACCTGAGAGCCGAAGTCCCCGCCGGCCCGAACGGTGGAACCCACGCCGTCGGCGCCGACGACCAGATCAGCTTCGATCGAGCTGGTACCAGCAGCGGATCGAACCTCGACGCGGCCGTCCGGGCGGGCTGACGTCACTTCGGCCCCGAAGCGAACATCAATGTCGGGGCGCGCCATTACAGCACCGACGAGCACATCCATGAGCCGGCTGCGGCGCAGCGCGAGAACGTGACCGAAGCCGGGACCGTAGTCGCGGACAGCGACCGTGCTGATTGGTCTGCCGCTCGCGGACCGGACGACTCCGCCCGACATGCGGTGTCCGCTGGCGTTCAACTCCTCAGCAAGCGTCAAGCTGCCGAGGACGGCGAGGCCATTGGGCTGGAGCAGGATCCCGGCGCCCACCGCGGCCGGTTCCGTTACCCGCTCCAACAGGGTGACCGACGCTCCTATCTCCGCGAGCAGCAGGGCGGTCGACGTTCCGCCGACCGCCCCGCCGACCACGACGACGTCTGCACCCTTCATCGTCTGCGCAGACCCCACACCGAGAGAATGATCCCGACGAAGAGCGACAGGCAACCGACCGCCAGGGCGCCAAAGGTGATCCACGTGATGATGGGCAGCGTGGCGCCCACCTCAACCTCCGCCGACACGCTGGCCGAGCCGTCGGCGTTCATGATGACCACCGACCAGTCACCGGCTGGAATCTCGGTATCCAGAGTCTGGGTCCCAGTCCCACTGACGGACCCAGCCCAGAACGTCTGCGCCGTTGGCGGCTCTGCTGGTGCGCCGCCCGGGTGGGATTCGTATTCAACGGCAAACGGCGAGACCTCGATGTCCCTGACCTCGTCGTGTCCCACGCCGTCCAAGTAGGCAGCCACGTCATCAGCGGGGCCGATCCCGATGAACAGCGGGTTCCCGGAGGTACCCAATCCACTGATGCGAACATCGCCGAGCAAGTCCCGCGCATAGAGCACGTCCGGACCGGCTCCACTGAAC
>DASSDH010000166.1:0-8733 GCA_035697245.1 Jiangellaceae bacterium
GGCTGCGAACGGGCTTAGACCAACCGTGGAATGATGCGTCCCCGTGCAAACTGATCTACACGTCGTCGAGTTCGGCGCCGGTGAGCGGATTCTGCTCGTCCATGGCAGTTTCGACGCGGGCGAGCAAACGTTTCCGGAGCAGCGTGAGTTGGCCGACCGGTATCGAGTTGTCCTGATGGACCGGCGTGGCTACGGGCACAGTCCGTATGCGGAGCGGGTCGACTTCAACTCGCTAACGCAAGATATCTGCGACCTGCTCGATGGCGGCGCGCACTTAGTTGGCCACTCTTACGGCGGAGTTCTTTGTCTGCTTGCCGCCGCACGGCAGCCGGAGGCTGTTCGGTCGCTGACTGTGATAGAGCCGCCGGCTTACGCCGTCGCGCGCGGAAATCCGGCGGTGGAGACCCTCGTCGAGCATATGGCGGCCTTCTGGGCACACGCAGACCCGTCGGTTCCTGACCGGATCTTGCCGGAGTTCATGGTCGCGCTGGGGTTCGACCCACAATCGGTCGAACTCACCCCGAAAGAACTCGCCGCCGCACTCACCACCCTCCGAGAACCGCCGCCCGAGGAGGCCGACGTGCCGCTCGAAGCGCTCGCCGGCACGGACTTTCCGAAGCTGGTTGTTTCCGGGGGCTGGGATACCGCACCGCAACGCGCACGAGAAACCGCAGGTCGTGCTTTTGCCGTCATCTGCGACGTGCTCGAGGAGCAGCTTCCAGCCGAGCGCGTCGTCTTCTCAGGAGCCGCACACGACCCCCAGCTGCTCGGCAAACCGTTCAATGATCGCCTTCACGCCTTCATTGCCGGCAGTCGGGCCGGGCAGTAGCGCCCAACCCGGCTGAACCCGGCACGCCGCGACTGGGCCGACATGCTGGATTTGTTCGACCACCTGCGCCCGGCTCGCCTACGACCCGAGCCTCGACGAAGCCGACCGCGTCAGGCGGATCAGGGACCGGTTCGGCGTTGCGACGGCATCCTCGACGAGGACCGCTGAGTGGCTGGCGTTCGACCGCACCCTGCCACCGACAGAGGCGGTGGGCCGGATCAGGGCGCACCGACCCCAAAGAGATACAACAGGAAGACTTCCAACCTGCGCTCACGGAACCGACTACTCCTGTCCGGACCGAGATGGCCGGCAGCGATGATGACCGGCAAGATGGAGAAGCTGAAGACGCGGATCGCAACATCGTCCATACATTCTCAATCCCCTTAGGACATCGCTCGGCCCGGGCCTAGTACCCACCACCAACGGCGAGCGACGAGGCGGCCCGCGAGACCGGCGCGGGGGTGCTTGGCCTCGTCGACGAGCCTGTGCTGTGCGACCGCGGCGATGAGTTCGGCGTGACGTTGGTCAGCCAGCCGGTAGGCGATGTCTGGATGCATGGTGCCCTCCTCGGGATGTCTTCTGTTCGTCACGCGCAGCGTCGTCTCATCACCCGGTGTCCTGTGCCGGGTCAGCGGCGTGGGCCGTAAGCCTTGTGTTGGTTGTCGACCGCGATCGCGGCGTGGTTCGTAGCCATATCCGAAGACTTGCCGACCCATGTGCGTGGCGACAGCATCGGTCGGTGGGATTTGTTGTCCACCGACCGGTGGACCCGGCCGTTGCTCGGAGCCGATCAGCGCGGGGCGGTTGGCGAATGCGTCGGGTTGGCGGCTATCTGCCCCAGGTGGCAGATCCGGCTGTCGGCCACAGGCTCCGGGGGCGGCACGCCGGCCCTGACGTGTTGCCGCTGGCATTGGGGCGATCACCGCGTTCTGTGCAGGCGCACTGCCTTAGCTCCACGTCGAGCACTTAGCCGCCGGCAAAGGGTCCACCGGTTGGTGGACAACGAATCCCACCGACCGACGCATCCGGCCGGGCGGGCAGCACGGCCAAGCTGGGGGCATGGCTACGAGCGACGCCGCGATCGCGGTGCAGAACTTGCGCAAGACCTACGGCGACACGCACGCGGTCGACGGTGTCGACCTCGAGGTCCACCGCGGAGAGGTCGTTGCCCTGCTGGGGCCGAACGGTGCCGGCAAGACCACGACGGTCGAGATCCTAGAGGGATACCGGCGCCGCGACAACGGCACCGTCACTGTGCTGGGAGTCGATCCGGGCCGGCCAACAGCGGCGTGGCGGTCGCGGATCGGCATCGTGCTACAGACCACCGGGGGCCATGACGAGCTGACCGTCGAGGAACTGGTCCGACACTTCGCCCGCTACTACCCCGACGCTCGCGATCCAGACGACGTTATCCGCGCAGTCGGGCTCGATGGCAAGCGCCGCACCCGCGCGCGCCATCTCTCCGGTGGGCAACGCCGGCGGCTGGACGTGGCTCTGGGCATTCTCGGCCGGCCCGAATTGCTGTTCCTCGACGAGCCGACGACCGGCTTCGACCCTGAGGCTCGGCACGAGTTCTGGGACCTCATCGATTCACTGGCCGACGGCGGCACGACGATCGTCCTGACGACCCATTACCTGGACGAGGCGGAGCACTTGGCGGACCGCGTCGGCGTCATCGCCGATGGGCGGATCGTCGCCATGGACACGCCGCAGCGGCTCGGTGGCAGGGCCGAGAGCGAGGCCACCGTCGGCTGGGCGGAGAACGGCGAACACCGCGCCATCGTCACGGCGGAACCGACCCGGACAGTTCAGGAACTCGCCGCGCGCTTCTCAGGCGAGATACCCGGCCTGTCCATCACCCGACCCAGCCTCGAGGACGTCTATCTCCGGCTGATCGGCGAGGCAACGACGACCAATGGAGCGCAGCAGTCATGACCAGCCGTACGGATCAGATCGTCGCAAGGGCCGATGCGCAGACCGGGTTCGCCCTGTCGACGCTGTCGCTAGGCGCTTCGCGGACCGTCCTGGAGCTCAAGGCGTTTTTCCGGGAGCGGGACGCGGTGATCTTCAGCTTCCTTTTTCCGTTCATCATGCTCGGGATTTTCTCGGTGGTCTTCGGCGGTGAGGAATCGTCGATCGGTGGAGACGGTGGTCCGGCAATCGACTTCACGCAGTATTTCCTGCCGGGGATGATCGCCGCCGGGATCTTCCTGGTCAGCTTCCAGACGTTGGCGATCACGATCGCGCTCGAGCGGGACGACGGCACTCTCAAGCGTTTGCGCGGCACGCCGATGCCGCCGGTCTCGTATTTCCTGGGCAAGATCGGCATGGTCCTCATCACAGCCGTGGCGCAGACCGCGATACTGCTCGCCTATGCCGTGCTGGTGTTCCGGGTCCCGCTGCCCACCGCGGCGTCGAGTTGGCTCACCTTTGCCTGGGTTTTCGTGCTGGGGACGGCGGCCGGAACGGTTCTCGGGATCGCGTACTCGTCGGTTCCGAAGTCGGGTCGGAGCGCGCCGGCAGTCGTCACGACGCCGCTGCTGATCCTTCAGTTCATCTCGGGCGTCTTCTTCGTCTTCAACGACCTGCCGACCTGGTTGCAGCACATCGCCTCGATCTTCCCATTGAAATGGACGGCCCAGGGAATGCGCTCGGTGTTCCTCCCACCCGAGTTCGAGGCCGCTGAGGTGTCCGGCTCCTGGCAACACGGCCTGACCGCAGTCATCCTGACGGTATGGCTGCTCGTCGGACTGGTCGTCTGCATCCGGACGTTCCGGTGGCAGCGTCGGGACGCCGGATGACCGATCCGGCATCTCCGGCGCGCGGGTCGGTCGCCGAACTGGAGAACTTCTGGGTGCGGTCGAGGATCGGCTGGACCGCGGTCTACCTCGGCCTGCTCGCCCTGGTAGCCCTGTTCACTGTCGTCCGCGACGACTTGACAGTCGGCGCGAAGCTCGTCGCCCTTGCTCTGCTGGCTGTGATGACGGTGAGCTACCTCCTGTTCGGGCGGAATCTGCTCGGCGAGGACTGCGGCACCGTGTCACTGGTTCAGGTCGCACTGACGTGGGGGTGCTTCTACGGCCTGGTCATCGTCAGCAGCGGCACCACCGACGACTGGGGCGGACCCGAGTACGTCTTGCTGTTCATGTTGTTCCCGCAGATCTGGGCATACCTTTCGACCCGACGTGCCGTCGTCGCGTCGACCGTCGCCATCGCCGGGCTCGCCGTGATCGAGATCGGCCGCGCCGGCTGGGACCGCCGGGCTGTCGGCGAGGTGCTGCCGTCCATGCTGCTCCAGCTCGGCCTGGCGCTGCTGCTCGGGCTGTTCATCACGGGAGTCATCGGGCAGGCCGAGCGGCGAGCTGTGCTGATCGACGAGCTCGAGCGCACTCGGGCAGAGCTGGCCGAGACCGAGCACGCTCGGGGTGTCCTCGCCGAGCGTGAGCGGCTGGCCCGAGAGATCCATGACACGCTCGCGCAGAGTTTCACCAGCATCCTGACGTTGAGCCAGGCGACCGAGGTCGCGTTGCCCCCCGGCGCCGCCACGGCTCGGGAGCGGCTGATGCTGATAGATCGCACGGCCCGCGAGGGGCTGGCCGAGGCGAGGGCGCTGGTCGGCGCGACTGGACCGGCCGATCTGCTGGACGCCAGCCTGACTCAGGCGGTCGAGCGTGTGGTTGCCCGGTTCGGCGAAGAGACTGGGCTGCCGGTGAAGATGACCGTCGCTGGCCGGCCCCGCTCATTACCGGCCAACTACCAGGTCGTGTTGCTGCGGGCGACCCAGGAGGCGCTCGCCAACGTGCGCAAGCACGCCGCGGCAACGGCCGTGCGGGTCACGCTGAGCTTCCCGCCGGACGGCCCCGGCAGCGCGACCCTGGAGGTCGCCGACGACGGCCGAGGCTTCGATCCACTCGCAGCCACCGGATACGGATTGCGGGGCATGCTGTCCAGGGTCGAGCAGGTCGGCGGCACGCTCGAGATCTCCAGCATCGTCGGCGGTGGTACGTCGGTGCGGGTTCTGGTGCCGTAATTCACTAGAGCCCTTGGCAACGGACTAGCGTTGCCATCCGTGGCACTGCGCATCCTGATCGTCGACGATCATCCGGTCGTGCGCGCGGGACTGGCCGGAATGCTCGCCGCCGAGGACGATCTCGAGGTCGTCGGGGAGGCCGGCGACGGCGAGGAGGCCGTTGCCGTCGCACGCCGCATGCGGCCGGACGTCGTGCTGATGGACCTGCGGATGCCCCGGGTCGACGGCGCCGAGGCCACAGTGCGGATCGTCACAGCAGATCCGAACATCAAGGTCCTGATACTGACCACATATGACACCGACTCCGACATCATCCGGGCCGTCGAGGCCGGTGCGACTGGCTACCTCCTCAAGGACACCCCACGGGTGGAGCTCGCGTCGGCCGTGCGCGCAGCCGCTCGTGGCGAGACGGTGCTCGCACCACCGGTCGCCGCCCGGCTGGTCAGCCACCTGCGCAATCCTGGTCAGGAACAGCTGACCCCACGCGAGGCCGAGGTTCTGGCTGAGGTAGCCCGCGGACTGTCCAACGCCGAAGTCGGGCGGGAGCTGTTCATCGGCGAGGCGACTGTCAAGACGCACCTGTTGCGCATCTTCGCCAAGCTCGGCGTCGATGACCGCACTGCCGCCGTCACGCTCGCCTACGAACGCGGCATACTGCCCACGCCAGGTTCCGGCCGACATCTGGTGACATGAGCGTGGTCGCGCGTCAGACGGTGATGACGACCTTCCCTCGGGCGTGCCCGTGCTCCACGTACCGGATGGCCTCGGGAGCCTCGGCCAGCGGGTAGGCCCGGTCGATGACCGGTGTGACCTTCCCGGCTTCGATAAGGTTCTTGAGGACGATTAAATCCTCAAGGACCTGCGTGGAGACGAACGTCGTCAGCTTCTGGCCGACGAACCGGGACAGCAGGAGCGCCCGGAGTTGGCGATCGGTGCCTCCGAGCCACCGGCCGCCGGTCTCGCCTCCGGTGATGACGAGCGTCCCCTTCGGGGCCAGGGCCCGCCGCAGGCGTGACAACGACGAGTTCCCGCCTATGTCGAGGATCACGTCGTAGCGCTGTTTCCCGTCGGCGAAGTCGTTACGCGTGTAGTCGATGACGTGGTCGGCGCCCATGGAACGGATCAGGTCCACCTTCGTGGTGCTGCACACGCCGGTGACCTCCGCACCGAACGCTTTGGCCAGCTGCACCGCGTAGGTCCCCACCCCGCCCGAGGCACCGATGATCAGCACCTTCTGCCCCGGACGAACCTGCCCCTTGTCGCGCAGGCCTTGCAGAGCCGTCGAGCCGGAGATGGCCACGACTGCCGCCTGTTCGAAGGTGAGGTTCGCCGGCTTGGGCACCAGCTTGTTCTCGGCAGCGGGCGCGTACTCCGCGAAGGTGCCCTTGCCGACGCCGAACACCTCATCGCCGGGCTGGAACCTGGTCACGTCCGCCCCGACCGCCTCCACGACCCCGGCCACGTCCATGCCCGGAACGGGGATCTTGGGTGCGCGGAGCCCGCGGGTCGCGAGGCGTCGGGTACGGCAGGCCGGTCATGAGGTGCCAGACGCCCCGATCCACGCCAGCCGCATGTACGCGGACCAGCACCTCGTCGTCGGCTATCTCGGGCTTGTCGATGTCCCGAAGCTCGAGAACATCCGCCGAGCCGTAGGTGTCTTGAACGATCGCCTTCACACAATTTCTCCGTGCGTCACCGCGGAAACCACTAGCCTTCTTTCTGTCCGATGGTACTGACCGGGAGTGGTTAATGATCACGGCTCACGGGCTGCACAAGCGTTATGGGGACAAAGTCGCCGTGGACGGCCTGTCCTTTGATGTTCGGCCCGGGGTTGTGACTGGTTTCCTGGGGCCGAATGGCGCCGGGAAGTCCACGACGATGCGGTTGATGCTCGACCTGGACCACGGCGCGGGTGAGACTCGCTTCGACGGTAAGCGGTTCCGGGATATCCGCGACCCGATGCGCGAGATCGGTGCGGTGTTGGAGGCGAAGGCCTTCCACCCGACCCGGACGGCGCGCAACCACTTGCGGATGCTCGCTGCGGCGAACCGGATACCGACCTCGCGGGTGGATGAGGTGTTCGACATCGTCGGGTTGGCCGAGGTGAAGAGGAAGAAGCCGAAGGGCTTCTCGCTGGGGATGGCGCAGCGCCTCGGGCTGGCGCAGGCGCTGCTCGGCGATCCGAGGATGCTCATCATGGACGAGCCGGCCAACGGCCTGGACCCGCATGGCATTCATTGGCTGCGTGACGTGTTGAAGTCGCTGGCCGGTCAAGGGCGCACGGTCTTTGTCTCTAGCCACCTGCTGGCCGAGATGTCGCTGATGGCCGACGAGCTGGTCGTCATCGGCCGCGGCAAGATGATCGACAATGGCCCGGTCGACGACTTCGTCAAGAAGTTCACCCAGACAACAGTCCTGGTCCGCACACCGGCTGCCGACACGTTCGGGGAGACCTTGCGCCGCGAAGGCGCCGACGTCGAGCTGCTTCCGGATGGAGCCCTTGTGGTCTCGGGCGCAGACGCGGCGGCGGTCGGCGAGCTGGCTCATCGGGAGGGCATCGTCCTGCATGAGCTGGCGCCGCAGAGCGCCTCGTTGGAGCAGGCGTTCATGTCCGCGACCGGAGAGTCCGAGGAGTTCGTCGCCCATGAGTTCGCAACATCTGTAACCGCACCGGCCGACGAGATCGCTCCAGAGGCCGAACAGGGCCCTGATGACCAGCGTGGAGGCATCGCGTGATCGACGCGCTGCGCTTCGAATGGACCCGGATCCGTACGCTGCGGTCGACGTACTGGCTGATCGGCCTGGCCGTCCTGCTCTCCGCTGTGGTGGCGTTGATCATCGCGGTGGCGACTCGGAACGACCCGGACCGGCTCGGTGTCGTGACCGTCGGCACCATCCTCACCGGCGGCGGGTCGTTCGCGCTCCCCTTTATCCCGATCTTCGTGGCCATCATCGGGGTATTCGCCACCGGTCACGAGTACCGGCACGGCACCATCCAGCCAACGCTGACGGCCATCCCGCAACGCTCCACGCTGCTCACCGCCAAGATCGCCGTGGTCGTACTCGCGGCGATCTTCGCGGTCGCGCTCTCGGTGGCCATCAACTACGTGGTCGGGCTGGTGTTCTGGACCGAGGCGCCAAACCTCGGTGCGGATCCGCTCAACCAGGCGCTGCCGGGGTACGTGGTGTACGCGATCCTCTACACCGTGCTTGGCCTGGCGCTCGGGCTGCTGTTCCGGGGCGTGCCGACGGCACTGGTCATCCTGCTGGTCTTCCCGCTGGTCGTCGAAGGCCTCATTGTGGGTCTGTCGAATGTGCCGGCGCTGGACTGGCTGGTGCCGGTCGTGAAGTTCCTGCCGTTCACAGCCGGTGGGCTGATGATGGCGATGGAGACACCCGACTTCGGCCCCGGTGCGCCGGACTACGACTACTTCAGCCGGTGGGCCTCCGGCGGGATCTTCGCAATCTTCGTCGCGCTCATCCTCGGCCTGGCCTGGCTACTCTTCCAGAAGAGAGACGCTTAAACCCAGCGTCGGATCGCCGCCCACGCCTGGTGAGATCGACGGCGGCCCCGTGCACGACCCCAGCGGTGCGTGGCCGGCTGCCAATTCCGGACTCGTCTCGTGAGATGGCAGCGATTGCGGCCGGTCGGTTTCGTGGCGGTGGCTATCCGAGGGTGGCAGCATCGGGTCGCAGACCAGCCCGTGAATGCGGCGGCCGATGTGTCGCTGCTGGTCCGATGGCTTGGACCTCGAAGAACTGTGGTCCGCCGCTGATCTGGGAGGAGCCGGAATACTTCTGGGTTGTGTTGACGAGGCGGTCTGTTCCGTCCGGGCCGAGAGTGTGCACATGAAAGTATCGGCCCGCGTCGTTG
>DASSDH010000167.1:0-4177 GCA_035697245.1 Jiangellaceae bacterium
ACGATCACGGTCATGGTGAGGCACAGCAGCAGTGCCACACCAAGCAGTGCCCAGGTAGCACGGGTGCTGCGCAGCTGGCGGAGTTCGGCGCGAACCAGCGCGGTCATGATGCGCTCCCCTCGTCGGCGGTGAGCGCGAGAAAGGCGTCCTCAAGATCTGGGCGCTGCGCGCTGATCTCGTATACGACGACGCCAGCCTCGGCGACCGCCTGCCCCACGACCTCAGTGCTCACGCCGTGTGCTACGACATGCTCCGGACCGTCCACCTCGGTCGAGACACCGCGCGCCGTGAGCGCTGCGCGCAACTGATCCGCTTGCGGCGTCCGCACGCGGACCGCAGCAGTGCCGACAGCCATGATCTCGGCGACCGGACCCTCGACGACCAGCCGTCCGCCTTTGATGATGACAACCGAGTCGGCCGACAGGGCCAGCTCCGCCAGTAAGTGACTGGAGACAAGCACTGTGCGGCCCTCGTCGACCCGGGTCCGCAGGAAGGTTCGCAGCCAATGGACCCCGGCCGGGTCCAGGCCATTGGTCGGTTCGTCGAGAACCAGGATTCCCGGATCTCCGAGCAGCGCGCCGGCCAGCGCGAGACGCTGCTTCATGCCGAGGGAGAACCCGCCAACCCGGCGCCGTGCCGCGCCTGCGAGGTCGACCTCTGCGAGCACGTCGTCGACGCGGCCCACGGGAATGCCGCCTCTGCTGGCGAGAACCCGAAGATGGTCGCGAGCCGTACGTCCCGGATGGAAGCCGGACGCTTCCAGAACGGCACCCACGTGTCGAGTTGGCTGGTCCAGGCGCACGTACGGGACACCGTCGATCAATGCGTTGCCCGCGGTTGGCCGGACCAGGCCGAGCACCGCCCGCAACGTAGTGGTCTTGCCGGCACCGTTCGGCCCGATGAAGCCCGTAATCGTGCCTGGCGGTACGTCGAAACTGAGGTCATCGACCGCGGTGACGCTGCCGAACCGCTTGGTCAGACCCTGAACAGAGATGGCGGCCATGAACTACTCCCGAGCTCGAACCACTGAGTGATTCAGACCGTATGGAGCAGACCACGCCGGGTCGTCCGTCCCGAGATGACACCTGCGAAGGCGGCATACATCCGCAGATGTACGCCAATCCAGCTGGCCCGACGACTTGAACCTGGCGGTCAACCACCCCGAAGGTGCTCGACCACGTCGTCGGGCCAGCGGAGCGTGTCTGGCAGCCGGTTGCGATGCACCGACAACTGCAGGTAGGCGTCGGCGTCGGTCGAGCCGACCAGTCCGGCCTCGCCGAGCATCCGCACCACCGGCGTGTACTCCTCGGTGTACCAGCGCCAGGCTACGGTGGCTCGGTCCAGGTACCGGGTCTCCTGCTGCATGAGCCGGAACCCCCACGCCTCGATGGCCTCGGACAGCTCGCTGTAGGCCCGCGGACGGGTGACGCTGATCATGGCCGCCTCAGGCCCAGGCAGCGGTACCCGGTCGAGGAAGAGCCGACGCTGGTACTTCGTCACGAGGTCGCCGCGACGCCTGATCCCGACGGCGTCGACTCGGGTGGTGACCTCGGAGACGTACCCGTCGATCGTGTGCAGGTGCAGGGCCAGCGCGACCGAGATGCGATGGTGCCCGTCGCGGACGAAATGCAGTTCGCCGATCCGGTACAGGTCCACCGGGGGGATGAACTCGCCGCGCCGTTGGGCCAGCGCCAGCTGAATCCAGCGTTGCCTGTTGACCTTCGCTCGAGGGTGGAACCAGCAATCGAAATCGCGTGCGCGGTCAACAGTGCCGACAATCGTGGTTAGAGCAATGCTCTGCAGCCCGAGCCGGCGTTCCCCGGTTCGTCCGAGCGCTGCGACGACATCGTCGAACAGCAGCATCTCGGTGGCATCGGGCGGCTTCCCCTGCAGCTGGGCGATCACCTGGCTGAGTACCTGCCGGCGTCGGGCCCGCTGGAAATCGTTCTCCGCGTCGGCCTGGAAGTACCCCGTGTCAGGCATGGTCTACAGCTCGAGCACTCGGTGACCGACGACGTTGACCACCGCAGTCGCGCCTATCAGGCGGTCCGGCATGGATTGGTCGTAGGGGTGGATGTGGCCGTGCACCAACATCCGTGGCTGCAACTCTGCGACCACTTTGTGCAGGCACTCGAAGCCGTGGTGCGGCGGGTCCTCACCGTCACCGCAGTGCCGCGGCGGGGCGTGGGTCAACAGGATGTCGACGCCACGGCCGTCGCGTCGGCGCAGCTTGCGTGCCGCACGCACGACCCTTCGACCCCTACGAGCCTGCTCGGCCTCCGACCACTGATTGGGACCCGCACGGTAGCGCAGGCAGCCGCCCAGGCCGGCGACCCGAACCCCGCCGACATCCACAACGCGACCGTCGGCGTCGACAAAGCCCGCCGGTCCTGGCCACTCTTCCGGCATGCCTGCACGCATCCACAGACCGCCGCGTTCCGAGAATCCCGAGAGGTCCGGATCGTGGTTGCCCGGGACAAAAACCCCGGGTCGGTCGACGACGTCGACGAGTGTGCTGAGGTACTCGAAGGACAAGTCACCCGCCCCGATCACGAGGTCGACCCCGAGTTCCTTGGCCCGACCAGCGCGCAGGTAGGGAACCTCCTCGTCACTGACCGCCAGCGCCCGGACCACGATGGCCACGCTACCGCCCGCGATGACCGGCAACGAGGTCCACATGGCCGACCCAGGTCCCGTACCGACGATGCCCGCTCGGGCGCAGTTCAGCGGCCACAGTGACGCCTACCAGCAACTATGCGCACAGGAGCCCGGCCCGGCGGCCGGACGCTCAGCTGAGCGTCACCACCAGGGTGCTCGTGCCGGTGACCGTCCCGGAGTCCACGACGACCTCTTCGCCACGGGCCGTGGAGCGCACCTCGTACGCCGTCGGCACGTCGTTCAGAGTCACCGAGGACACCTGCGCACCCTGGGGAAGCACGTGACCGATCAGCAAGTCCGTGGACAGATGCCGCGTCACGGTCGTCGTCAGGGTCGACGCCCCGCGCTCGGCGGCAACGTCTACCGACCCGGTCCCCAGCCGGATGTTGCTGCCGGCGACCCGTTGCTGACCGTCGGGCACCTGAGGGACGACCTCGAGATCGCCGCGTCCGAGATCGGGGCGGACGCCGAGCTGGTGGTGCACCACAGGCCACAGCGTCCCGTATGTGCCCCATGCCTGCAGCACCATGGACCGGTCGTACAGCGCACGCTCGATGTTGGCCGTGAAGTCCGGGCTCGGCGCGATCTCCGGCATGGCACCCGGCATCTCCCAGACTGCCGGGTCGAGCTGGATTCGAGCGTTGCCCGTGGTGTACCGCTGCTGCTCGTCCTCACCCAAGCGACCGAAGTTCCCCTCCGCGACGGCCATGATTCCGGTGTTGAGCGAGAAGACCGACCGCTCGCTCTGCACCGTCGACACCACGCTGTCGCACGACGGTCCCCTGTTACCGCCGACGGCCGACGTGGGGCCGGTCCCGGTGTGGTAGAGCCCGAACTCGCCTGAGTAGCACGCCTCCTGCCGCTTCTCCAGCGCGAGCTGGCCGTGCGCGTCGGTGGCCAGCGGGCGGGTCGCCTCGCCGGGCCGCACGATCTCAGCGTCCATCGGCGTAACGCCGATCCAGTGCCGCTGCAGGATCTTGGTGTTGTCGTTCGCCGGGTTGGCCGGGTCGTCGATCGAGTCGGCGTATTGGTCGGCATCCCCGCCGTACCACCAAGCGGCCTCGAACGCGGCCTCCATGGCAGCGGCGTGCTCCGTGGCCCACGTCGCCGTGGCGTCGTCACCCTTGCTGCCTGCCAGGTCGGCCAGGTCGCGCAGCCCGCGGATCGTGTAGACGGTGTTGTCGAACTTCTCCACGCCCATGCCGCTGCGCTCGACGTTGCCCAGACCCTCGGGCCAGCCGTCCCCGTCGTCGTCAAGCTGCTCGACGACGTACCGCATGTTGCGGACCGTGAAGGGGTAAAGGTCGTCGCGGAAGTCGTCGTCCCCGGTCCAGCGCCAGATGAGTGCGACGGCGCTGGGGAACTTCGAGGTCTCATCGGTGTTGCCGGCGGAGTCGAGCGTGCCGTAGTAGATCGAGCCGTCCGGCATCACCTCGTGGACCACTTTGCCGCTGTCGCCGTTGACGACCTCGCTGACGTCACGAAGGGCCCGCAGGTGCGACTTGATCTCGGCGAACTG
>DASSDH010000168.1:0-11988 GCA_035697245.1 Jiangellaceae bacterium
GACACGCCAAACTGGCGAGTCAAGTCGCTCACGCGAACCGCACCGCGGCGCTGAACCTCTTCCACGATCAGCGCCTGTCGTTGCGCCGCGAGCATGGTCACGAGTTCCCTTCACGCACCACCGCGACACCGCCGGCCGGTATGGCGATTGTGCCCGAGCACTCCGCCTCCCGGATGAGTTCTCGGCCCGTGGCCGGAACCTCGACCGGTTGCTCGGTGTGGTTCAGTGCGAACAACCAACTCTGAGCGTCGCCGTGGCGGCGTACCACCTCGACGCCAGCGCTCACGTCCACAACGGGCGAGACACCGGCCCGTTCGAGGCTTCGGGCGACGAGAGCAGCGGTGCCTGCATCGTCCAAGCGGGTGGCGACGTAGTAGGCGGTGCCCTTGCCGTAGGCGTTTTCGGTGACCGCCGGAAGCCCCGGCAGTGGGCCGTCGACGTACGACGCGATCGCTTTGGCGCCGGTGAGGTGCAGCCACTCCGTCCACAGGTCCCCAGAGGTGCCGTCGTCTAGCTGCACCGTCTGACCGGGTGCGAGCGGGAAGAACTCCTCGACCCGCACGCCGAGCAGATCCCGGAACGCCCCGGGGTAGCCGCCTAGGCGGACGTGGTCGTTCTCGTCGACGATTCCGCTGAAGTACGTCACCAGCGCCGTGCCACCGGCCGTGACGAACGCCTCGAGGTTGCGAACGGCACCGTCGTCGACGAGGTACAACGTCGGGACGATCACCAGCCGGTACCGGCTGAGGTCGGAGGCGGAATTGACGACGTCCGTCGTAACACCGACATCCCAGAGAGTGCGGTAGATGGCATCCATCCGGTCGTGGTAGGTCAGCTCGGACGTGGGATGCGAGTCGAGCTCGGTGGCCCACCACGCTTGCCAGTCGTAGAGCAGCGCAACGTCGGCACGGACAGAGCTGCCGGCCACTTCGCCGATCGCGTCCAGGATGCGACCGAGTTCGACCACGTCGCGCCAGATCTTGGTGTCGGTGCCGGCGTGCGGGACCAGGCCGGAGTGAAACTTCTCCGCACCAGCCCGGGACGCCCGCCACTGGAAGAACAGCACGGAGTCGGCGCCGCGAGCGACGTGCTGAAGGCTGTTGCGGATCAGCTGCCCAGGCGCCTTGGCGTAATTGCGCGGCTGCCAGTTGACGGCGCTGGAGGAGTGCTCCATCAGCATCCAGGGCTGACCGCTGGCCAGGCCGCGAGTCAGATCGGCGCA
The DNA here is from genome assembly GCA_035697245.1 of Jiangellaceae bacterium. GTDB lineage: Bacteria > Actinomycetota > Actinomycetes > Jiangellales > Jiangellaceae > JACVRX01. The sequence continues at coordinate 1,223 of DASSDH010000168.1, forward strand.
GAACGAGAGGTTGACGTGTGGGTCGGGCAGCGATCCGTCGATATAGTGATCATTCGAGACGATGTCCTGCTCGGGGGCCCAGGCCCAGTAGTCCATGTTCTTCACCCGGTGCATGACCATGAAGTTCGTCGTGACCGGAACCCCGGGAGTGACCCGGTGCAAGACGTCGCGCTCGGCACGGAAGTGGTCAAGCAGTGCATCGGATGAGAACCTGCGGAAGTCCAGCTGCTGGGTCGGGTTCGGAAACGTCGGCGTCAGCCGGGGCGGCAGAATCTCCTCGAAGCTGCCGTAGCGCTGGCTCCAGAACGTCGTGCCCCATGCACCGTTCAGTGTTTCGACATCGCCGTAACGCGCGATGAGCCAGGCCCGGAATGCGTCGGCAGATACATCGCAGTAACAGTGAACGTTGTGGCCACCCAGCTCGTTGGAGACGTGCCACATGGCCAGCGCGGGATGCTCGCCGTACCGCACCGCGAGCTGCTCGGCGAGGGCCAAGGCGTATTCCCTGAAGACCGGCGAGCTGGGACACCAGGCCTGCCGGCCACCGGGCCACAGGGTGCGGCCTTCGTGATCGACGGGCAGGATCTCCGGGTGGCTCCTGGACAGCCAGGGCGGCGGCGACGCCGTGGCGGTCGCCAGGTCGACCGCAATCCCACCGGCGTGTAACAGATCCATGACGTCGTCGAGGAATCCGAACTCGTACCTGCCCTCCTCGGGTTCGAGCAGCGCCCAGGAGAAGATTCCGACGGACACCAGGCCGACGCTCGCTTCCTTCATCAACCGGACGTCTTCGGCCCAGACCTCCGCCGGCCACTGCTCCGGGTTGTAGTCGCCACCCATCGCCACGCCCGGCACTCGATGCCAGCGCCTTGTTGGGCTGAGTGCGAGGATGTTCGGATCTGGTGCCACGGACAAAGCGTCATCCCGCGTGGTCGGACAAGTCAACCGGCCTGAACATCAACTTCTGTTCGATCCTGTGCGGACGTGCGGGACGAACTGAACTCGCATCCTCCCTCGTAGCGCAGGACACGACATGAGCCGATCGCAATCTGAAGCCGAATGCCTCGCCCGCATGATTCCCCCGTCGGTTGCTGCTATGCGCCGCCGGACCTTTCTGAAAGTTTTGCTCTGCAGAGGCAGTTCGTCGCTGGCTTGACCCTCGGCGCCAGTAAGGGTTGACAACACGAACCGGCTGACTGGTTGGTTCGATAGCTTGTCTGCGTGGACCAGCCCTGCCATAGCGGTCTGGCCCGACGGTATCGAGGCGCGCGATGAGCGAGACGCTGGCCAACATCGGGCTGGTCCTGCTGTTCGTGCTGATAGGCGGGATCTTCGCGGCGGCGGAGATCGCCCTGGTCTCGTTGCGGGAGAGCCAGCTCACTCAGATCGCCCAGCGCGGCCGACGCGGGGAACGTGTCGCGCAGCTTGCCCAGAACCCCAACCGGTTCCTCGCGGCCGTCCAGATCGGTGTCACCGCGGCTGGATTCTTCTCCGCGGCGTTCGGCGCCACGACGCTGGCCGACGACGTCACCCCGACGCTGGTCGGTTGGGGCATGTCGGTTGACCTTGCCGAACCGCTCGCGCTGGTCGTCATCACGTTGGCGATCGTCTATGTGTCTCTTGTTCTGGGGGAGTTGGCACCGAAGCGGCTCGCGTTGCAGCGCGCCGAGGGTGTCGCGACGGTTGTCGCACCACCGCTGGACCGGTTCGCCAGCTTGATGCGACCGGTCATCTGGCTGCTCTCTCGGTCGACCGACGTGGTCGTCCGGCTGCTCGGCGGGGATCCCGGAGTGGGTCGGGCGGAGATCACCGAGGAGGAGTTGCGCGACCTGCTCTCCGGCCACGAGGCCCTCAGCGAGGAAGAGCGAAAGATCGTCGAGGATGTGTTCGCTGCCGCGGACCGTCAGGTGCGCGAGGTGATGCGCCCGCGGACCGAAGTGGACTTCCTCGATGCCGCCTTGCCCGTCTACCAGGCGGTCAAGATGGCCAGCGACCTGCCGCACTCGCGATACCCGGTCGTTCGCGGGTCGTCGGACGATGTCGTCGGCTTCGTCCATGTGCGCGACTTGTTCGCGCCCGACATCGCCAACCGCAGCGTCCGGGTTGGTGAACTCGTCCGTGAGATCATCCTGCTGCCTGGGACCAAGCGCCTGCTCCCGGCGCTGTCGGAGATGCGGCGAGCGGGCGCTCACATCGCCGTCGTCGTCGACGAATACGGCGGAACAGCCGGAATCGTCACGCTCGAAGATCTCGTGGAGGAACTCGTCGGCGACATCCGGGACGAGTACGACGCTTCCGATGAGTTCCCGGCCGGTGCACTCGGAGGGGCGATGGATGTCGACGGTCTGCTCAACATCGAGGACTTCGCCGAGCAGACAGGAGTCGAGTTGCCCGACGGGCCCTACGAAACCGTCGCGGGTTACGTCATGGCGACCCTGGGTCGCCTGCCACGAGTGGGCGACTCCGTCCCGATCGACGGTCACCGGCTCGAGGTGTTGTCGCTTGACGGACGCCGCGTCGCGCGGTTGCGGCTCACCCCTGAGGTGTCGAAGCAGGAGCCCGCCGAGCCGCCGGCAGGTCGGGAGGATGCGGGGGCGGAGCCCCCACAGGTGCTGCCACAATGACCGCCATGACCGGCGCCACACCTCGCGTGCTCTCGGGTATGCAACCCACAGCGGACTCGCTGCACATCGGCAACTACCTGGGTGCGCTGATCCAGTGGGTGGCGCTGCAAGAGACCCACGACGCGTTCTACTGCGTGGTCGATCTGCATGCGATCACCGCCGGTCACGATCCCCAGCTCCTCCGGCACCGGACTCGGGTCACGGCCGCGCAGTATCTTGCCGCCGGCGTTGACCCCGAACGCAGCGTCCTGTTCGTGCAGAGCCACGTCCCCGAACACGCACAGCTCGCGTGGGTCCTCAGTTGCATCACTGCGTTCGGCGAGGCCGGGCGGATGACCCAGTTCAAGGAAAAATCGAGCCGGTCGTCGGGGGGTGAAGGGCCGACGGTGGGCTTGTTCAACTACCCGATCCTGCAGGCCGCGGACATCCTGCTCTACCTCGCCGACAAGGTCCCGGTCGGCGAAGATCAACGCCAACATCTCGAGCTCACCCGCGTCCTGGCCCAGCGGTTCAACTCCCGGTTTGGCGACACCTTTGTCGTGCCGGAGCCGTACATCGTCAAGGCGACTGCGAAGATCTACGACTTGCAGGTGGTCGACAAGCAGATGAGCAAGAGCCTTGGCGGCGGTGGCTGCGTGTGGATGCTGGACGACCCACAGGTCATCGAGAAGAAGATTCGCAGTGCAGTGACCGACACCGGCCGAGAGGTCGTCGCAGACCCGGACGGAAAGCCCGGAGTCACGAACCTGATGACGATCCTGTCGGCTTTCGGCAACAGGTCAATGGAGCAGATCGAGCGCGACTTCGAGGGACGCGGCTACGGCGACTTAAAGAAGGAGGTAGCCGAAGTAGTCCTCGAAGCGGTAGTGCCGTTCCAATCTCGAGTGGGCGAACTGTTGGACGACCCGGCCGAACTCGACATCGTGCTCGCACGTGGGGCCGAACGAGCCCGTGCGGTGTCGGCACGTACGCTCGCGCAGGTGTACGACCGCGTCGGGTTCCTCGCCGCCCGGTGAGCAGTCCTGGCACGGTCGACGTGTGCACCATCGGTGTCGCCATCCCCGTACCCGAGCCGTTCTCCGCGGAGCTGCAGGGTTGGCGGCGTGCGTTCGGCGACCCGTTGGCGTGCGCGATCCCACCGCACATCACCCTCCTCCCACCGACCGACGTCCCGGTCGCGGAGCTGCCAACGGTGGAGGAACACGTGGCGGAAGTGGCCGCCGCTGGTGAGCAGTTCCGAGTCCGGCTGCGCGGGACCGCATCGTTCCGACCGGTATCGCCGGTGGTCTTCGTCCCGCTAGTCGAGGGGATCTCGGGTTGCGAGATGTTGTCGAAGTCTGTTCGGACGGGTCCATTGCCGGTCGAGCTCACCTACCCGTACCACCCGCACGTCACCGTGGCTCACGATCTGCCTGACGATGTGCTCGACCGGGCTTTCGAGCAGCTCGCCGACTACGCAGCTGACTTCACGGTGACCGCGTTCAGCCTCTACGAACACGGCGCGGACCAGATCTGGCGGCCGCGGCACTCGTTTCCCGTCGGCGGCCTCGACTCCGCCATCCGGTGAGCACAGCCACGAGCACGGCGACGAGCCCGGCGACGAGCACGGCGACCAGAACACCAGTGGGCCAGACCCACGCCGCTCTCGATGTGGCGGGCTGGACGCCTCCACTGCCGTGCGTCGTCGTGTCCTGCTGCATGGCGGCTGCCGATGCCGATCTAGCCCTGTCGCGTGCTTGGACTGCGGCAGCCACCTCGGGCGGCGTCACGAGCTGGCCGATGGGCGCCACGTCTCCAGGCAATGCGAACGCCCAGTCGAGCAGGGCGCTGGCAGCGGACTCCGCCCGGTCCTCCGTGCCGAGGACGACGGCTACCAGCTGAGCTCCATCCCGGTTGGCGGCAGCGACGATTGTGTGTCCCGAAAGCGTCGTGAACCCGGTCTTCAGCCCGACGGTTCCGGCGTAACTGCCGAGCAGGCGGTTGTGGTTCTGGATCTGAAAGGTCTTGGCTCCGAGCCCCGGAAGGTTGTAGGTCCGGGTGCGGGTGACTGCGGCAAGTTCCGTGTCACCGAGGACCTCACGGGCAATCAGAGCGAGGTCATAAGCAGATGTGCGCTGCCGGGGATCATCGAGTCCGTGAGTCGTTGTCGCCGTGGTGTCATACGCACCGAGCCGTTCCGCCTCATTCACCATCAGGCTGACTGCGCGAGTCTGGCCCTCGGCGAGCTGCGCAAGCGCATTCGCGGCGTCGTTGCCGGATGCGAGGAGTAGGCCGTGGATGAGTTCGTCGCGTGAATAGCGCTGGCCGGGCACGAGGCCGACCCGGCTGCCCTCGACCGTGACGTCCGCGTCCGTCACGACGTACGTCGCGTTCGCATCCACCTCGGGAAGGAGCGCGATTGCCGTGAGCAGCTTGATCGTGCTTGCCGGCGGCAGGCCGACATGGGGGTTCAACGCTGCGAGGACTCGGCCGGATTCGGCATCGGCGACGAGCCACGCCTTCGCGTCGATAGCGGGCGGCGGAGCGACGCCGGCGGCAACCACCGGTACTCCGATGGTTCCCAACCGGACGCCGCCGACGACTTCGTCGAACGGCGAGCCCGATGGCGGTGCAAGTGTGCGGAGTGGCGCCGGTGCGGTCGCTCCCGGTGTCGTGACCGGGCTCGGGAGCGGGGCCGCCATTGCCGGCCCCGCCGTGGCGGCGATCACGATCACACAGCAGAGGACGCGGGCTGCGTCGCCATGACGAGGCATGATGGCTGCCAGGGTAGGCCGGTTGATTACGTTGAAAGGCGTGTGGGACCCACAGCGTTACCTGACCTTCGGCGACGAGAGAGCTCGCCCGTTCCACGACCTCATGTCTGTGGTGGGCGCGCAAGATCCGCGAGAGGTCGTTGACCTCGGCTGCGGGCCGGGCAACCTGACCGCAACCCTCGCGCAGCGGTGGCCGGCGGCGCGAGTCGTCGGTGTCGACTCGTCGACGGAGATGGTGGCGGCGGCTCGCGAGATCGACGGCATCGAGGTGGTTCACGCCGACCTGCGGGAGTGGACAGCTGAACGCCCGGTCGACGTCCTGGTGTCCAATGCGACCTTGCAGTGGGTGCCGGACCACCTCGGCCTGCTTCCGCAGCTGGTCGCGGCGGTAGCACCCGACGGCTGGTTCGCCTTTCAGGTTCCGGGCAACTTCACCGAGGCATCGCATGTCCTGCTCTACCAGCTGGCCGACTCCCCGCAATGGCGGGACCGGGTCGGAGCAGGGCGAGTCGCCCGACCGTCGTCGCATGAGCCGGTGGAGTACCTCGCGGTGCTCGCGGAGCTCGGCCTTGCCGTTCAGGTCTGGGAGACGACGTACTTCCACGTCTTGCCGGGGGACGACGCGGTTCTCAGCTGGGTGAGCGGAACGGCGCTGCGCCCGGTCCTCGCCGCGCTGACGCGAGATGAGCAGGCCGAGTTCACCCACGAATACGGAGCTTTGCTGCGGGCGGCCTACCCGCGTCGGCCCTACGGCACCGTGCTGCCGTACCGGCGGATCTTCGCCCTCGCGCATCGCAGTTGACGAGGTGGCCTAACGGTCGGCCAGCCGCGGCTTGCCCTCCAGGCCCGCGAGTCCGTTCCATGCCAAGTTGACCAGATGAGCGGCGACGTCGGCCTTCTTCGGCTTGCGGACGTCCAGCCACCACTGCCCGGTCAGCGCGACCATCCCCACCAACATCTGCGCATACATCGGAGCGAGCTTCGGTTCGAAGCCGCGCGCCTTGAACTGAGCGGCCAGGAGATGCTCGACCTGGCTCGCCGCGTCGGATATCAGGCTCGCGAAGCCACCGGTGGACTGAGCGACCGGTGAGTCGCGGACCAGGATCCGGAAGCCGTCGGTCGAAGTCTCGATGTAGTCGAGCAGCGACAGAGCGGCGTATTCGAGCACCGTGCGCGGATGCGCGGCCGACTGAAGCGCGCTGGTAATGCGCTCGAGCAACTGCTCCATCTCACGGTCGACGACGACGGCGTACAGCCCTTCCTTGCCCCCGAAGTGCTCGTAGACAACCGGCTTGGACACCTTGGCCCGGTTGGCGATCTCCTCGATCGACGTGCCGTCGAAGCCACGCTCGGCGAACAGCGCCCGACCGACGTCCAGCAGCTGCTCACGGCGCTGTTTTCCGGTCATTCGGACCCGGCTGGGCGTCGCTCTTGAACGTGCCGTGTTCGGCTCGGTCACTGTGCTCATGATTCCTGTCGCCTGTGCCGTTGGCATCTGCCGCCGCGCCGGAGCGCCATCAGGGCGCGACGAGTGTTTTCTCGCCGCCGTAGTCGTCAATGCGCTTGGCCCGGATTCGGTCCTCGCTCGGCCAGCGGACGTCCCACACCCAGCCCAGCTTTTCCAACGCCCAGATGACCCGCGCACTGCCGTCGATCTGCCCCTTGAGGACGCCGTGACGGGCACAGGTCGGATCGGCGTGGTGGAGGTTGTGCCAGGACTCGCCCATCGACAGCAACGCAAGCCACCACACGTTGCCGGACTTGTCGCGGCTCTCGAAGGGCCGCTCGCCGACGGCGTGACAGATCGAGTTGATCGACCACGTGACGTGGTGCAGCAGGCCGACCCGGACCAAGGTGCCCCAGAAGAACCCGGTCACCGCGCCCTGCCAGGACCATGTCAGCAGGCCACCGAGTACGGCCGGTAGCAGCACCGAGATAACCGTCAGCCACGGGAAGGCTTTGCTGATCCGGCGGATGTCGGCGTCTTTGAGCAGGTCGGGGGCGTACTGCTTCTGGTTGGTCTGCTCGACGTCGAACATCCAGCCCATGTGGGCGTAGAACAAGCCCTTCATCAGCGCCGGAATGGTCTCTCCGTAGCGCCACGGGGAATGCGGGTCGCCGTCCTTGTCGGAGTACTTGTGGTGCTTGCGGTGGTCCGCCACCCACCGGATCACGGGACCCTCGATGGCAAGGCTGCCGGCCACCGCGAGGCCAATCTTGGTGCCGCGGTTGGCCTTGAACGCTCGATGGGTGAAATGACGATGGAACCCGACGGTGATACCGAGCCCGGAGATGAGGTACATCCCGGTGGCGATCGCCAGGTCGAGCCACCCGAGCCAGCCGCCCCAGGCGATGGGAATCGCCACCAGGATGGCCAGGAACGGTACGGCGATGAACGTGCCCAGGATGATCCGCTCGGTCCGAGACTGTTGGTCGCCGGTCACCGTGCCCTGAGGCAACGCGTCGGATGCGATCGGTGGGCTGACTTCGGTGACGGTGGGAGGCGTCATGCGCGGCTCCGTCCAGGAAGGTGGCTTGTGGCTACGCTACCGTAACCTACGGTACCGTAGGTAGCCAAGTCGTCGGTGCTGACACGGCCGATGCCCGAGCGTCTCCCGTCGCGGAGATCAGGCTGGAGCAGGTAACGTCGGAATGCAGCATGACGATGAGCCTGCGTCCGATTTAGTCCGCCGTAGTGTAATTGGCAGCACAAGGGCCTTTGGAGCCTTTAGTCCAGGTTCGAGCCCTGGCGGCGGAGCCACGCCCGGTCGAAGTGATCAGGTGAGCGGGCGGTATCGTCGGCGGCGGCCCTGCCACCGACGCCCGGGAGCTCTCGCGTGAGCCCACGCCTGGCCGCTGTCGTCGTCCTTGCCGCCGGTGAGGGCACGCGGATGAAGTCGTCCGTCCCGAAGGTCATGCACGAGCTCGCCGGCCGAACGCTGGTCGGGCACGCGGTTGCGGCGGCTTCGGCTCTTCAGCCCGACCATCTGGTCGTTGTCGTCGGCCATGGCCGCGAGCAGGTGGCCGACCACTTGGCGGCAACTGCGCCGGGGGCCGCGATCGCCGTTCAGGACCGCCAGCTCGGGACCGGACATGCCGTCGCATGTGCATTGGACACGATGCCCCAGCTCGAGGGGGTTGTCGTGGTCACCTACGGTGACGTGCCGCTGCTAACGCCGGACACCTTGACCGACCTGGTGGCCCGGCACGTCGACGACGGGAACGCCGTGACCGTGCTCACGGCCGAGGTCGCCGACGCCACAGGATACGGCCGAATCGTGCGCGATGCGGACGGTGGTGTGCGCGGCATCGTCGAGCACCAGGATGCGACGCCGGACGTGCTTGGCATCCGCGAGATCAACTCGGGGATCTACGCGTTCGACGCCGCGGTGCTCAGCAGCTGTCTGTCCAGACTCAGCACCGACAACGCCCAGGGAGAGCTGTATCTGACCGACGTGCTCGGCATGGCCAGAACTGACGGCCGACGGGTCGGCGCGCACGCGACCAACGACAGCTGGCAGACCGAGGGCGTGAACGACCGCGTGCAACTTGCTGCATTGCACCGGGAGCTGAACCGGCGGGTGCTCGAGCGCTGGATGCGAGCTGGTGTCACCGTCATCGACCCGGCGGCGACGTGGGTCGACGTAACGGTGAAGCTCGGCCGTGATGTCGTGCTGCGGCCCGGGGTACAGCTGCAGGGAGCGACCGTCGTCGACGACGGCGCCGAGATCGGTCCCGACTCCACGCTCGTCGACTGCGTCGTCGGCGCCGGCGCGAGCGTCGCGCGGACACACGCCAGGGGAGCCGAAATCGGCCCCGAGTGCTCCGTCGGCCCGTTCACGTATCTGCGACCTGGGGCTCGGCTGGCTCGGGCGGCTAAGGCTGGTGCTTTCGTCGAGATCAAGGCATCCACCCTGGGGGAAGGGTCGAAGGTGCCGCACCTTTCCTATGTCGGTGATGCGGAGATCGGGGCCAGGAGCAACATCGGTGCGGCGACGGTGATCGTGAACTACGACGGCGTCGCCAAACACCGAACGGTCATTGGCGAGCACGTCCGCATCGGCAGCGACACCATGTTGGTGGCTCCGGTGACGATCGGCGACGGGGCGTACACGGCGGCTGGATCGGTTATTACCACCGACGTACCGCCCGGAGCAATGGCGGTTGCGCGGGCACGGCAGCGCAACGTCGAGGACTGGGTAGCCCGTAAGCGGGCCGGTACTCCAGCCGCTGATGCGGCGGCCAGGGCAAAGGCAGGGCAGACTGGAGGCGACCCCGACGCCGAGGGGAGCAGCCCGTGACCGGCATCAAGACCACCGGAGTCAAGACGCTCATGCTCTTCGGTGGGCGCGCTTACCCCGAACTCGCAGCGGAGGTCGCGAGCCAGCTCGGCGTGGACCTCATCCCGACCAAGGTCCTAAATTTCGCCAACGGCGAGATCTACGTTCGTTTCGAAGAAAGCGTCCGAGGCTCGGACGCTTTCGTCCTCCAGAGCCATGCCGCTCCGATCAATGAGTGGATCATGGAGCAGCTGATCATGGTCGATGCTCTCAAGCGCGCCTCGGCCAAACGGATCACGGTGGTGATGCCGTTCTACGGCTATGCCCGGCAGGACAAGAAACACCGCGGACGCGAGCCGATTTCCGCGCGCCTGATCGCAGACCTGTTCAAGACGGCGGGCGCCAACCGGCTGATGGCGGTCGACCTGCACACGGCTCAGATCCAAGGATTCTTCGACGGGCCGGTCGACCACCTCTGGGCTCTACCGATCCTGGCTGATTACGTCGCTGCTAACTACGGGACAGAGCAGCTCGCAGTGGTCTCTCCGGATGCCGGGCGTATCCGGGTGGCGGAGATGTGGAGCGAACGGCTCTCCGGAGCTCCGCTGGCGTTCATCCACAAGACCCGCGACATCAACCGACCGAACGAGGCAGTCGCCAACCGGGTGGTCGGCGAGGTGGCCGGCTGCACCTGCGTGCTCGTCGACGACATGATCGACACCGGGAGCACGATCACGAAGGCCGCTGACGCGCTCTACGCCGCCGGAGCCTCCGAGGTGGTGATCGCAGCAACCCATGCGGTCATGTCCGGACCGGCGGTGGACCGGCTGAAGAACTGCCCGGTCCGCGAGGTCGTCGTCACGAACACGCTTCCGATCCCTGAGGATCGACGCTTCGACAAGCTCACCACTCTGTCGATCGCACCACTCATCGCCAGGGCGATCAGGGAGGTCTTCCAGGACGGCTCCGTCACCAGCCTGTTCGACGGCAACGCCTGACGGTTCGGTACACTCAGCGGGTTGCCTCGGCGAGGGCGCTGTTCGACGGCTCCGTGATCGACGCGGTGGTCCGTCGTCGTGCGTTCTGCACTGAGGCCCGCATCTCCATCC
>DASSDH010000169.1:0-22462 GCA_035697245.1 Jiangellaceae bacterium
CGGGGCGTGCCGGGGACGGATAGGGGACACGCCATGCGCCTACCGAGATTTCCGGCTGCGCTCGCCGGAGCGGCGGCCCTGCTGTTGGCCGCGACGGGTCCAGCGATCGCCATTATCGACGGCACCACAGACACGACCGGCAGGTTCCCAAACGTCGGTGGGTTGCAGCTGCAGTCGGGCGGCGAGTGGTTCGACTTCTGCACCGGGACGCTGGTCGCCCCGAATGTCGTACTGACCGCAGCGCACTGCACGGACTTCTTCACTGGTGAGGTCGGAGACGCGGAGGCTCTTGGGCCGGACGACTGGCGGATCTCGTTCGAGGCCGACCCGAGCGACGATTCGACGTACTACTACGCGGATTACTTCGTCATCCACCCGGACTGGCTGGCCAACGAGGTGGGACCGGGCGGCGGCAACTCGAAGATGTCATTCCTCAAGGCCGGCCTGGAGGACATCGCGTTGGTCTACCTCACCGAGGAGGTCGTCGGCGTTACTCCGGCTCCGGTGGCCGACGCGGGCTACCTGGACGAGCTCGACCTGACCAGCGAGACCTTCACTGTGGTCGGCTACGGCACAGACGAATTCGTCACTGGCAGCGTCGTGTCGCCAATGGCGATCACGGTGTACGACGGGGCGCGCAGCTATATGGACGTCTCAGTGATCACAAGCCAGGACCTGTTCCCGGACCGCTTCGTGAAGATCACGAAGAGCGTGTGCTTCGGCGACTCGGGTGGGCCGATGTTCCACGAGGGCACCATCGTGGCCCTCAACACGTGGACCTTCAGCTACCGCTGCGACGGACCGAACCTGCAGTACCGCGTCGACTCCGAGCCGGCCCAGGAGTTCCTCGACGCCAACCTGTAGCTCGGCAAGCATGCACCCCGGCGCACCCAGGAGGTTGATCATGCGACGTCTGATCGGCGTGGTTTCGGTGGCTGCCGTCCTTGTCGGCGCTGGACTCCCCGCCGCGGCAGCCGCCAGTCCGTTCCCCGACGTGATCGTGCTCCCTGGAGCAACCTCGGCGGAGGGGATCGCGACTGGTGCCGGGTCTGCCTACTTCGCCGGGGATCTGTTCGAGGGCGACATCTACCGTGGTGACCTGCGATCGGGCTCGGCCGAACTGTTCGTCGACGCCCCGACCGGCCGGATGGCCCTGGGCATGAAGGTGGACGTGCGCCACGACCTGCTGTTCGTGGCCGGCGGCTTCGGCGGTCAGGGGTACGTGTACGACGCCAGCACCGGCGCGGACGTCGCCGTCGTGACACTGTCCGATCCGGAGCTCGGGACCGCGATCAACGACGTGGCGCTGACGACGGACGAAGCGTGGTTCACCGACTCTTTCCAGCCGCAGCTGTACCGCGTCCCGATCGCCCCTGACGGGTCGATCGGTGCAGCGTCCACCCTGACGCTCACGGGGCCTGCAGCAAACCTGTCCGGAGATTTCAACCTCAATGGCATCGCCGCCACCGCCGACGGCAAGACGCTCGTCGTCGCCCACAGCGGCGACTCAACCCTCTACACCGTCAACCCGGCGACCGGAGCCAGCGCGCCCATCGCCGGTGCCGACGTTCCCTCGGTCGACGGCATCCTGCTCGAGGCGGGCCGAGTCTGGGCGGTGCAGAACATGCTCAACCAGGTGACCGAGCTGCGGCTAAGCCCCGACCTGAGCTCGGCATCGGTAGGGCAGGTCATCACCAGCCCCCTGTTCCAGGTACCAACCACGGTCGCCCGCCACGGCAACACGCTGGCGTTGGTAAACGCCAAGTTCGACACCGGAATCCCACCCACAGCCGACCAATACGAAGTCGTCTTGATCAACCGGTGACCCAAGGCGGCAACACGCACACGCCGCACTGCACGGAGCCAAATGAGTGCGTTCCACGCTTGAGTCGAGGCGGATCGCAGACCTGACGTCAAGTCCTGTCGGGATCTGCGGGTTCCCAGAGTTGGATCGGGGTTCCTTCGGGATCTGTCAGCTCCGCGAATCGACCGTTCGGATAGGACGTCTCGTGCTCCTCCACCACGATGCCGGCCCGACGCAACTGGTCGACCATCGCGTCCAGGTCCCGCACCCGGAAATTGACCGCCCACTGCCGGTCCGACCGGCGAAAATAATCGGAGTCGGCCGGAAACGGTGCGAACACCGTCGGCCCAGCCTCCTGCTCCCAGACCCGCTCGTCATAGCTCGCCGGGGGTTGAGACACACCCAGATGCTCCGCATACCAGAGCGACAATGCCTGTGGGTCACCAGCGCGGAAAAACACCCCACCGATCCCGGTCACCCGCTCCACGAGTGCGATCGTAACGGCAGCGGCTTGGTTCGACGTGCCCGAGCACGTGACGCTCTACCCGGGCGCGCGGATCGGCGAGGTCGAGATCGCGCCTGATCTGCCGATCGCCGACCCTCTCGAGTGCCTAGCCTTCTTCGCCGCGTCGACGACGACGATTCTGCTCGGTAAGGGCGTGCGGCTGCTGCCCTTCCACCACCCGGTGGGGCTGGCCAAACGCCTGGCGACGATCGACGTGCTCTCCACGGGTCGCATGCGCCTGCTCACGATCCGGGTCGGCACCCCCCCGGGCGAGGCCGCCGCCGTCGGCGTCGACTACGCGACCCGGGCCGCCGGGCCGACGAGGCGGCGGGTTCTTCCACGGCGGCCGGTTGACCCCGGCAAGGACCCCCAATCCGAGGTCGCGTAACCAGCCAACCCTCCGGGAGACTCAGGGCGGTTCATGCCCAACCGTCCAGCGGCGCCACTCGCTCCCGGCAGTGGCTTGAGATAGGAAAAGCCATGGAACGGCCACCTGGCGTGCCGGCGTCTTTCGACGTCCGCACGATCGTCTACCTGCGGCGCGGGACCAACCCTCCCGACCTGGCCGAGAAGGCGTCCACGGCGCTGCACCACGCCCACTTGGCCCACCTCGCGGAATTGGGTCGGCGGGGCATCATCGCCGCCAACGGTCCGCTCCTGGACCAGTCCGACGAGACGTTGCGCGGGATGTCGGTCTACACCGTCGATGCCACCGAGGCGCGGCGCCTGGCCGAGCAGGACCCCGCGGTCCGCGCCGGACGGTTCCGCGTCGACGTGGCCCGCTGGGCCGTTGCGGCCGGCCGGATCGCTTTTCCGGAACAAGACGGTCCGGTGGGCCACCGGGTCCGGTTCGAGGACCTCTGAGCGTCGCCGAACCAGGCCGAGGAAGTGTTGTGGCGACCTCTTGAGACCGCCGGCATGACCGCGCGTTCATTGTCCGCGTCTGGTCTCTGGTCGATCAGGACAGCGCCTCGATTGGTGCGATTGCCACCATGTCCTTCACAGCACGGGCGAGTTGCCCGTCGAGTGTGACGAATGCGTCGGCCTGGAGTCGGGTCAAAGCAACGTACTCGGCGGCATAGGTGTCGGACCATCCGAGCTGGTCGGCGACTTTCCAAGCGACTTCCTGAAGTACGCGGTCGCCGAGCAGTCGAACTCGAAGCCCGCGCACGTAGTTGAGCCGTTGCTCGGCATCCTTCTTGGTCATTTCACCGCGGCTGACAGCTTGGTATAGGAACGACAGCAACTGCGAGCGAAGGAGCGTGGGAGCCAGGATTTGGTGGTCGTCGCCAATAACGATCTGGTCGTGAGCCAGGCGCATCGCCACGTCCGGACCGATCACGTACCTGGTCATGGGACGTCCGCTCGTCTCTCTTGACTGGCCGGCCGACACACGCCGAGGGGCGGCGCCCCCGACTCGAAATGAGCCGGAGACGCCGCCCTTAGTGCAACGATCGAAGCAGCTGGACTCAGAAGTCCATACCGCCCATGTCGCCGCCGCCGGCGCCGGCCGGAACCTTGTCCTTCTCCGGCTTGTCGGCGATGACGGCCTCGGTGGTAAGGAACAGGCCCGCGATCGATGCCGCGTTCTGCAGCGCCGAACGGGTGACCTTGGCCGGGTCGATGATGCCGGCCTTGATCAGGTCGACGTACTCGCCGGTGTTGGCGTCCAGCCCGTGCCCGGGCTCCAGGCCGCGGACCCGCTCGACCACGACGCCACCCTCGAGTCCGGCGTTGATCGCGATCTGCTTGATCGGCGCCTCGACCGCGACCTTCACGATCGATGCCCCGGTCGCCTCGTCGCCCTCGAGGTCAAGCTTCTCGAACGCGGCCTGGGCAGCGTGGAGCAGCGCGACGCCGCCACCGGCGACGATGCCCTCCTCGACGGCCGCCTTGGCGTTGCGCACGGCGTCCTCGATGCGGTGCTTGCGCTCCTTGAGTTCGACCTCGGTGGCAGCGCCTGCCTTGATGACGGCGACGCCGCCAGCGAGCTTGGCCAGCCGCTCCTGGAGCTTCTCGCGGTCGTAGTCGCTGTCGGAGTTCTCGATCTCCGTGCGGATCTGGCTGACCCGGCCGGCGATCTGGTCGGCGTCGCCGGCTCCTTCGACGATCGTCGTCTCGTCCTTGGTGACGACGACCTTGCGGGCCTGGCCGAGCAGATCCAGCGTCGCGTTCTCCAGCTTCAGGCCGACGGTCTCGCTGATGACCTGACCACCAGTCAGGATCGCGATGTCCTGCAGCATCGCCTTGCGGCGGTCGCCAAAGCCCGGAGCCTTGACCGCAACGGACTTGAACGTGCCGCGGATCTTGTTGACAACCAGGGTCGCGAGGGCCTCACCCTCGACGTCCTCGGCGATGATCAGCAACGGCTTGCCGGTCTGCATGACCTTTTCCAGCAGCGGCAACATGTCCTTGACGCTGGAGATCTTCGACTCGACCAGCAGCACGTAGGCGTCCTCGAGGACTGCCTCCTGCCGCTCGGCGTCGGTGACGAAGTACCCGGAGATGTAGCCCTTGTCGAAGCGCATACCCTCGGTGAGCTCGAGCTCCAGGCCGAAGGTGTTGCTCTCCTCGACGGTGATGACACCTTCCTTGCCAACCTTGTCCATGGCCTCGGCGATGAGCTCGCCGATCTGGGTGTCGGCAGCGGAGATCGATGCTGTCGCAGCGATCTGCTCCTTGGTCTCGACGTCCTTCGCCGACGCAAGCAGCTGCTCGGCGACGGCCTCGACCGCCTTCTCGATGCCGCGCTTGAGCGCCATCGGGCTCGCGCCCGCGGCGACGTTACGCAGGCCCTCGCGGACGAGTGCCTGGGCGAGCACGGTAGCCGTCGTCGTGCCGTCACCGGCGACGTCGTCGGTCTTCTTCGCGACCTCCTTGACCAGCTCGGCCCCGATCTTCTCCCACGGGTCCTCGAGCTCGATCTCCTTCGCGATGGAGACGCCGTCGTTGGTGATCGTCGGCGCGCCCCACTTCTTCTCGAGGACGACGTTGCGGCCCTTCGGGCCGAGCGTGACCCGGACGGCGTCGGCAAGCTGGTTCATGCCGCGCTCGAGGCCACGCCGCGCATCCTCGCTAAAGGCGATGATCTTTGGCATGGGTTTCCTGGTCCTCCCGGATAGCGGGTGGATTGACCGGCTCGACGCCCGCGACGGACGGCCTCGGCAGCCCCGGCTCCTGTCACCGGGACGACCGGGACCTCGCCGACCCGGATCCCTGTCGTTGTCACTCTCGACTAGAGAGTGCTAATCCGTGTTTAGCACTCTCCACCCGAGAGTGCAAGCGGAACCGTCCGCGCCCGCGGGTCCGACTACCCTTTGCCATCGTGAGCGCTGGCGAGGCGGCGCCGGGGGCCACCCGGCGGCTGTCCCGCGCATCGACGACCTGGCGGTTGCTAGCCGCGTTTGCAGGGATCGCTGCTCTGGTCCACGGCACGCTGGCCGACAGCGACGACTACTTCCCATTCGGCTCGATGGCGCAGTACGCCACCGCCCATGATCTGGACGCCAAGGTTCGCTCGACATACCTGCTCGCAGACACCGAAAGCGGCCAGAAACGGGTGCGAGTTCCACTGAACGCGACCGGCACCGGGATCGGCCGCGCGGAAGTGGAGGGCCAGTTGGACAGGATCCTGGCCGACCCGTCGCTACTGCAAACCATCGCCGACGCGAACGAGGCGATCCACCCCGAGCGTGACCAGTACACAGCGCTCTATCTCATGCGCGACGTCTACCAACTGAGTGACGGGTACCAGGCCGGCCCGCCGGTCACTGTGGAGTTGGCCCGATGGACAGTGCAATGAATCGGGTCGTCAGGTGGTGGACGGCACCGATCCCGTTGGCTCGGGTCGCCGTGTTCCGAACGGTCGTCTACCTGTTCCTGCTCTACGACATCTTTGTGCTGGTCAACGATGTCGTGCCGCACGGCTACGCGGCCGAGCTCTATCGTCCGTTGTTCATTGGCCGGGTGCTCCCCCTGCCAGAGCCGTCACCGCCGCTCGTCTATACCTTGCAGGTCGTTCTCGTCGCCGGCGCGCTCGTCGCGGCGACAGGTCGACTGCCTCGGCTGGCGGGCTGGGTGGTCGCGGTCTGCTACTTGGAGTGGCTGATCATCGGGATGTCGTTCGGCAAGGTGGACCACGATCACCTGGCGCTGCTGGTGGCCATGTGGGTGCTGCCCACTGTCGGGCGGGCTCGGTTCGGCGACCTGACCCCGAGCGAAGCGGGTGGGTGGGCGTTTCGCTGCGTTCAGGTGGCGACCATCGCGACCTACGTCGGCTCTGCCTTCGCCAAATGGTCGCGCAATGGCGCGCCGTTTGCCTGGGGAGGCAGTGCCGTCTTCACCTGGGCGATCATTCGGCGCGGCACCGAGTTCATCGATTGGATCCTCGAATACCCATGGCTACTGCGCATCAGCCAGTGGATGCTACTGATCGCGGAGTTCCTCTCCCCCGTCGTGCTGTTTCTGCGGGGGAAGGCTCTGCTCCTCGCCGCCGGATTCTTCCTGAGCTTCCACCTGGTGACGTACTTCAGCCTGGGCATCCACTTCCTGCCGACGGTGATCTGCTGGCTGGCGTTCTTCCCGCTGGAGAAGCTGATCCCGCCGGTGCGCCGCCGGACGCCCGCGCCAACGCCCGCCCCAGCACCGGAACCAGAACCGGACCCCGCGCGGTGAGTCGTCGAGCTTCATGATTTGACGTTGCCCGGGCGCTGCGACGCCGGCAGGGCGCAAGCGGGCGTCCCGCCAGGTAGCCGATGCCGATTCGTCGCCACCAGGCGGTACATCGCGCCGGCGATCCAGTGCAATGGAGGAGTCTGCGCGGCTCGGCCAAGCAGGCGCCACCAGCCGCCAGAATCAACGAGCAATGCCGCAACGGCATCGGCGCCGCCAACGACCTGGCCCGACGCGTGGACCCACAGCAGTTCGCGCTGGGCCCGCTCGGCCGTCGTGCCGAGCGCATCGAGATCCGTGAACTGCCAGGCGACGATACCGGCGGATACTGGCATGCGGCGTTCGATGAACCGGGCGCTCGTCGTGCAGAAGGCGCAGTCGCCGTCGTAGACGAGGACAGGCCGGGTCCGGCGCACGCCGGCCATCGTATGGCGACACCCTGCACCACCCATGGCCGGCGGCCGGACGGGCGGCGGCCCGGCCCCGAGACGCCGGGACCGGGCCGCTGCCGAACCGATCGAATGGCTGCGTTACACGACGCGGACGGACTCCGCCTGCGGGCCTTTGGGCCCCTGGCCGACCTCGAACTCGACCCGCTGGCCGTCCTCGAGGCTGCGGTAACCCTCCATGTCGATCGCGGTGTAGTGAACGAAGAGGTCCTGTCCGCCGTCGACGGCGATGAAGCCGTAGCCCTTCTCGGAGTTGAACCACTTCACGGTGCCCTGAGCCATTACCACTCCTCGCACGGGGCTGGTGTCGGGCCCGTCTTCAGGCCCGGGTCGTGCTCGCTCCTCGCCCCCGCGGGGGGTCTTGCGCCGACCAGTGCAGACCTTACACAACGCGCCCATAGGCTCAAGAGGTGTCTGTTCGGGCGATGTTTGTCTCGGGGTCCTGACGCGCGGAGCCGAGGCCTGATGGGTACTCAGCCTCCGGCTACAGCCGGAATGACCGACACCCGCGTGCCGTGCGGCGTCGGGGTCTGCAGACCGGAGGCGAACCGGACGTCGTCGTCGTCGACGTAGACGTTGACGAAGCGGCGGATCTGGCCGGAGTCGTCCAGTACACGTCCGCCGATTCCCGGATACCTCGCATCCAGAGCAGCAACGACATCGGACAGCGTGGCCTCGTCGTCCACCGACACGGAGACGTCTGCGATGCCGTCAGTGTACGTGCGCAGGATGGTCGGAACCCGGACCGCGATTGTGCTCATCGTCATACCACCCCCAGGGCGTCGAACTCGTCGGTGGACGGCCGGATCGTGCCAACCGGGCCGGCGCCTGAGGACACCGCGTCAAGGGTCTTCAAGCCGTCACCGGTGTTGAAAACGACCGTCTCGGCGTCGGGGTCGACCAATCCCGCACGGACCAGCTTCGCCAGGACGGCGACAGTGACGCCGCCGGCCGTCTCGGCGAATACTCCCTCGGTCCGGGCCAGCAGCCGGATCCCGTCGACGACCTCCTCGTCGGTGACGTCTTCTACGGCTCCGCCGGTGCGACGCGTGACGTCGAGCACATACGGTCCGTCGGCGGGATTGCCGATAGCGAGTGACTTGGCAATGGTCGACGGCCGGACGGGCCGCACGACGTCGCTCCCGGCCTTGAACGCGGCGGCCACCGGCGCGCAGCCGGCGGCCTGGGCGCCGAAGATGCGCGGCACCTCGCCATCCACGAGGCCCAAAGCCACGAGTTCACGGAACGCCTTGTCCACCTTCACCAGCTGGGCACCGCTGGCGACCGGGATCACGACCTGTCGAGGCAACCGCCAGCCGAGCTGCTCGGCAACCTCGTAGCCCAGCGTCTTGGAGCCTTCGGCGTAGTAAGGGCGCACGTTGACGTTGACGAAGGCCCAGTCAGCATGCTGGCCCGCCAGCTCCGACGCCAGCCGGTTCACGTCGTCGTACGTGCCCTCCACCGCGACCAGTGTCGTGCCATAGACCGCGGTCGTGACGATCTTCTGCAGCTCGAGATCGCGCGGGATGAACACGAACGACCGGATCCCTGCGCGTGCCGACGCTGCTGCGACGGCATTCGCCAGGTTGCCGGTCGACGGGCAGGCCAGAACCGTGAAGCCGAGCTGACGGGCTGCGGCCAGCGCGACTGCGACCACTCGATCCTTGAACGAGTGCGTGGGGTTGCCCGAGTCGTCCTTGACCCACAGTGTCCTGATGCCGAGCTCGCGACCGAGCCGGTCCGCTCGCAGCAGGCGAGTCCAGCCTGGATCAGTGTTCGGGGTGTCCTCGACGCTAGCCGGTACCGGCAGCAGGTCGCGATAACGCCAGATCGACCTTGGGCCGGCAGCTATCCGCTCGCGAGATACCCGGCCGAAGTCGTAGCCGACCTCGAGTGGCCCAAAGCAGTCCGCACAGGCGTAGAACGCGCCGAGCGGGGACGTCGCGCCGCATTCACGGCATGACAGGTGCGTTGCCGCACCCAAATCCGGGTGGGCCGCCGTCCTCGGCAGACTGGGCGCGGGTGCCGTGCCGGGCATCGGTCCTCCTCATCTTTCCCGCACGAAGCGGGCCGGAGTTGGCACCAGGCCCGGGATGAACCGGGCGGGTTGCCGGGGCTTCGCCGGGCCGGTCCCTCTGCCCCTCTGGATGAGTTCCTTCAACAGACCCTACGCAGGCAACACTGCCGCGTAACCCAATCGTCCGCGATGCGAGACGGTTGTTCTGCATGGTGGACGGGTCGCCCTCCGCACCCGGCGATGACCGCACGCACGGAATGATGGCCGCCGTGATGCCAGAGCAACGGCTCCGGCAGGTAGTCAACCTGATCAACCTGTCGACACCGCTCGGGCTGCTCATCGCTCGGGTGGCTGCTACGCGACTCGCCCACGGACCCGACGGGCTTCTGCTGGCCTTCGGTTACAGGCTCGCGCTGCCGAGCAACTCGGCGTTCACGGTCGGCAACGTGGTGCTGCTGCGCGGAGACGAGTCGGTGCTCGAACGCCGGCCGACCCTGCTGGAGCACGAGGCGCGGCACGCGAGCCAGTACGCCGTGTGCGTGGGGCCGATGATGTGGCCGCTCTACGCGTTGGCCGCGGGCTGGTCGTGGGTCCGCACAGGCGACCCGGCTTCCCGGAACGTCTTCGAACGGCGGGCCGGGCTCGCCGATGGCGGTTACCGGGAGCGGCCACTGCGGCGAGTGTTCCGGCGCGGTGGCTCGAGCCGGTTCTGACGGCGTTACCCGCTGTGCCGGTCGATGAATGCGAGAACCCGTCGCCAGGCGTCGGCGCACTCCTCTTGGTAATTCCCGGAGGTCCGGTCGAAGAAGCTGTGCGGGGCGTCGGGATACACATGCAGTTCCGCGTCCACACCATTGGCGCGGGCCTGCTCGGCGAAACGCTCGACCTCCTCGACGGGAATGTCATCTTGCCCGGCCGCTAGTAGGAGCAAGGGCACTCGCATGGATCCGATCTGGTCGACGACCCGGGCGGGCCGGCCGTAGAAGCCAATGCAGCCGGCCAGGCCATGGTCGGCCGCCGACTGTCGCCACGACAAGCCGCCCCCAGCACAGAACCCAACCGTGAACACGGCCTCGACATCGTGGTCACGGTCCCCTCGCAGCCACTCCACCGCGGCGTGTACGTCTAGGGTCACCTGGGCCGGCTCCAGCCGGTCGGCATGCTCGCGAAACGGAAAGCTGTCGCCCCGCTGCGAACCGAGCTCAGTTGTCCGGCCGTAGTAGTCGATCGCGATCGCCACCAAGCCGGCCGCAGCGAACCGCTCGGCCAGTTCCTGGTAGAAGCGATGCAGGCCCCGGACGTCGGGTAGAACCACCACGGCGGATCGGGCCCGGGTTTGCGGGTAGGCGTAATACGCGGCGAACTCGGTGCCATCGGCGGACAGCAGGAACAGCTCACCATGGTCACCGACTGCTCCGGTCACGGGAGGGGCGGGCGGCAGGGCGTCGTCTCCGTAGCACATGCGGGCCAGCGTCCCAGGTAGGGCAGTGATCGTGAAGAGTCAGGGAACGATCACCTGTGCCAAGAACTCAAGGAACGACAGCACTCCCGGTGGCCCCGGCACCACCAGATCCGCCTGTTCGCGAAGCTCGGACGGCGACTCGACGGAGTCGCTGCACACGACCAGCCGGGCGACGTCCATCTCGCGCAGCGCTCTCACGGCGGCGAGATCGCCCACATCGTCGCCGATGAACACCACTGACGTGGTCCGTAGCTCGGCCACCAGCGCTCGGAGCGCAGTGCCCTTGTCGGTGTCCGGCGGCCGTAGTTCAAGGACATAGCGGCCGGGCGTCACCACCAGCCCGGTCTCACGCGCCAGCTGCTCCACGCGGGGACGAAGGGTCGTGAGCACACCCGGGGGATCGGCGGCCCGGCGGGAGTGCAGCGCCACTGAGTGACCCTTGTCTTCGAGAGCGAGCCCGGCCGGGCCTTCGGCCACCATGGCCGCCGCCGCGCGCCGAGCGGCCGCGACGCCGGGATGCGGCTGAGGCGCCACGACATGGCCCTCGCTCCAGCGGTCGAGTCCATAGTGCCCGAGCACGACCAGCCCTGGGACATCGGCGAGGCCACCGAGTCGGACCGCTTCCCCCGCAGGGCGCCCGGTGACGATCGCCACCCTGGTACCGGCACTGGCGACCGCCCGCAGCGCTGCCGCTGCCCGCGGATGGGCGACTGCGTCCTCCGGCCGGTCCACGATTGGCGCCAGCGTCCCGTCGTAGTCGAGGGCGACCAGAGCCACTCCGGGATCGGCGATCACGGCGGCGAGTGCTGCGCGGCCCTCCCAGGTCCGCGGAGTCGGCGGAGTACTCACCCGCTGGTTTCGACCGCCTCCGCATAGTCCTCGGCGAGGATCAGCACCAGCCGGATCGAGGTCAGCCCCGGGATCGTCGGCTCAACGGCCTTGATCTCGGGGAATTGCGCGGCCAGCGCCCGCGCGGACTCTTCTTCCCCCGGCGGGTAGTAAACGGTTGTCACGGCGATGTCGCCGCGGTAGGTGTCTGTCGCGGGCACCGGCCAGCCGCCTGCCTCGAGAGCTTGCTGCGCCTGTGCCGCGAGGCCAGGGACGTCGGTGCCGTTGAGGATGCCAACCTCGCTGCGCAGTTCGGGCGGAGCGGTGACCGGGGCCGACGGGGTTTCCTCCGGCGGAGCGGTCCCGTTCGCCGATGCCGACGGCCCGGTTGTGCCCGTGCCGACGGCAGCAGCGTCGTCGGGTCCAGCCGGCGCGTCGCCGTTGCCGAATACCGCAAGCAGCCCGAATACGACTGCGACCGTGCCGAGCAAGGCCACCAACGACGGCCATACCCGGTGGAGTCGGTCGCGGAATGTCACGGAACTGGAAGGCTACGCCACCCCGGCCATCCCGCGTCGAAGGCACTCCGTGGCAGTCGCCGACGAAGCCCTCGGACGACACGGGCAGGATGAAACGATGCACGACGTCGCCCTGCTCGTCGTTCTCGTCGTCGGTGTGGTGGCCATCTCCCGGCTTGCCGTCGCGCTCCGGATACCGGCAGCAGTGCTGCTTGTCCTCGCGGGGCTGGCCGTGGCCGCGGTGCCGGGAATGCCCGCCGTCGAGATCGACCCCGACGTCGTCTTGTTCGTGCTGCTGCCGCCGTTGTTGTTCGCGGCAGCGCTTGGCTCGTCGTACGTCGGGCTTCGTCAGGTCCGCGGATCTGTTCTGGTGCTCGCGGTCGGCCTCGTCCTGTTCACCGCAGCGGCGGTCGCGCTTGCCATCGTCCCCGTGCTGCCGGGTATCTCGCTGGCAGCGGCGTTCGCTGTGGGCGCGATCGTGGCGCCGCCGGATGCGGTCGCGGCCACGGCCGTCGCCAGGCGGACCGGCATGCCGCGACGCACAGTCACCATCCTCGAGGGAGAGAGTCTATTCGACGACGCCACCGCGCTGACCACGTTGCGAGTCGCCGTGGCGGCTGTGGGCACCGGAACAGTCACCGTCTGGCAGGTGGCTGCGGACTTCTCGGTCGCCGTGGCAGGCGGAGTGGCGATCGGCATCGCCGGCGCCCTGGCCTTGGGCTGGGTCCGCCGGCACGGCATCGACACCCTGTCCGGCGTCGCATTGTCGGTGGCAGCGCCGTTCGCGGCCTATCTGGCGGCAGAGGCGATTGGCGGGTCGGGAGTGATCGCGGTCGTCGTGATGGGCCTGATCCTCGGCCACCGATCCGCCGTGGAGCAGGGTCCCGATGCACGGCTGACCGACGAGGCGATCTGGAAGAGCATGCAGTTCATCCTCGAGGGTGCCGTCTTCGCGCTCATCGGTCTGCAGTTGCCCGCGATCATCGGCAACGTCGAAGAACCAGCCGGGACAGTCCTCACCGTCTGCGCGGTCACCCTCGCGGCCGTCATCCTGGCTCGTCCGCTCTGGATCGTGAGCGGGGTGCTCCTCGCACGGGTCGTGCCCTGGTTTGGCCTCGGCCGGCCGGCCTGGTCGGAGGTCGCAGTTGTGTCGTGGGCCGGCATGCGCGGAGTCGTGTCGCTGGCGGCGGCCCAATCGCTGCCCCTCGAATTCCCGAACCGCGACCTGGCGCTGCTGATTGCCATCGTCGTGATCCTGGGCACGCTCGGGCTGCAGGGGCTGACCTTGCCGGCGGTCATCCGGCTGGTCGGGGTACGACCGCCCGACCCACGGCTGGACGCCCTGGCGATCGCCAATGCGCAAGAAGAAGCGGTCGACGCGGCGCTGCGCCGGCTCGACGTGCTCGCCGCCGAGCAGGACCTGCCGCCGGAGATGGTGGTCAAACTGCGTACGGACACCGAACGTCGCGGCCTCCTGGCCTGGGAGCGCCTCGGCCGGGCCGACGCCAGCGAGCCGCCGAGCCGGGTATACCTCCGACTGCGCAACGACATGCTCAGCGCTGAGCGGGAGATCTTCGTCCGCATGCGGGACTCCGGCGATCTCGACGACGACGTTTTGCGCAGGGTCCAGGCCGAGCTCGACTTGGAGCAGGCGTTGCTGGTTCGTCGGGCCGAAGTCGACCGGCCGAGCGAGGAGACCGAACTGCCGACGCACGAGTTGTCGCAGCCGCGATGCCGACATTTGCGAGACGCATCGCCGCTGATCGAGCCTCGATCAGCAGACTGCGAAGGCTGTGTCGCCGAGGGCCGCCGCGACTGGGTCCACCTGCGCGCCTGTCTGGACTGCGGCCACACCGGCTGTTGTGACTCGTCCCCGCGTCGGCACGCCCGACTGCACTTCGAGCACACCGAGCACCCCGTCATGCGCTCGGCCGAACCCGGGGAAACCTGGCGCTGGTGCTATGTCGACCGCGAACTCGGCTGACGGGCAGCGCGGCCACACCCGGCGGCGGGGTTGATGCTTCCCGGGTATTACTGGTGGAGCCCGAGCCGACGGGCCGAGCGCGCCCGCTGCCGGCTCGACCGGAGCCGGCGCAGCCGCTTGACCAGCATCGGGTCGTGGGCGACCGCCTCGGGCCGGTCGATCAGCGCGTTGAGCACCTGGTAGTAACGCGTCGCGGACATGCCGAACAGCTCGCGAACCGCCTGCTCCTTGCTTCCGGCGTATCTCCACCACTGGCGCTCGAACTCAAGTATCGCCCGGTCGCGGTCGGCCAGTTCGCGAGCAACAACGGAGTGGCTCGCGGCTGGGTACGACGGTGCAGTGCCAGAGGCGGCATCCATGCGCGCATCGTACGAAACCGGATGCCCAGACGGTTCGACGACAGGCCGACGGCCGAGCTCGCGGCTGAAGACGAAGGTGTCCTCTGCCCCCATGTTGGTTACCGTGAAGGCACGAGGAGGAACCGTGGCTCGCAAGGGCACGAACAACTTCGTTGTCGTCGCCAACCGGTTGCCCGTCGACCGGGTGACCGACCCGGACGGCGAGACGACCTGGCGACGCAGCCCGGGTGGTCTGGTCACGGCGCTTGCGCCGGTGATGCGCTCGTACGATGGCGCATGGGTCGGCTGGACCGGCATCCCCGACGACGTTCTCGAGCCATTCGCGTCCGACGGTATGGACCTGGTGCCCGTGGCTCTCTCCGCGGACGAGATCGGTGAATTCTACGAAGGGTTCTCCAACGCGACGCTCTGGCCGCTCTACCACGACGTGATCGTTCCCCCGGTGTACGAGCGGCAATGGTGGGACGCCTATCGCCGAGTCAACAACCGCTTCGCCAGGGCCACTGCCGCCGTCGCCGACGAGGGCGCCGTGGTCTTCGTCCAGGACTACCAGCTCCAGCTGGTTCCACGGATCCTTCGTCAGCTCCGACCAGACCTGAAGATCGGCTTCTTCCTGCACATCCCGTTCCCACCCGCCGAGTTGTTCGCGCAGCTGCCCTGGCGACAGCAGATTCTGTCCGGATTGCTGGGCGCGGACCTGGTGGGATTCCAGCGGAGTGGGGCGGTAGGCAACTTCGTCGGCCTGTGCACGCGGTATACGGACGCCGTGGCGAGCGACGATCTCCTGGTCGCCGACGACGGGCGCAAGGTCAGCGTGCGCGCGTTCCCGATATCGATCGAGGTCAGCGAAGTGACCCGACTCGCCTCCGAGCCAGATGTGCTGGCGCGAAGCGCAACCATTCGCGAGGAGATCGGCGCGCCCGAACACGTCCTGCTCGGCGTCGACCGGCTCGACTACACCAAGGGCATCGGCCACCGCCTCAAGGCCTGGAGCGAGCTCTTAGCCGACGGCGCGGTGAACCCGGACGAGGCTGTCTTCGTCCAAGTGGCGACTCCCAGCCGGGAGCGGGTCGAGGCGTACCAAACCTTGCGGGACGAGATCGAGCTGCAGGTCGGCCGGATCAACGGTGAGTATGGACGGATCGGCACGCCGGCCGTGCACTACCTACATTCGTCCTACGACCGGCCCGAGCTGGTCGCCTTGCTTCGGGCGGCGGACGTAATGGTGGTGACTCCCTTGCGCGACGGCATGAACCTCGTAGCCAAGGAGTACGTCGTCGCCCGCACCGACTTGCGCGGCGCCCTTGTGCTTTCCGAGTTCGCCGGCGCGGCTGACGAGATGGACAGCGCGTTCCTGGTCAATCCGCACGACATCGACGGGCTCAAGGAAACGCTTTGCCAAGCCATGCGGGTGCCTGCCGCCGAAGCGGAGCGCCGGATGCGCCGCCTGCGCGAGCACGTGATGACCCACGACGTCGTTCGCTGGGCCCGCGAATTCCTGGAGAGCCTGCGCGCAGCCTGATCGTGCGCCTACTCGTCGCCTTCCGCGTCGGTCTCCTGCACGGTGTAGGCGATCCATGCTTGGGTGTCGGCCGCGCCCAGCCCCTGGTCCAGTCGCGAGGTCGGCTCACTGACCTCCCCCAGGTCGGCTACGGCGAGCTCGCTGCTGCGGATCTCGGCCGTGGCGAGCGCTACCAGGTCGCGCAGGCCATCGGCACCGAAGCGGTCTCGCACAGTCCTGACGGCGTCGGCGACCATCGCGTCGACATCGGCAGATGGCTCCATCACTGCTCCTCCGGGTCAGGCGGCGGTCCTGCAGGCTAGCGTGCCGCGCCAGCCACCGGTGTTGCACTTCCCCTTCGCCGGTAGCGTGTACTTCAAGCTCAGTTGAAGTTCAAGGACAGGCCATGGCAACCAGGCTGACGATCGGTGAGCTGGCAGCGCGCAGCGGTGCTGCGACGTCTGCGCTGCGGTTCTACGAGGCGAAGGGGCTTCTCTCGTCAGAACGCACGAGCGGTGGGCATCGGGTGTACGAGCGCTCCATGCTGCGGCGAGTGGCGTTCGTGCGCGCAGCGCAACGGGTCGGGCTGAGCTTGGACGAGATCCGCGCCGCGCTGAACACCCTGCCCAGCTCTCGTACCCCGACGGCGAGCGACTGGAGCCGCCTGTCCGGGTCCTGGCGGGATCGCCTGGACCAGCGGATCGTTGAACTGCAGCGGCTGCGGGACGAGCTGGGCGAGTGCATCGGGTGTGGCTGTCTCTCGCTCAGCACCTGCCATCTCTACAACCCGGGCGATCAGGCTGCTGCTTTGGGCAGCGGACCACGCTATCTCTGGGGCGATCAACGTCCGCAGGCGCCGGCTGTTGGCACGGCGATCGGCTGACCGACGGCACCGTATCGTCGAGTCATGCGAGGCGCCGCGACGCGGTTGGTGGCCGCGTTGTGGGCGGCCACGGTGGTTGGCTGTACAGCCCCCACAGAATCCGCGGTATCAGAACCCGAACTCAGCGCCCGCATCCTGCAGTCCAACTTCGATGAATCGTTGGCGAGCGTCCGCATACAGCTGCTCAACGACAGCGCCGAGCCGGTTCATGTCAATGACGTCGTCCTGCATGCGCCGCCGTTTCCGGACGCGGAGAGTGACGGCGATGCCGTCATCCTGCCCGGTCGGAGGATCGATTTCCCCGTTGTGTACGGCCAACCGAACTGTTCGAACGCCTCTCCCACACCCACCGCCGCAACGGCACAAGCGGCCGTCGACGGACGGTCGCTCGTAGTGGACGTCGATGATTCGTTGAACGTGCTCCCGCGTCTGCTGCGGCTGTATTGCGACGGTCACCGCCTGGCCGAGGTAGTTATGGTGACCCTTGGAGAGCGTTGGACCCCCGACCCAGCCGGCGATGCATTGCTCGGAACGATCGAGCTGCGGCGAGTGGGCGGCGACGACGAGGTCACCCTGCAGCACTTGACCGGGAGCGTGGTCTTCCGGCTCGAACCGGTCCAGCCGGCCGAGCCCGTCGCAGTGCTTGCCGCAACCGACGACACCATCTCCGTTCCGATCCGTGCCAAGGCGCTGCGGTGCGACCCGCACGCCCTTGCCGAGGGGAAGAAGAACTACGTCTTCGCCGTGTGGCTCGGGTTGGCCGGCGGCCCGCAACAAGCGAAGGTGGAGCTCACCGCAGACGTTGGAATTCGGCCAACCTTCGATTCCTTGTGTGCCGCTCCCGCAGCGAAGGGCGTGGGGTCGTGACACTGAACCGACCATCGACAAGGATGACGGAGTGATCCCGCCGGGTGGTCCTCGGTGACCACGATGCTGCCACGTCGGTTCGCCTTGGCTCGCCACGTCAGTGACACCGATGAGGTCATTGCATTCGGTGTCGCGTTCACCGACGGCCATGTCGTGCTGCGGTGGTGTTCGACGCATCCGGCCACCAGCGCGTGGAATTCGCTCGACGACATGCTGGCGGTGCACGGTCACCGTGAGGACACCATCATCCAATGGATCGACGCGCTGCCGACCGAGCTGAATGACGTTACCGCCGTCGAAGGACATGGGCGGCGAGCACGCCGCCGCGCTGTCAGGTCCGACGAAGAAGCAGCAGCGTCGGCTGCCCTGGTCATTCCGGACTCGCCGGCCAACGGCTTCCAGCGACCGAGGGACGCCACGGAGCCGGCCGTCGATGTCAGCGTTCCGGCGCCCGGTCAACCTGGACGGCACCGCCGTGCCGGCCAAGTCGAGCACTCCGTTTGACCGCCCGCCGACGATCGCAGACCGACCGCGTTGACCGGGCCGACCCACGACTGAAACAGCTGGGCAACAACCACGAGGCACGGTTGGTGGGCCAGGCACCGACAACCGCTCTGGGGGACCCATGTTGTTGCGACTGCGGATCGAGCTGCCCGACCAGCCGGGTTCGCTTGGCCGGGTGACGTGGACGCTCGGCGTACTCGGCGCCGACGTCGCCCAGATCTACGTCTTGGAGCGCAACTCGGGGCGGGCGCTGGACGATATCACTGTGGAGTGGCGCGGGCAGCCGCGCGACCGCCTGCTGTCGTCGCTGCGCTCGATTCCGGGTGTGCGGCCGATCGGGCTGTGGGCGGCCCGGAGCACGCCTGAGGCGATGCCCGAAGCGGGGGTGATCGCCTCAATGGTCACCAATCCCTCCCGGGCGCTCGTCACCCTGATGGACGCTGCGCCGCTGGTGCTGGCTGCCACCTGGGCATGCGTGACAGATGCGAGCGGCGAGGTGATCATGGCCAGCCCGGAGGCACCGGCGCACCCTCGGCTACCCGAGGGCACTCCCGCCCGGGCAGTGGCCGTGACCGAAGGTGCGCGGCTGGCCCGAGCGCCGCTACCGGGCGGTCAAGTGCTCACCGTGGCACGCGAGGACGGGCCGGCCTTCCACCGCACCGAACTCGGGCGTCTCCAGCACATGCTCGACGTTTTCGCCTGCGTTCCCGAAGTGGCCGCATCCGAGCCGGTGGGAACTCGCCGCGGCAGTTAGCCGATCGTGGATCGCAACCCGGTTCACGCGACGTGCGCGGCGCGGCGCTGCCGAAGCTTGCGAATGATGAACCAGCCGACCACGACGATCATCGCCGCGAAGATCACATAGTCGAGGTATCCCAGGTAGTGATCCACCCGCTCGTACTGGGTGCCCAACAGGTAGCCGGCACCCACCAGGGCGGAGTTCCACAGCAGGGTGCCAGCGGCAGTGAGGAGGAGAAACGGCACGAGCGGCATCCGCTGAGCACCCGCCGGGAGCGACACCAAACTCCGCACGATCGGCACGAACCGGCCGAAGAAGACCACCCCGTGCCCGTGCCGGTGGAACCAGCCGGCCGCGTTGTCGAAGTCGGCCTCGTCGACCAGAGGCAGCCAGGTCAGCCAGCGGCGGGCCCGCTCTTCGCCGAGCACAGCACCCAGCCCGTACAGGACGAGGGCACCGAGGAGTGACCCGACAGTCGCGGCCAATATGACCAGGACCACGTTCAGCCGTCCGCGCTCGGCGAGGTATCCGGACAGCGGCAGGATGATCTCGCTGGGAATGGGTGGAAAGACGGTCTCGACGAACGTCAGGACCCCCACCCCGAATTCGCCGATCGCCGCGATCACGTCGGCCGCCATTCCGGACAAGCCGCTGAGGCCGTCGGGGTTGGCCTCGGTCGCGAGCAGCGAGCCGGTGAACACGAGAGCAAAGGTCCTGTCTGCGGACTGGGGAATGGGCAACCGCGATTGTAGGTGGGTCGACTCGAGCGGCCGGCCATAGGCTGGCGCCCTCTTCGATCGTGAGGGATTCGATGCATCCTGTCGCCGAGACGGACAACTTCGTCGGGTTGCTCGGGCTCGAGCTCGACGAGGTGTCGCCTGACCGCGTCACCGCCCATCTCGAGGTCCGGCCAGAGCTGCACCAGCCGTTCGGCATCCTGCATGGCGGAGTGCATTGCTCGATCGTCGAGACGCTCGCCAGCGTCGCTGCCGCCGTCTGGCTCGGCGCGGACGGACACGTCGTCGGGGTAGCGAACCAAACCGACTTCCTGCGCGCGGTGCGTGTGGGCGTCCTGTATGCCGAGGCCCTGCCCGTCCAGCGGGGGCGAACCCAGCAGCTGTGGACAGTGCAGATCTGGGACGAGGACGACCGGCTGGTGGCGAAGGGACAGGTCAGGTTGCAGAACGTCCGCTCGACCGAAGCCCTGGGCCGACCTGCCTGACCGCGAAGTTCCACCCATTCGGGCACAGACCACCACGTGTTTCGGCGGTTATCGTCCGAGAATGGAACCCTTGAGCCGGCGAGGCTTTCTCCTCCGTAGCGGTCTGGTCGCCGGTGCCGGCGCCCTCGGCCTGGCCGGATGCACATCTGACGACGCGGACCAGAACCCTGCGGCTGGCGGTGCCGCCGGATCCACTACTAGCGCCGATCTCTCCGACTGGGCGGCAGTTCGTGACCAGTTCTCGCTCGACCCCGAGTTCGCCCACTTCGCCGCATTCGTCCTCGCGTCGCATCCGACCCAGGTCCGCGACGCCATCGACCGGTTCCGGGCCGACTTGGACCGCGACACCATCGCCGCCACCAGCCAGGAGATCGAACTCGAAAACGCGGCTCGTGAGGCAGCGGCGCAGTATCTCGGGGCAGCCCCCGACGAGGTCGCACTGACCGACAGCACGACGATGGGCCTCGGCCTGACGTACCACGGGCTCACCCTGCAGGCCGGCCACCATGTCGTGACCTCGACCCACGACTTCTACGCCACCCACGAAGCACTGCGGCTGGCTGCCGCCAAGGTCGGCGCGGAGGTCGAGCGGATCACGCTGTACGACGATCCGCCGACCGCGTCGGCGGGCGAGATCGTGGATCGGATCCTGGCAGCGATCCGGCCGGCGACCAGGCTGGTGGCTCTCACCTGGGTGCACTCCAGCACGGGGGTGAAGCTTCCGGCCGGCGAGATCGCGGCCGCACTGGCCCAGGTCAACGCCAGTCGCGACGTCGGCGACCGGGTCCTGTTCGGTCTGGACGCCGTGCATGGGCTCGGCGCCGAAGCGGCCGGCCCCGGTGAACTCGGTTGCGACATGTTCATCTCCGGCACCCACAAGTGGCTCTTCGGACCGCGCGGCACCGGCATCGTCTGGATCCGCCGCGACGCCTGGGACAGGATGACAGCGGTCATCCCGACCTTCTCCGGACCGAGCTTCGGGAACTGGTTCGACAACGGGAACGCGCCGTTCGTGTTCGGCCTGGACGGCACTCCCGGCGGCTTTCACTCATTCGAGCATCGCTGGGCGCTGACCGACGCGTTCGAGTTCCACCAAACGATCGGCAAAGATCGGGTGGCAGCCAGGACCGCGGATCTTGCTACCCGCCTCAAGGACGGTCTTGCCGAGCTGTCCCATGTAGGTCTGGTGACGCCGCGCGATCCTGGCCTTTCCTCCGGAATCGTGTGCTGCGACGTCACCGGACGGCCGCCTGCCGAGGTGGTCGAAGAGTTGCAGTCCAGGCACCGGATCGTCGCGAGCGTGACGCCGTACCAGGTTCCCTACGTCCGATTCGGCCCTTCCATCGTGACGAGCACCGAGGAGGTCGACGCTGTCGTCCAAGCCCTTGCGTCGATGACGTAGGCGGTCTCTATGGGCCGCGCGGAACGACCGTCACGGGAAGCCGGGCCCGGCGGATCAGCCGCGACGAAACCCCACCGAGCAGCACGCGGCGAGCAGGGCCGTAGCCCCTGGAGCCGCACACCAGCAAGTCGACATCGTCCGGGCCGAGCGCGGCCAACGATTCCACGACGGCACCCTCGAGGAGCACGGTTTGCGGTTCGATCTCCGGCGGCACCCCGGCGGCGGCGAACTCCAGCGCCCTGCCGAAAGAGTCGCGTGCCATGTCGACGTACGCCTGCTCTTCGCTCCTGCCGACCAGGTAGGAGTAGCGCTCCGGCGACCGACCGAGCACGGTGTAGAGGGTCAGCCGCGCCGGAATTCGTAGGGCGGCCCGTACGGCCACCCGCAATGCCTCGAGGGCGTCCCGGGTGTCGATGTATGCGACTCCGATGCGCGCGATGCGATCCGGTGCTCCCTGCCGCCAGCCGGCCGGTAGGACCGTGACCGGTGCCGTCGCGCCGTGCAGAAGCCGCTCGGCGCTGCTGCCCAGCAACGACCGGGCAAGGCCGATCTCACGGCTCGCGCCCACGATCACCATGGCGGCTTCGACATTCTCGGCGAGGTCGGCCAGGCCGTGTGCCGCCGACGTCGACGCAACCTGCCGATAAAGCGCCGCATCGCCTGCGGTGTCCCGCGCCCTTTGTTGGATGATCTCGGCCTGTTCCCGAACGTAGGTCGCCCACTCGAGGTCAGGGCGTCTCGCGCCGG
>DASSDH010000170.1:0-2803 GCA_035697245.1 Jiangellaceae bacterium
AGCCGGCGCAGCCGCAATGCTGGCCGTCGGTCTGGCTACTGCCGGCCCAGCTGCCGCGGCGACGTCAGCCTCGGTCTCGAACGACACCCTCACCGTCAACGGCGACAGCGGCGACGATCGGATCGCGCTGCGTCTGGCAGCCGGTGCAGCAGGCACCCTCCAGGTCGACTTCGGTGACGACGGCTCGGCCGAGCACAGCTTCGACCGCAGCACGTTCAGCCGGATCGAGGTGTTCACCGGGAGCGGCCACGACCAATTCCGCGTCGACCAGGCCAACGGGGCATTCACGGAAGAGGCCCTGACGATCGATGGCGGCAACGGCCGCGACACCCTCAACGGCGGCGACGGAGTCGAGTTCTTCATCGGCGGCAACGGCGATGATGCGATCGACGGGAACCGCGGTAACGACACCGCACTGCTCGGGAACGGACGGGACATCTTCCGCTGGGATCCGGGCGACGGCAGCGACGTCGTCGAGGGCGAGAACGGCACCGACACACTCGACTTCAACGGAGCCGGCGTAGACGAGATCATGAGTTTGTCGCCCAACGGCGAGCGGTCGCTGTTCCTACGCAGCCCGGGCAACGTCCGCATGGACATGAACGGTGTCGAGCGGCTGGACCTGACCGCGCTCGGCGGCGCCGACACGGTCACTGTCGACGACATGTCGGGGACCGACTTCCGCCGTGCGGTCGTGGACCTGTCCGCGCCCACCGGCGGCGCTGACGGCGTAGCCGACATCGTGACGGTCAAAGGCACCGAGCAGGCCGACAACATCCATGTCAAGGTTGCGGGTGCTCGGGTCGTTGTCGACGGGCTCCGGACCGAGACGGTGGTTGCCGGGGCCGAGCCGATCGACCAACTCGAGGTCAACGCGCTCGGCGGCGACGACAAGGTCACCGTCGACCCGGCTGTCTCGGCGCTCATTGGCGTAGCCGTCGAACTGGGCTCCGGACAGAACTGAAACCGAACACCCGCCTGATCGGGGCCTCCTCACCGGAGGCCCCGATCTGGTCCGTGCACTGCCCGGCTAGCTCGGCGGGTCGTACGTGGAGCGGCTAACCGGAGGCGCGTTGGCTGATGTCGACTGCGCGTTGATAGCGACTCGCGAGTTTGCGTAACGCGTCCACGAGCTCCTGCGAGTCCACGATCTCGAAATCCGCATCCAGCATTCCGAGATAGAGCGCGAGCATCTGCGGGTGGTCTGAGCCGGGCTCGAAGGCGCACCGGTCGTGGCCCAGCGACTCGACGTCCACCGGGATCGGTAGCCGACCCTGCACCCAGGTCGCGGGCGCGTGCACGATCACCCGTGCCCGGTACCGCCAGGTTGCCTCGCCGACCCCACGTGCCACCTGTGCCGTGACCTCGCGATCGGGTGGTAGTGCGCGCGGCGTGAAGCGCGGTCCGGCCGGCGTCCGCGGCTCGATTCGGTCGACCCGGAAGGTCCGCCACGCGTCTCGGTCCACGTCCCAGGCCACCAGGTACCAGCGACGCCGGTCGTTGATCAGGCGATACGGCTCCACGGAGCGCTGACTGGCAGCCCCCGAATGCGTCCGGTAGTCGAACCTGAGCCGCTCATGGTCACGACATGCGCTAGCGATCACGGTCAGCACGTCCGGATCCACCTGCGGGCCGCTCGATGGCATCGGCAGCATGTGCGACTGGAATGCGCTGACCCGGTGACGCAACCGCGAGGGAAGCACCTGCTGCAGCTTCGCCAGCGCGCGGACCGAGGTCTCCTCGATGCCGGCGATCGAGCCACCGGCTGCGGTACGCAATCCGATCGCGATCGCCACCGCCTCGTCGTCGTCGAGCAGCAGCGGCGGCAGCGTTCCGCCGGCGCCGAGCCGGTACCCTCCTGCCACGCCCGGTCGCGCCTCGACCGGATAGCCGAGTCCACGCAACCGGTCCACATCGTTGCGGATGGTGCGGGTGGTGACGCCGAGCCGGGTGGCGAGCTCGGCGCTGGTCCAGTCGCGCCGGGTCTGCAGCAGGGACAGCAGGCGCAGCAACCGGGCGGACGTCTCCAGCATTTTCGATCCCGGGGGGCGATCTAGGAACGATCCTTTCCTATATTGTTCCTAGTCTTTCCGCGTGAGCACAAGAACTCCGGGCTGAGCGCCCCGCTGGTACCGCCCCGTGACAAGGAGAAGCGTGATGAGCGACGAGATCCGGCCCTTCCAGATCGGGATCGCCCAGGCCGACCTGGACTACCTGCATGACCGGCTGGCGAACGCCCGTTGGCCTGGTGAGCTGCCCGGCGTGGGGTGGGCCCGCGGGGTGCCGCTGGGCTACCTGAAGGAGCTCGCTGAGTACTGGCGCACCGAGTACGACTGGCGCGCCCAGGAGGCGAAGCTCAACCGGTACCCCCAGTTCATCACTGAGATCGACGGCCAGCGCATCCACTTCCTGCACGTCAGGTCCGACCAGCCTGACGCGAAGCCGCTGCTGATCACCCACGGCTTCCCCAGCTCGGTCGCCGAGTTCCTGCACCTGATCGAGCCGCTGGTCGACCCGGCCGCGGGACAGGCCTTCCACGTCGTCGCGCCGTCGCTGCCCGGGTACGCCTTCTCGACCCCGCTGACGGCGACCGGCTGGACGATGGGCCGCACCGCGCGCGCCTGGGTCGAGCTGATGCGCCGACTCGGCTACCAGCGGTACGGCGTGCACGGCGGCGACATCGGCGCCGGCGTGTCCGGCGTGGTAGCGAGCCTCGACGGCGAGCATGTGATCGGCATGCACGTGGTGACCGACCCACTGACCGCCGCGAACACCGCGACATTCCTGCCCGGGATGGCCGACC
>DASSDH010000171.1:0-52944 GCA_035697245.1 Jiangellaceae bacterium
GCCTTGTGGCCCAGCCTGGAAGTACGGCACCTGCTGGCCTTGGCAGCTGTGACCGAGACGGGCACCTTCAGCCGGGCCGCGGAGGAACTGGGCTACACCCAGTCGGCGGTCAGCCAACAGATCGGGGCGCTCGAGCGCATCGTGGGGACGCCGGTATTCGAGCGCCCGGGCGGACCTCGCCCCGTCCGGCTCACGCCCGCCGGCGAAATTCTGTTGACCCATGCTCGAGCAGTCCTCGCCCGCGTCAGCTCCGCTTCCGCCGATCTGCGCGCCCTTGCCGGCGGCGAACGAGGCGAGTTGCGGGTCGGAACGCTGCCGAGCGTCGGCGCCAAGGTTCTCCCGCAGCTCCTCGCAACGTTCCGCGCAAACTGGCCCGGCATTCAAGTCGTGTTGCGTGAGTCTCGCGAGTTCACCGATCTGATCCACGCCGTCGAGTCTGGTGACATCGACGTGACCTTCACCGATATCGGCCCGTACGAGACGCGGCCACTCACAGTCCGGCACCTGCTCGACGATCCATTGGTGTTCCTGGCGCCGGCGAACGCTCCCGAGGCGACCCAGCAGGCTGTCAGCATCGCCGACATTGCCCACCTGCCGATGATCGGGACGAGCAACGTCGCCTGCCGGAAGATCATCGACGAGGCATTCCGCCGGGCGCCCGTCTCACCGACCTACGTCTTCCGCTCCGACGACCACCCAACTATCCAAGGTCTGATCGGCTCGGGACTGGCCTATGCGGTGCTGCCATTGCTCGCAGTCGAGGAGGACGACACAAGGGTGTCCGTCATCCCCATCCGGCCGGCGCCGCCGCCGCGTCGTCTGGGTATCGGATGGCATCCCGAGCGGCGGCCGCCGGTATCGCTCATGCCCTTCGTCGAAGCTGCATCCGCCCTCTGTGACGTCCTCGCCGAGCGTTGGGCAGCTCGTGCCGCGTAATTCCGCTGGCCTGGCCTCCCATGTCGTCTGTGGCTTCCAGCGCCGCGTCGGATGCTGCTGTGGTCTCGCGTAAATCGGTGGTCGTGCCGAGAAGGTGGTTATACGGCGGGAGTCTTGAAGCCTCCATTGCTCAGCAGGAGCTGTCCGTTGACCCAGCTGCCCTGGTGGGACATCAGGAAGCTGACCAGGTTGGCGGTGGTCTCTGGGCCGGCCAATTCTCCTCCGGGGGTGGCGGCTGACATAGCTGCTCGCGTGGCCTCATCCATCCAGCCAGTATCTATGGGGCCAGGGTCGATCACGTTGGCGCGCACACCCAGATCTGCCAGCTCATGCGTGGCAGCCAGGACCACCCGGTTCAGCGCGCCCTTGGTCGCTCCATACGGAAGGTTGTGGACTGTGTGATCGCTGGTGAGGCCGATGATGCAGCCGCCGCCAGGTCCGACCTGCTCGGCAAATGCCTTGATCAGAAGCCATGTTGCGCGCACGTTGACGGCATAGTGACGGTCGAAGCTCTCAACGGTGGTGCTCAACAGGCTGGAGTCAACCGACTCGCAGTGCGACATCACGAGGCCGCTGAGCGTGCCCAGCTCGGCGCGACAGCGATCGACCAAGACGGGGGGTACCCGGGCGTCCTCCAGATCCCCAGGTAGGAGCGCAACACGACTGCCGCGCTCGCGCAACTCCACGGCCAGAAGCTCGACGTCCGAGGGTTCTGAGTGGACACGCCGGTCGTAGCCCTCGTGGTAGGACAGGCCCAGGCTCCACCCGTCCTGGGCGAGTCCCCGCGCGATGGCGGCGCCGATGCCCCGCGTCCGACCCACCCCGGTCACCAGAGCAGACTTCGGCATCCCAGAACGCTAGGTCGGCACCTCACGCGCCCGCAAAGGAAACACGACAAAACCGAGTGATCCACCGAACTGCGTCACCCGCTCTGGCCGGGTCACCCTGACCCTGTGGCGGATACCGGTGGGGATGTTGGCGTCCTGGTGCTCAGGATCCCTTCGCGGCGCACTTGCTCGCCGTGAACGCGCTGTCGGTTGGCCTTGGGCCTGGAGCGGGTGAGGGGAATCGAACCCCCACTGTCAGCTTGGGAAGCTGATGTTCTGCCATTGAACTACACCCGCGAACGGCCACGCTGCAGACACCGGCGGCCGCGCCAGGAGCATACCTGGTCGACGGAATGCCGTTCTGGGCAGACTTCTGCTCGGCCTATGGCCGCGGGACGGCATTGCCACCTGATCGGCAGCATCCGTCAGCACGTGCCCTCCGGCCGCTTCCGACGAAACTTCAGTCGGTATCGTCCGCGCATGCTGCTTTCGGACCGGGACATCAAGGCAGCCGTCGAGGCCAAACGCATCGTGCTCGAGCCGTACGACCCCGCGATGGTGCAGCCGTCGAGCATTGATATCCGTCTCGACCGATATTTCCGGGTTTTCGAGAACCACCGCTATCCGCACATCGACCCCGCCCAGGAGCAGGCCGACCTCACCAGACTGGTCGAGACCAAAGGCGACGAGGCGTTCGTCCTTCATCCCGGCGAGTTCGTGCTGGCGTCCAGCTACGAGACGGTGACGCTGGCCGACGATGTCGCGGCGAGACTCGAAGGCAAGTCGAGTCTCGGTCGGCTGGGATTGCTGACCCACTCGACCGCGGGCTTCATCGATCCTGGCTTCACCGGTCACGTGACCCTCGAGCTGTCGAACGTCGCGACCCTGCCGATCAAGCTGTGGCCGGGGATGAAGATCGGCCAGCTGTGTTTCTTCGACCTGTCCAGCCCGGCCGAGCATCCGTACGGGTCGCAGCAGCATCAGTCCCGATACCAAGGTCAACGAGGGCCCACGCCGAGCCGGTCCTTCCTCAACTTCGACCGCAGTGACGTCTAGCCGCGGGGCCATCACCAGGGCTTCACCCACCAAGTCGTGAACGTGATCAACGGCACCCGCGGAGGGTCGCGCCGCTCGCATAATGTGGCGGAAGGGGCCTTGACAACCGACGGGAGTCCGACCAGCGATGCAGACCGCCGCGATCGTCGTGTCGGTTGCGGTCACGCTCGTCGCCGTCGCGTTGGTTGGCCGCGCGGTCGGTCAGATCGTCGGCGTCATCCGGCTCGGCCAACCGGCGAGCGGTCGGTCCGACCAGTTCGGCCGCCGCACGATGACCATGCTGAGCGAGACGCTGGGGCACACCCGGATGCTCAAGTGGGGCCTTGTCGGCGCCTCGCACTGGTTCGTGTTCATCGGCTTCGGCCTGTTGTTCTTCACCCTGGTCACCGCCTACGGGCAGGTGTTCGACGCGACGTTCGCGCTGCCCTGGATCGGCGGCGCGCATCCATTCGAGTGGTTGGCCGAGTTCATCACCTGGGCGATGCTGATCGGCATCACGATCTTGGTCGCGATCCGGCTGCTGGGTCACCCGGCGCGCGCCGGGCGGATGTCGAGGTTCACCGGGTCCCGGATGTGGCAGGGCTACTACGTCGAAGCGACGGTCATCGGGGTGGGCGTCTGCATCCTCCTGCTCCGCGGGCTGGAGTACGCCTTGGGCGCCGGGGACGCCAGCCATTTCCCGCTGACGTTCTTCATCGGCAATGCCTTCGCCGGCCTTCCGAGCTCGAGCCTGGAGAACCTGGTCTATCTGGTCGCCGCCATCAAGATCCTCATCTCGATGGCCTGGCTGATCGTGATCGCCCTCAACGTGACCATGGGCGTCGCCTGGCACCGCTTCACCGCGTTCCCCAACATCTTCTTCAAACGTGAGGCCGGCGGCGCCAACGCGGTCGGAGCCGCCAAACCGCTGACGATTGCCGGGAAGCCCGTCGACTTCGAGAAACTCGAAGACCTCGACGACGACGCGGTGCTCGGCGTCGGCAAGGTGGAGGACTTCTCCTGGAAGGGACTGCTCGACTTCACCACTTGTACGGAATGCGGCCGCTGCCAATCCCAGTGCCCGGCCTGGAATACCGGCAAGCCACTGTCGCCGAAGCTGTTGATCATGGGCCTGCGGGAGCATGCATACGCCAAGGCGCCGTACCTGCTCGCCGGCCGTTCCAACGACGTCACCGAGGGGACTCCCGGGCAGGTGGCCGACGTTCCCGCCGCACCGATCGCCGAGGCAGACCGACCGCTCGTCGGCACCGCCGATCAAGGCGGGATAGTGGACCCGGAGGTCCTCTGGTCCTGTACGACGTGCGGCGCGTGCGTCGAGCAGTGCCCCGTCGACATCGAGCACGTCGACCACATTCTCGATATGCGCCGCTACCAGACACTGATCGAGGCCGAGTTCCCGTCGGAGCTCACGGGCCTCTTCCGGAACCTCGAGAAATCGGGAAACCCGTGGGGCGTGAACGCGTCGAAGCGAATGGAGTGGGCCGCAGCCCTGCCGTTCGAGGTGCGCCAGATCGGTCTGGACGTCGAGTCCCTCGAGGACGTCGAGTGGCTGCTCTGGGTCGGCTGTGCCGGCGCGTTCGAGGACCGTGCGAAGAAGACCACCCAAGCCTTGGCCGAGCTGCTGGACATCGCCGGCGTGTCGTTCGCCGTGCTGGGTGAGGGCGAGACGTGCACCGGCGACCCCGCGCGCCGCTCCGGCAACGAGTTCCTCTACCAGCAGCTGGCCATGCAGAACGTCGAGGTGCTGCGTGAGAGCCA
Organism: Jiangellaceae bacterium; assembly: GCA_035697245.1. Lineage (GTDB taxonomy): Bacteria > Actinomycetota > Actinomycetes > Jiangellales > Jiangellaceae > JACVRX01. The sequence continues at coordinate 4,578 of DASSDH010000171.1, forward strand.
GGCGGCCAAGGTCGTCGCCACGTGTGCGCATTGCTTCAACACGCTCAAGAACGAGTACCCGCAACTCGGCCTGAACCTCGAGGTCGTCCATCACACCCAACTGCTCAACCGGCTGGTTCGCGACGGCCGGCTCACCCCGGTGCCGGCGAACGGCTCAGTCGCGGGTCGATCGGTGACCTACCACGACCCCTGCTATATCGGCCGTCACAACCAGGTCTACGAGCCGCCACGCGAGCTCGTCGGCGCCCTTCCCGGAGTCGAGCTCCGGGAGATGACCCGCACCGGGTCGCGGTCCTTCTGCTGTGGCGCCGGCGGTGCCCGGATGTGGATGGAGGAGCGCATCGGCAAGCGGATCAACACCGACCGCACCGAAGAGGCGCTGGCGACCGGCGCCTCCGCCATCGCGGTCGCCTGCCCGTTCTGCCGGATCATGCTCTCCGACGGGCTCAGCGCTGCGCAGGCCAACGGCCAGGGCGAGGGTGTCGAGGTGCTCGACGTTGCCCAGATGCTGCTCGCCGGTGTCAAGCGTGGCCGGGCCGAACCGGCGGGTTAGGCGCCGTCAGTCGACCTAGGGAGCAGGAGTCCGAGTGCGGTTCTTTCCTGGAGGCGTAGCCGGCTTGTTCCCGTGTCCTGACTTCGGGTCGGAGGGACTGGGCGATGCCTCCGTTCCACCGGATGACGTCGGGGTCGAGACAGGTGGCTGCGGGAGAGGCGTGGATCGCGGCCGGTCCGCGTTGGTGCTCTGCGCCGATGTTGCCGGCGAAGGTGTCGGGCTGACGGTGTTCATGGGGTCCGTCGACGAGGCGAACCGACTGTCCACGTGCCCCGAATCGGGTTGGAGTGCCTCTTCGCTTGACTTCGGAGTAGGGGAAGTCGTGTCGTTCGCCGGCGGAGCACCCATCACTGAGTTGAGCACAAGCACGAAACCGAGGCTGGCCAGCACAGGGAGCGCGAGGAGTAGACCCTTCCGCCGACTCAACGGACCGATGAAGGGCAGGCCGCGCACTCTTCGGTGGCGGCCTCGTCGTGTGTGACCGTTGGTCGGGTCGGAGCCGTACTCGTCGGTCATCACATGGCCGTTCCGACCAGGTCCGGTCTCGTACGCTCGTGCATTGCATCGAGGACTCTAGCGATGGCCCGCGCAGATGGAAGCAGGCCGGTCGGTTCAGAATGGCCAGCATGGGCGCCACCGACGTAGGCCAGCAGGGGGACACCGGGACCGACACGCGGACGCGGGTGAGGGTGGGGCCGGTCCCCCTGGCGCCCGACGACGTCGTCGCCGTGGCGAGATTTGACGCCGGAGTCGAGCTGACCACCGAGGCGCTGGCCGAGATCGGAAAAACGCGGGAGGTCATCGAACACCTCGCGGCCGCGACGATTCCGTATTACGGGGTGTCGACGGGCTTCGGTGCGCTCGCGACCAGGCACATTCCACGTTCTATGCGTGCACAGCTGCAGCGCAGCCTCATCCGGAGCCATGCGGCGGGGTCCGGCGCCGAGGTCGAACGGGAGGTCGTCCGCGCGATGATGCTGCTCCGGCTGTCCACGTTGGCAACCGGACGGACCGGTGTTCGAACGACGACCGCGACGAACTACGTCGGCATGCTCGACGCCGGGATCACGCCGGTCGTCCGCGAATACGGCAGCCTGGGCTGTTCTGGCGACCTCGCACCGCTTGCTCACTGTGCCCTCGCGTTGATGGGCGAGGGAGAGGTCCGAACGGCCGACGGGACATTGATGCCCGCCGCGCAGGCGCTGGGTGCGGCGGGCATCGAACCGGTGGAGCTGGCCGAAAAGGAGGGCTTGGCGCTCATCAACGGCACCGACGGGATGCTCGGCATGCTGATCCTGGCCGCGTACGACCTGGGCCGGATGCTGCGGGTCGCTGACGTCGCCGCTGCGATGAGTGTCGAGGCTTTGCTCGGGACCGACCGGGTGTTCGCAGACGACCTGCAGGCCTTGCGCCCGCACCCCGGTCAGGCCGCGTCGGCCGCCAACGTGCGAAGGCTGCTGGCCGGGTCCGGAATCGTCGCGAGTCACCGGGGACCGGACTGCACCCGCGTCCAGGACGCGTACTCGCTGCGCTGCTCTCCTCAGGTGCACGGGGCGGCACGGGACACCCTGGCCCATGCCGAGACCGTCGCCGGCCGCGAGCTGGCGGCCGCGATCGACAACCCGGTCGTCACTCTCGACGGTCGGGTCGAATCCAACGGCAACTTCCACGGCGCACCGGTCGGGTACGTCCTCGACTTCCTGGCAATCGCGACGGCCGACGTCGCGAGCATGAGCGAGCGGCGGACCGATCGATTCCTGGACGTCGCGCGAAACGGCGGCCTGCCGGCGTTTTTGGCCGACGATCCCGGCGTCGATTCGGGCCACATGATCGCCCAGTACACCCAGGCGGCGATCGTGTCGGAGCTGAAGCGGCTCGCTGTTCCCGCCTCCGTCGACTCGATCCCGTCCAGCGCCATGCAGGAGGACCACGTGTCGATGGGCTGGAGCGCGGGCCAAAAACTCCGTCGCTCGGTGGAGGGGTTGTCCCGGGTACTCGCGGTTGAACTGCTCACGGCTGCGCGGGCGCTCGACCTACGTGCGCCGCTCGAACCGGCTGCCGGGACAGCAGCAGTTCGGACGGCGCTGCGTGCCGACGTGGCCGGGCCGGGGCCGGACCGCTATCTCACTCCAGAGATCGATGCGGTGGTCGAACTCGTCCGCTCCGGCACCGTCGTTGCGGCAGCCGAAGCGGCCGTCGGACCGCTGCAATGAGCCGGATCGTTCCACCAGCCGCCGAGGAGGAGCCATGACCGTCGGACCGCGCACCGTCACGGCGCCGCGAGGAACCACGCTGCACGCCAAGGGCTGGCCGCAGGAGGCGGCGCTGCGAATGCTGCAGAACAACCTCGACCCGGAGGTGGCTGAACACCCAGAGGACCTGGTCGTCTACGGCGGAACTGGGCGCGCCGCCCGCGACTGGCCGAGTTTCGAGGCACTGGTTCGCACACTCACAACTCTGGAGAGTGACGAGACGATGCTCGTGCAGTCGGGCCGGCCCGTGGGGGTCATGCGAACCCATGAATGGGCGCCACGGGTGCTAATCGCCAACTCGAACCTCGTGGGTGACTGGGCGACGTGGGAGGAGTTCCGGCGCCTGGAGGCTCTCGGTCTGACGATGTACGGACAGATGACGGCCGGCTCGTGGATCTACATCGGCACCCAGGGAATTCTGCAGGGGACGTACGAGACCTTTGCCGCCGCCGCCGCCAAGCGGTTCGGTGGCTCGCTGGCCGGCACCATCACCCTGACCGCCGGCCTCGGCGGGATGGGCGGCGCGCAGCCACTCGCCGTGACGATGAACGACGGCGTCGCAATAGTCGTCGAGTGCGACCCATCGCGGATCCGTCGTCGCATCGAACACCGCTACCTCGACGTCGAGGCGGCATCGGTGGACGAGGCGTTGCGCCTTGCGTACGACGCACGCGATACACGTCGGGCGTTGTCGATCGGTGTGCTCGGCAACGCGGCGGCCATCGTCCCCGAGCTGTTCGCCCGCTCGGCCGAGATCGATGTCGTGACGGACCAGACGTCGGCGCACGACCCGCTGGCCTATCTGCCGCTGGGTGTGGAGTTCGAGGACTGGGGAGCGGAGCGCGAGAAGAATCCCGTCGGATTCACCAGCCGGGCCCGGGAATCGATGGCCGTGCACGTCGAGGCGATGGTCGGGTTCCAGGACGCCGGCGCTGAAGTGTTCGACTACGGCAACTCCATCCGTGGCGAAGCTCAGCTGGCCGGGTATGAGCGGGCGTTCGACTTTCCGGGATTCGTCCCGGCGTACATCCGGCCGTTGTTCTGCGAGGGCAAAGGCCCGTTCCGCTGGGTGGTGCTCTCCGGCGATCCGGCGGACATCGCTGCCACCGACGCGGCCGTCCTCGAGCTGTTCCCGGACAACGACCCACTCGCTCGATGGATCCGGCTCGCCGGCGAGAGGGTGCATTACCAAGGCTTGCCCGCCCGGATCTGCTGGCTTGGCTACGGCGAACGCGACCGGGCCGGCGAACGGTTCAACGACATGGTCGCGTCGGGCGCCGTTGCGGCGCCGATTGTGATCGGGCGTGATCACTTGGACTGCGGATCAGTCGCCTCGCCGTATCGCGAGACCGAGGCGATGGCCGACGGATCTGACGCCATCGCCGACTGGCCGCTTCTCAATGCGCTCGTCAACACGGCATCGGGGGCCACCTGGGTATCGATCCACCACGGCGGCGGCGTCGGCATCGGCCGGTCGATCCATGCCGGGCAGGTGACGGTGGCCGACGGCACGTCGCTTGCCGGCGAGAAGATCAGGCGGGTGCTGACGAACGACCCGGGCATGGGGGTGATCCGGCACGTCGACGCTGGATATGACCACGCTGCCGACATCGCCGCCGAGCGGGGCGTTCGTGTCCCGATGCGTGAGGGTCCGCCCTGATGACGACGGGTGCCACTGGTCTTGATCTTGCGCGGCTTCAGCGGGGTTTCCAAGGGGACCTCATCGGGGCCTCGGATCCGGGCTTCGACTCGGTGCGGCGGGTGTGGAACGCCATGATCGATCGACGGCCAGCGCTGATCGCACGGTGCACGACGGTTGGCGATGTCGCGGCCGCAATCCGGTTCGCCCGGGAAACCGATCTCGAGATCGGAGTCCGGTGCGGCGGCCATAGCGTCACCGGCCAAGCAGTGCCTGACGCAGGGTTGATGATCGACCTGACCCCGATGAACGCCGTGTGGGTCGACCCGGACCGACGGCGGGCCGTCGTCCAGGGTGGCGCGCTGCTGGGCAACCTCGACCGTGCCGCGCAGGAGCACGGGCTCGCGACGCCGACCGGCAATGTGTCACATACCGGCGTCGGTGGCCTTACCCTCGGCGGCGGGATGGGATGGCTGGCCCGGCAGTTCGGCCTGACGTGCGACAACGTCAGATCCTTCCGCATGGTGACTGCCGACGGGGACGTCTTGCGGGTTGACGACAAAGAGAATCCGGACCTGTTCTGGGGGCTCAAAGGTGGTGGGGGCAACTTCGGGGTTGTCACCGAGTTCGAGTTCCAGCTCCATCCGGTCGATACACAGGCGCTGTCGGTCGACGTCTTCTACGACCCCGATGACGCATCACCGGCCGTGCGCGGCTGGCGGGACCTGATCCCCGCGGTTCCCCGTCAAGCGACCTTGACGGCCTGGGTCGGCACGACTGGCGAGTGGACCGATCTGCCACCCAAGCTGCGCAATCGCCCGCTCGTCAGCGTCGGCTTCGTCTGGGTCGGTGACCTGGACAACGGCCGGCGGCTGCTCCCGCTGATCGAGGACCTCGGCGCTCCAGTTTGCCAGCGGGTCGAAGAGCTGACCTACCTCGAGTTGCAGACCCTCTCCGACGACCAAGGCGCGGCGCCATCGTTGCGTCGATATTGGAAGGGTCACTACCTCCGCGGGCTGACGGACGATGCGATCGAGGCGTTCCTGTCGCGTGGGGCCGACGGGCACACATCGGCAGATCACCAGCTGCTGCCATATGCCGGGCTCCAGACGTACGGCGGAGAGATCGGCGATTTTGACGACTCGTGGTCGGCATTCAGTCACCGCGACGCGGCGGTCGAGTTCGTGACCGCATCGCGCTGGACGGATCCACACGAGGATGAGGCTCGGACCGAGGCGGCGCGCCGGTACGCCGCTGCGGTCGAGCCGTACGCCAGCGGCGTCTACGTCAACGCCCTCTCCGACGACGGCCAGGGCGGTGTTCGGCGCGCGTACTCCGCGCCGACGCTGGCCCGCCTCACCGCGCTGAAGGATCAGTACGACCCCGGCAACGTCTTTCATCGGAACCACAACATCCAGCCGAGCACCATGCCGAATCCCCCGGACAGAAGTGGGGGTCGATGAGCTTCGACGGGCTGTGGGACGCCCTGCTGCCCATCGGCCGGGAAGCGTCGACCGGCGGATACCGGCGGTTCGCATGGACGGCGGCCGACCTCGCGTGCCGGGAGTGGTTCATTGGAGCGGCCGGAGAGCGAGGGCTGGCGGTCGAGACCGATCGGAACGGCAACCTCTGGGCCTGGTCGGGTGACCCGGCCGTCGGTGAAGCCCTGGTGTTCGGGTCGCATCTGGATTCGGTTCCCGACGGGGGCGCCTTCGACGGTCCCCTCGGTGTGGTCTCGGCGTTCGCCGCACTCGACGTGGTTCGGGGACGGGAGGGAACGCTCGGGCGGCCGGTGGCGGTCGTCGCGTTCGCGGACGAGGAGGGCGCCCGGTTCGGCGTCGCGTGCGCCGGGTCGAGGTTGCTTACCGGAGCGTTGACCGCGGACCGAGCGCTGACACTCCGTGACGCGGACGGTACGACGATGGCGGACGCGATGCGTGCGGCTGGGCACGACTCGGCCGGCGTCGGTGCTGAACCGGGGCGCGTTGCCCGCATCAGCTGCTTCGTCGAGTTGCACATCGAGCAGGGCAGGGCGAGACCCGAGTCTGTCGGGGCCGCAGCGCCGACAACGGATGACCCGCATGGGCTGGTCGACCTCGACGCTGCCGTTGGTGTGGCCAGCAGCATCTGGCCGCATGGCCGCTGGCGGCTCGATTTCTCCGGGCGCGCGGATCACGCCGGTACCACGCGACTGGAGGACCGCGACGACCCGATGCTCAGCTATGCCGCCGCGGTGCTCGCCGCCCGGTCCGCCGCCGATACGCACGGCGCGTTGGCAACTTTCGGCAAGGTGCGGGTGGAACCGAACGGCGTCAATGCGATCCCGTCACGGGTGACGGCCTGGCTCGACGCCCGCGGCGCCGACGAGGGTCGCGTGCGCGCACTCGTCGCCGAGCTGTCAGGCGGGACCAATGCGCAGCCAGGACCAACGGATTTCGCCGGCCTGGCTGGTCCCAACAGTCTGGAACTGCAGATCACTGAAGAATCCTGGACCCCAAGCACGGCGTTCGACGTCGGCCTGCGCGATGAGCTCGCGGCGCTGCTGGGCGACGCGCCGGTTCTGCCCACGGGCGCCGGCCACGACGCCGGCATCCTCGCGGCGGCCGGAGTGCCGTCGGCCATGCTGTTCGTGCGGAACCCGACCGGAACGTCGCATTCCCCTGCCGAGCATGCCGACCGCGACGACTGCCTCGCCGGGGTCGAGGCTCTTGCTCGGGTCATCGAAGTCTTCGCCGCCGAGAAACCCACCGGTCCTTCCAAGCCGCGTTGATCTTGCCGAATGGCTGTTCTGAGCCGGAAACACGCAGCCGCTTCGCCATGATCAACGGGGATGAGGGAAGCAGAATGGGCGGCGTGAGCGCGTTCTGGTGCGAGCGGGCGTGGCTCCCGGAGGGCGTTAAGGAACGGGTCCGAGTCTCGGCGGACCGGCGTGGGCTGGTGACTGCTGTCGCCGTCGGCCAAGATGCCCAGCCCGACGATGAGCGACTTCACGGCATCGTCCTGCCTGGCTTCGCCAACGCGCATTCCCATGCGTTTCATCGTGCGCTGCGTGGCCGAACGCACGGCGACGGCGGGACGTTCTGGACCTGGCGTAAGCGGATGTACACGGTCGCCGCCCGCCTCGATCCCGACTCGTACCGTCGGCTGGCCACCGCGGTATACGCCGAGATGGCACTGACCGGAGTGACCTGCGTCGGTGAGTTCCACTACGTCCACCACGCGCCGGACGGAAGCGCCTACGACGAACCCAACGCGATGGGAGAGGCGCTGCGTCTGGCTGCACGGGCGGCGGGTATCCGGCTCACTCTCCTGGACACCTGCTATCTGGCCGGCGGGATCGGCACGCCGCTCGACGACTGTCAACGTCGGTTCGGCGACGCCGACGCGGACAGGTGGGCGGAGCGCGTCGGGGCTCTCACACCCGATGCGACGACCCGGATCGGCGCGGCGATCCACTCGGTGCGCGCCGTACCGGCCGACCAGGTGCCGATAATCGTCGCTGCGGCGGCGGACCGTCCCCTGCATGTGCACCTCTCGGAGCAGACGGCGGAGAACGAGCAGTGCCTCCAGGCGTACGGCATGACGCCGACCGAGCTGCTCGGCGACCGAGGCGCGCTCGGCCCGACGACCACCGCTGTCCACGCAACGCATCTGACGCCTGGCGACGTCGCGGTGCTCGGACGGACCCGCACGACTGCGTGTTTCTGCCCGACGACCGAGCGTGATCTGGCCGACGGAATCGGGCCCGCCCGAGCGCTCCGTGACGCCGGCTCCCCGCTGTGCCTTGGTTCGGACCAGCATGCCGTCATCGACCTGATCGAGGAGGCCCGAGCGCTGGAGATGCACGAGCGGCTGATCAGCGGCGAGCGCAGGCGGTTCACGCCGGCCGAGCTGGTCGACGCGTTGACAACCGTCGGGCACGCCTGTCTCGGCTGGCAGGAGGCCGGCCGGATCGCCGTCAGGTCGACGTGCGACCTGGTGGCGATCAAGCTGGACACGCCGCGGACGGCCGGCACCGATCCGGGTCAGGTCGTGTTCGCTGCGACGGCGGCAGACGTCGGCTCGGTCGTCGTCGCGGGCCGGTCGGTCGTCAGGGGTGGCCGGCACATCCTCGGTGACGTCGGTGCCATGCTCACCGATGCGATCGCCGGTCTGGAAACCTCAGACCGAGAGCTCGGCGGCTAGCTCGAGGCACGGTCCGGCGCGGGCAGCCGGCGCAGCGGCCACGGGAGCCACCAGTTGCGCTCGCCGAGCAGGCTCATCGCGGCCGGGAGCAGTACCGCCCGGACGATGGTCGCGTCGATCAGGATCGCCGTGGCAAGGCCCACGCCCATCTGCTTGAACTCAAGCGGCGACAGCGTCGCGAAGATCGAGAAGACCCCGACCATGACCAGGGCGGCGCTGGTCACCACACCGGCAGACGAGGTGATGCCATGGGCGATCGCCTGCCGCGTCGACATCCCCAGTCGTCGGCCTTCATTGATCCGGCTGACGACGAACACGTGGTAGTCCATCGACAGCCCGAACAGAATGACGAACAGGAACAGCGGCAGCCAGGTCACGACGGCGCCGTTGGAGCTGAAATCGAGCAGTCCCTCGGCCCAGCTGTTCTGGAACACAAGGACCAGCAACCCATACGCCGCGCCGACCGACAGCAGGTTCAGTGCCGCAGCGGTGAGCGCGATCGTCAGAGACCGGAACGAGATCACGAGCACGATCACCGTGAGCAAGAGAACGAACCCGATCACCACCGGCAGTCGGTCCCAGATCGCATCGCGGAAGTCGGCGTCCCAGGCAAACTCGCCGGTCACTCCGGCTTGCACGCCCGGAACGGCGCCCAGTGTCGCGGGCACGATCTCCCGCACGGCGTCCAATGAACCCTCGCCCTGTGGGTCCTCGACGTCGGTCGACACCGGAACGCTGAGTCGGGCGACGTCGCCTCCCACGGCGTACTCGACGGCAGGGGCTGCGCCCTCGGTCGCGAAGTACGGATCAGCATCGGTTCGATCGGCCAGTTGCGCGACGGCGTCGTCGATCGCGGCACGGTCGAGTGGGCTCCCGTCCTCGGACCAGACGGCCACGGTGTGGCTGCTGCCTTCCGCCGGGTATGCGTCGCTGATCCGCTGGTAGGTCTGGACCTCGGGAATCGAGGTGGGCATGTCGTCCATCCCTGGGTTGGAGAGCGTCATGCCCAGCGCTGGCGCGGCCAGCGCCCCCAGCGAGAGGACGCCCAGGGTCAAGGCGACACCAGGCCGACGCAGGACGGGACGCAACACTGCGGGCCAAAGCCGCGATCCGCCGGCACGCCGCTGCAGGCGCCAGACCAGCGGAACGCGCGGCCGGTCGACCCAACGGCCCAGGATCGACAGCAGTGCCGGCAACACAGTCACCGAGCCGAGCACGGCAACCGCCACCACGAGGATCGTGCCCATGGCGAAGGCCGAGAAGATCGAGAAGCCGGAGAGGAACATGCCCGCCATGGCAACCATGACCGTGAGTCCCGAGACGACCACGGCCCGTCCTGATGTCGCGGCGGTCACGGCGATCGCGTGGTCGACCGAGTCGCCCTTGGCTCGCTCCTCGCGGTCGCGTCGGATATAGAACAGGGAGTAGTCGACGCCGACGGCCATGCCGACGAGCAGAACGACAGAGCTGAGCAGGTCAGTGGTCGGCACGAGGTAGGACGCGAATGCCGACAGTCCCACTGCGGCCGCGACCGACGACAGCGCGAGCAGGATCGGGACACCGGCGGCAATAAGAGCGCCGAACACGACCAGCAGGATGATCAGTGTGACCGGGACGGAGATGAACTCCGCCTTGGCGAAGTCGTCGTCGTACACCTGATCAAGAGCTGCGCCGATCGTCGAATCCCCGACCTGCTCGATCCGCAGCTCGGGATGCGCGGCCGCGACCTCGCCGACAACTTCCTTGACATCCAGCGCCGCGTCGTCGACAGCAGCTGCGCGCTGGTCGTCGTTGCCGGAGCCCCCGTCCAGGGCCACCTGTATCAGCAGCGACGTTCCGTCGGCCGAGGGGACGGACTCCCCGACGTCAGCGACACCAGGGAGACCGTCGAGTTCATCTCCGAGCTCCGCGACAGCCTGTCCCGATGCCGTCATGTCGATTGCGCCGCCTGTCGCGTTCTGCACCAGGACGGACTCGGTCGGCACCTCACCGAAGTCGGCGTCGAGCAGGGCGAGGTCTGCACCGGCCGAGGCGCCAACGGTTTCGTCGGCCTCATCGGCTTCCTGTGCTGTGATCGAACCACCGCCGACGACGGCTGCCGCCACGAAGGCGATCCAGAGAATGAGGGCGGTCCACCGATGGCGGGCACTCCAGGTCGCGATCGCGACGATCGGGCCACGCGGCGGGGAAGCCGGCAAGGTGTGCGTCGACTCCGGCCGAGTCGCAACGTCGGTTGGTGCGGCGGTCATGGGATCTCCCTGGGCCAGGCTCGGGCAGTGGTCTGGCCACAGCGTCGTCGCCATGCGCCGCGAGCACAGTCGGGAATGATCCGGAAATCTGGGTCAGGGTCGCCCTCGCAGCCCCCAGGGGTTCGGTCGGGGTACACGTCGGGACAGTGCCACCGAGCTGCTGTCCGGGTTTGCGGTTCACCATCATTTCCGTAACCCCTACGTTTGCTTCGTGCCGACGACCTTGCTGGACAGGATCGGGCTGCTCGTCACCGGTTCGCCCGAGTACGGTGCCGGCTCGCCGCTCGGGGAGATCGCTGATGCCGCGCTGGTCATAGGCGCGGATGGACTGGTCGCATGGGTCGGGCCGAGCACACAAGCGCCGAGCACCGATGCGAAAGTCGACGCCGGAGGCCGATGCGTGCTGCCGGGCTTCGTCGACAGCCACTCCCATCTGGTATTCGCAGGCGACCGGGCCGCTGAGTTCGATGCTCGGATGGCCGGGCGCCCGTACGAGGCGGGCGGTATCCGGACGACGGTCGCCGCCACTCGCGCCGCCTCGGATGAGGAGCTCGCCGCCAACCTGGCTCGACTCGTCGCCGAGATGCGCCGGCAGGGAACAACGACGATCGAGATCAAGAGCGGGTACGGGCTGACAGTTCGGGATGAGGCCCGCGCACTGGCACTTGCCCGGCAGTGGACGGACGAGACGACCTACCTGGGAGCACACGTTGTGCCAGCGGAGTATGCCGACGATCCGGCGGCGTACGTCGAGCTCGTGACCGGCGAGATGCTCGGAGCCTGCGCGGAGCACGCTCGTTGGGTGGATGTGTTCTGCGAGCGCGGCGCATTCGACGTCGATGCGTCGCGCGCCATCTTGACTGCGGGCATACGTCATGGCCTTGAGGCCCGAATTCACGCCAACCAGCTCGGGCCGGGTCCGGGCGTTCAGCTTGCCTGCGAGCTCGGCGCCGCCAGCGCCGATCACTGCACCTACCTGACCGAGGCCGACATCGACGCCCTGTCGTCGTCGGGAACGGTCGCGACGCTGTTGCCAGGCGTCGAGTTCTCGACCCGCTCGCCATACCCCGACGCGCGCAGACTGCTCGATTCCGGTGTCACCGTCGCCATCGCCACCGACTGCAATCCCGGCTCGTGCTTCACCTCGTCGATGCCATTCTGCATTGCTCTGGCGGTCCGCGAGATGCGGATGACACCTGCCGAGGCCGTGTGGTCAGCAACCGTCGGTGGTGCGACCGCGCTGCGCCGAACCAACGTCGGGCGGCTGGTCCCCGGCGCGCGAGCGGACCTTGTCGTCATGGACGCGCCGTCGTACGTCCACCTGGCTTACCGCCCCGGTGTGCACCTGGTCACCGACGTCTGGACCGCCGGTCGGCCCGGCATCGCCAGTATGTTCCGGGATCCTGCCTAGGCTGCGGGGATGACCGCACAGCTCCTCGAAGGCGCTCCGGTCGCGGAAGCGGTGCTCGAACAGGTTCGCAAGCGGGTCGCTGCCCTGCGGCGGAACGGTGCAGGCGTCGGGCTGGGAACGATCCTCGTTGGTGACGATCCCGCGTCCGCGGGGTACGTGCGTAAGAAGCACGACACGTGTGCGCGGGTCGGGATCGAGTCCTTCGACGTCCAGATCCCACTGTCGGCAGGCCAGGGCGACCTGCTCGCGGCTGTCGATTGGTTCAACGAGGACAATCGGGTAAGCGGGTATCTGATCCAGCATCCTGTTCCCGAAAGCTTCGACTTCAACGCCGCGCTTCTTGCCATGGACCCGGCGAAGGATGCGGACGGGCTCCACCCGGTGAATCTGGGCAAGCTGGTGTTGCAGGAGCCGGGGCCGGTTCCGGCGACTCCGGCCGGGATCCAGGCGATCTTCCAGCACTACGGGCTGGAGATCGCCGGCAGGGAGGTGGTGATTGTCGGGCGTGGGCCAACCCTCGGCCGGCCGCTGAGCCTCTTGCTCACGCTGAAGGCACCCGGCGCGAATGCGGCTGTGACCGTGGTGCACTCGGCCGTTCCCGACATCGAGCGCTACACGAGGCGGGCCGACATCGTCATCTCGGCAGTGGGCAGCCCGGGCATCGTCCAGCCGCACATGCTCAAACCCGGCGCGATCGCGGTGAGTGGCGGGATCACGTGGGATGGCCGCAAGCTCCTGCCCGATGTCGCCGAAGAGTGCGCGGAGGTCGCGGGCTGGATCACACCGCGTCTCGGTGGCGTCGGAGTGACGACCGTCGCCATGTTGTTGCGTAATACCGTCGCGCTGGCGGAAGAGCGGGCGAGCCGCTGACCGAAACCCTCTGCGAATCGGTCTGGCCATCGCCACTCTCTAGCCCGGAATAGCCCGTGACTGGCGTCCACTCCCCAGCACGGCCGCGGATGCCGTGCCGGCCGCATTGGCGGCCAGCGCTTCGAGCGGGCCGCGGCCGACGTACATCCGCCACGGAACGGCGATCGCGAGCGCGACGAGCACGTGCCAGAGCAGCACGTTCGGGATGGTGTCGGGCAGCACCGTCGAGATCAGCACCACGTGCAGCGAGTAGAGCGTGAAGGTCATGCTGCCGATGGCGGCCAGCGGCCACAACGCCGGCCGGGCCACGCGCATCAACAACAGCATGAGTCCAAGGACAAAGCAGGCGGTCCCGATCGTGTGCAGCAGATCGAATGTGGAGCCGGAGTGGGGAGCGGCGATCGCGAGCCACCACCAGTCCGTAGTCGGCGTGGTGCCGTAGAACGACGTCGTCAACGCCATTTCCAGCGGGCGGCCGCCGGCCGGGTGCTGGCCCGCACCTGCGGCCCTCAGTGCGGCAAGCCCGTCCCCGGCGTTCAGCAGGAACCACGACGTCGCCCAGGCTACGACCGCGAGGACCGCCCCGCCGAGCATCACCGCCCAGGCAGTTCGCCGGTCGGCGAGCGCCAGCCGGCCCACCGCGAGCCCGGCCAAGATGTAGGCACTCCAGGTCAGCACGGGGTAGTAGCCGGTCACGGTGAGCTCGCGGAACAGACCGACCGGGTCGGCGAGCGACTCCAGCGTGGGGTTGCCATAGGACGGCGGCGGCATCGCGGCGCGCAGCCACTGGCTGAGCACCGGCGTAAGTACCGCGGCTGCAGCGGCCAACGGCAGCAGCACCCGAGCCCGCAGGCCCAGGAACGGAGTCGCCACGACGAACAGCAACGCGTAGTAGACCAGGATGATCGCGAGTCCGGACTCGAATGCACCGAGGAAGAACCCGACCAACGCGAGAACCGCCGCCCGGACCGTGGTGGCGGCCATGGCTGCCAGGAGCGGCCGGCCCCGACGAGGAGTCGGCCCCCCGCTCGCCAAGGCGAGCCCGACACCGGCGAGCAGGGCGAACAGGGCAGCGGATCGGCCGCTGGCGATCAGGTAGGTCGTACTGGTGCTGCCGTCGGTTCCGATGGCGGGAACGATGTGGACCGACATCATCCCGATCAGGGCGACGCCTCGGGCTGCGTCAACTCCCAGGAGTCGGCGGGCCGATTGCAACCGGGTGTCGGGAGTGGTGACAGGCGGCGCGGTCACCAGATCTGGTCGGCGATCCATCGAACCAGCGGGACCACCGCCGGCGCCGTGACGACCAGCAGACCTACCGCCGCGAGCAACGCGACGAGGCGGGTCTTGATGTTCGGCCCGCCGGTCTCGTCCCGCATACGCCGCAGCATGCTCAAAGCGTAGGTCCGGTCTTGGAATGCCGCGCTCTGCCCTGGCGTTGACTGTAGCGAGCACAAGTTGAGCCTGCTGGACTCAAGGCAAAGTTGACAGCCGGCACGGACTGGGAATACTTGAGCCCGAGCCACTCAACGAGAAAGACCATCGGAGGTAGCACACAATGACACGAGCCGTAGGCATCGACCTCGGGACGACGAACTCCGTCGTCGCGGTCCTGGAGGGCGGCGAGCCCACCGTCATCGCCAATGCCGAGGGGTCGCGGACCACGCCGTCGGTCGTCGCGTTCGCCAAGAACGGCGAGATCCTCGTCGGCGAAGTCGCGAAGCGGCAGGCCGTCACCAACGTCGACCGCACCGTGCGGTCGGTGAAGCGGCACATGGGGACCGACTGGAAGGTGGAGATCGACGCCAAGACCTTCACCGCGCAGCAGATCTCCGCGTTTGTGCTGCAGAAGCTGAAGCGAGACGCCGAGGCGTACCTGGGCGAGACCATCACCGACGCCGTCATCACCACGCCCGCGTATTTCAACGACGCCCAGCGGCAGGCCACCAAGGAGGCCGGCGAGATCGCCGGGTTCAACGTGCTGCGGATCGTGAACGAGCCGACCGCGGCCGCGCTCGCATATGGCTTGGACAAGGGCGAGAAGGACCAGACCATCCTCGTCTTCGACCTCGGCGGCGGCACGTTCGACGTCTCCTTGCTAGAGATCGGCGAGGGTGTCGTCGAGGTGAAGGCGACCAGCGGAGACAACCACCTCGGTGGTGATGACTGGGATCAGGAGATCGTCGACTGGCTGATCGACCGGGTTCGGGCGAGCAACGGCATCGACCTGGCCAAGGACAAGATCGCCATGCAGCGCGTCCGCGAGGCCGCGGAGCGGGCAAAAATCGAGCTGTCGTCCAGCACGCAGACGTCGATCTCACTGCCGTACATCGCGCAGGATGCCGACAAGAACCCTGTTCACGTTGACGAGGGCCTGTCCCGCGCGCAGTTCGAGCAGATGACGACCGGCCTGCTCGCCCGCTGTAAGTCGCCGTTCGAGCAGGTCATCAAGGACGCCGGCATCTCGGTCGCCTCGATCGACCACGTCGTGCTCGTCGGCGGCTCCACCCGGATGCCCGCCGTCGTCGACCTGGTCCGGCAACTCACCGGGGGCAAGGAGCCGAACAAGGGCGTCAACCCGGACGAGGTCGTCGCCGTCGGCGCCAGCCTGCAGGCCGGCGTACTGCGCGGCGAGGTCAAGGACGTTCTGCTGCTCGACGTCACCCCGCTGTCGCTGGGCATCGAGACCAAGGGCGGCGTGATGACCAAGATAATCGAGCGCAACACGACGATCCCGACCAAGCGGTCGGAGGTGTTCACCACGGCCGACGACAACCAGCCGTCGGTGATGATCCAGGTCTACCAGGGCGAGCGGGAGATGGCCCGCAGCAACAAGGCCCTGGGCAACTTCGAGCTGACCGGTCTGCCGGCGGCGCCGCGCGGCGTCCCGCAGATAGAGGTCACCTTCGACATCGACGCCAACGGGATCGTGCACGTGTCCGCGAAGGACCTTGGCACCGGCAAGGAGCAGTCGATGACCATCACCGGTGGTTCGTCGTTGCCGAAGGATGAAATCGACCGGATGATGCGCGAGGCCGAGCAGTACGCCGAGGAGGACCACCGCCGACGCGAGGCCGCCGAGAACCGCAACCAGGCAGAGGGGCTCGTCTACCAGACCGAGAAGTTCCTCGCTGACAACGCCGAGAAGGTCGATACGCTATCCCCGGAGATCCGCTCCGACGTCGATTCCGCGCTGGCCGAGCTGAAGAAGGCCCTCGACGGGAACGACGACGCAGCGATCAAGTCCAGCACCGAGCGGCTGGCGACCGCCAGCCAGGCTCTGGGCACGGCGATGTACGCCGGCGCCGCGTCGGCAGCCTCGGACCAGGGCGGCCCGGGCGCAGGGCCAGGCTTCGCCGACACCTCGACCGAGGCCGCCGAGACGTCGTCCGCTGGCACCGAGGAGGATGTCGTCGAGGCTGAGATCATCGATGAGGAGAAGGGCGAGAAGTGACCGACCGCGACCAGCCCACCGAGGCCGATGAATCCGTCGGCCCGGTGGTCCATGATCGCCGTCGCATCGACCCGGAGACCGGGGCATTGCGTGAAGGCGCAGCCGCGAGCCGGGCAACGGTACATCCGACCGGGGTAGTCGGCGGCGATCCGCTCGCCGCAGCGCAGGCCGAGGCAGCCGAGCGGCTCGACGACCTGCGTCGGCTGCAGGCGGAGTACGTCAACTACCGGCGCCGGGTCGAGCGGGACCGCGACGCCGCCCGCGAGAATGCGGTCGCATCGGTCCTGCTCGACCTGCTGCCGGTGCTCGACGACATCGGTCGAGCTCGCGACCACGGCGATCTCAACGGTGGATTCCGCTCGGTGGCCGAAGCCCTGGAGGCGGCGGTCACGAAGATCGGGTTGGAACGCTACGGCGAGCCCGGCGACCCGTTCGATCCCAAGGTGCACGAAGCGCTGATGCACGAGTACTCCGACGAGTTCGACGTTCCGACGTGCACGCAGATCCTCATGCCCGGCTATCGCTACGGCAGCCGGATCCTTCGGCCGGCCAGGGTCGCGGTGGCCGAACCGACCGAGGCGCTACCGGTAGCCGACGACGCGAACGTTGTTGATTCTGACGAAGACTGAGTACCGATCGGCGGTTGACGGAGAGGAGGACGTCGATGAGCACGAAGGACTGGCTCGAAAAGGACTACTACAAGATCCTCGGCGTCCCCAAGGATGCCGACGCGGCGGCGATCAAGAAGGCATACCGAAACCTGGCTCGGGATTTGCACCCCGACCGTAACTCGACCGACAAGGCCGCCGAGACTCGGTTCAAGGAAGTCTCCGAGGCTTATTCCGTGCTGTCCAACCCGGACAAACGCAAGGAGTACGACGAAGCGCGGTCGCTGTTCGGCAGTGGCTTCCGGGTGCCGACCGGAGCGCGCTCCGGCAGCGGCGGTTCGTTTAACTTCGACCTCGGTGACCTGTTCGGCGGGCAGACGGCCGGTGGGCAGAGTGGCGGGCTCGGCGACGTGTTCGGCGGACTGTTTGGGCAGCGGTCCCGCACGACTCAGCCCCGGCGCGGCGCGGACGTCGAAAGCGACGTCACGATCGGCTTCACCGAGGCCGTCGACGGCGTCACGGTGCCCCTGCGCATGACCAGTGCCTCAGCGTGCACGGCCTGCGCGGGGACCGGGGCCAGGGCAGGTACCGTTCCGCGGGTTTGCCCGACATGCAACGGCACCGGCCATACCAGTAGGGAGGCAGGGGGCCGGTTCTCGCTGTCCGAGCCATGCCGCGAGTGCAAGGGCCGCGGTCTGGTCGTCGACGACCCGTGCCCGGTGTGCAACGGATCCGGCCGTGGCACCACGAGCCGGGTGATGCGCGTGCGGATCCCCGGCGGTGTCCGCGACGGTCAGCGCATCCGGCTCAAAGGCAAGGGAGCACCGGGCGAGCGAGGTGGGCCGGCGGGCGACCTCTACGTCAGCGTGCACGTCTCGCCGCACCCGGTGTTCGGCCGGCGGGGCGAGCATCTCACCGTCACTGTTCCTGTGACGTTCCCCGAGGCCACCCTGGGCGCTGAGGTCAAGGTGCCGACCCTGAACGGCGCGCCAGTGACGCTCAAAGTGCCGCCGGGAACCCCCAACGGCCGCACGTTCAGGGTGCGTGGCCGGGGTGCCGCACGGCCCGACGGAACGCGGGGTGACCTGCTCGCAACGGTCGAGATCATGGTGCCCCAGCGAGTCGACGGTCAGGCCAAGGAGGCTCTGGAGACCTTCCGGGACGCGACTTCGGGCGACGACATCCGGGCCGATCTGATGAAGTTGGCGCTGAAGGGCGGCTGACGATGGATGCCGGTTCGCGCTTCGTCGTCACCGTGACCGGCGCCGCCCGCCTGGTCCGCGACGACGAGCCGCTCTACGTGATCTCCGTAGCGGCCGACATGGCCGGCATGCATCCGCAGACGCTGCGGCAGTACGACCGGCTGGGCCTGGTAACACCAGGTCGAGCCGGTGGCGGCAGCCGTCGGTATTCGCGGCGCGACATCGAGCTGCTCCGCGAGGTTCAGCGGCTGTCGCAGGAAGAGGGCGTCAACCTTGCCGGCATCAAGCGCATCCTCGAGCTCGAGGCCGAGCTCGACGCCGTCCGGGAACGGCTGGCCGAACTGAGTGCCGAGTTCTCCTGGCTCGCCACCAAGATGGCGCCACACACCCTGGCCCGGTTCGAGCCCCGCCGGATGCTCACCTGACATCGCGATCTCGACGCCTGCCTTTCGTCCGGCCGTCCATGGCATTCACGCGCGGGGTTTCGTCCGCCCGGCGGCCCCTCGCCGGAATGACCACGTTCACCAGGCTTACCCGTACATCACGAGGCTTACATGCCTGGTGATGTATGCACAGGGGTGGTGAACGTGGTCATTCCGGGTTGGCCGGCGGCAGCAAAACGCCGGGCGAGAGCAACCCCTGGGGGTCGAGGGCGCGCTTGATCGCCTGCATGGCTGCGATGTCGGCCGGCGACCGGGCCAGCGAGAGCCACCGCTGCTTCGCCCGGCCGATCCCGTGCTCGGCGCTGATGCTCCCGCCGTGATCGACGACGAGTCGCAGCACCACGTCGGTCGCGTCTTCGGCCGCGTCCTCCGGCAGGCCGAGCAGGTTGACGTGCGAGTTGCCCTCGGCGAGGTGCCCATAGGTCACGACCTGCGCCGTCGGGAACCGAGCCGTCAACACGGTGCGCAGCTCGGACTCGAAAGAATCGTGCCGCGCCGGCGGCACCGACACGTCGACCTTCACTGCCGGTGCGCCGCCGGAAGCCGCCGCCGCGCTGACAGCCTCGGTGTGCGCCTCGCGGTACGCCCATAGCCGGCTCGCCGGCCCGGCGTCGATGGTCGCGTCGGCGACCCGGCGGCCCTGCCGCTCGAGCAGATCGGCGACGCCGTCCTGGGTGGTGCGGGAGAGCTCCAGCAGCAGGTAGGTGGGGTGGTCGACCGGGAATGGCGGCCGCAGCCCCAGCGTCTCGCGAACCAGGGCCAGGCCGTCGGCATGGAAGAACTCCGCTGCCTCGACCATGGATCCGGCACGAACAACGTCGCCGAGCACGTCGACGGCCGCGCCGAGGGACGCGATCCCGATCAAGGCCACGTGCACGTCGACCGCTGGCGGTACCAGCCGCATCAGCGCTTTGGTAATGACGGCGAGCGTGCCCTCGCTGCCGGTGAGCAGGCCGACCAGGTCATACCCGACGTTGTCCTTCGCCAGGCCGGTCCACCGGCGCAGCACGGACCCGTCGGCGAGTACCGCCTCGACGCCGAGCATCTGTGCGCGGGTGGTGCCGTGCCGCACGACCCGCAACCCGCCGGCGTTCGTCGCGACAACCCCGCCCAACGTCGCTGACTCTCTCGCTGCGAGGTCGATGCCCAGCATCAGGCCGCCGGCGGCGGCCGCACGCTGTGCGTCGGCAACCGTCACTCCCGCCTGAGCGCCCAATGTCCGGCCGACCGGGTCGACCGAGTCGATGGTGTTCAACCGGCGCAGGCTCAGGACGACCTCACCGTCGGCCGGGACCGACGCTCCTACCAGGCCGGTATTGCCGCCCTGCGGCACCAGCGAGACCCCGGCCGCAGCGCAGGCCCGCACGACCTCCGCCACCTCCGCCGTCGACGCGGGCCGGACGACCGCCAGCGATCGACCCACCCATCGGCCGGTCCAGTCGGTGCGATAGCCGCGGGTGAGTGCCTCGTCGGTCAGCACATGCCGCGGACCGACCACCGCCGCCAGCCGGTCCAACAGAGTCATCGGTCAACACTGGCATGGCCAGCTTGATCTCGTTCCGGAGATCTTCAGTGAAGACGACAGGCAAAGGTTGAGCGGAACAGGCTCAAGTCTGCGATGGTTGTGGTAGGTAGACACTGACAACGCAGCAGCACAGGAGAGCGATGAACGACCAGCTGACGACCAAGGCTCAGGAGGCTCTGTCCGTCGCGGTGCGCAGTGCGGCGACGGCGGGTCACTCCGCCGTCGAACCCGTGCACCTGATGCGCGCTCTGCTCGCGCAGACAGACGGGCTGACCAGACCCCTGCTCGAGGCTGCAGGTGCCGATGCCGCCGCGGTCGGCCGGGACGTCGACGCTGCGCTGGCTGCGCTGCCCTCGGCGTCCGGTTCGACGGTCTCCGCTCCAGGGCTCGCGCGGCAGACCTACGCGGTCCTCTCGCATGCCGGCGAGGTCGCGAAAGAACTCGAGGACGAGTACGTGTCCACCGAGCATCTGCTCGTCGGGCTGGCGCACGTCGAGTCGCCGGTGCGCGAACTGCTGAACCGTCACGGCGTCACCGCCGAGCGGTTGCGCGCTGCCTTCACCCAGGTGCGCGGCACCGCGCGGGTCACCAGCCCCGATCCGGAGGGCACCTACGACGCGCTGAACAAGTACGGCGTCGACCTCACCGAGCGGGCGCGTGAGGGCAAGATCGACCCGGTCATCGGACGGGACGCGGAGATCCGTCGGGTCATCCAAGTCCTGTCTCGGCGCACCAAGAACAATCCCGTCCTCATCGGCGAGCCGGGCGTAGGCAAGACCGCCGTCGTCGAAGGGCTGGCCCAGCGCATCGTGGCCGGCGACGTGCCGGAGTCCCTGCGCGGGAAGCGGTTGGTGGCGCTCGACCTCGGCGCCATGCTGGCCGGCGCCAAATACCGCGGTGAGTTCGAGGAGCGGCTCAAGGCCGTCCTGGACGAAATCCGGGCTAGCGAGGGCCAGGTCGTCACGTTCATCGACGAGTTGCACACCGTCGTGGGCGCCGGTGCCACCGGTGATTCGACCATAGACGCCGGCAACATGCTCAAGCCCATGCTTGCCCGCGGTGAGCTGCGCATGGTCGGTGCGACGACGCTGGACGAGTACCGCGAGCGGATCGAGAAGGACGCGGCTCTGGAGCGGCGGTTCCAGCAAGTGTTCGTGGGCGAGCCGAGTGTCGAGGACACCATCGCGATCTTGCGCGGCCTGAGGGAACGTTATGAGGCGCACCACAAGGTGCAGATCTCCGACGCCGCCTTGGTCGCCGCTGCGACGCTGTCGCACCGGTACATCACCGGCCGGCAGCTACCGGACAAAGCCATCGACCTCGTCGACGAGGGCGCGTCCCGGCTGCGAATGGAGATCGACTCCAGCCCGGTCGAGATCGACTCGCTACGGCGTGCGGTCGACCGGATGAAGATGGAGGAGCTCGCGCTGGAGAAGGAGTCCGACGAGGCCTCGATGGAGCGGCTGACCAAGCTTCGGGCCGAGTTGGCCGACGCCGAGGAGGAGCTGCGCGGACTCGAAGCGCGGTGGGAGCAGGAGAAGTCCAGCCTGAACCGGGTGGGCGCGTTGAAGGAGCAGCTCGATGAGCTTCGCGGCCAGGCTGAGCGGGCCCAGCGCGACGGCGACCTGGCGGGCGCAAGCGAGATCCTCTACGGCCGTATCCCGGAGTTGGAGAAGGAGCTCGCGGCCGCCGCGGAGGCAGAGACCCCGGTCGCTGACCCGATGGTCAAGGAGGAGGTCGGCCCGGATGACATCGCCGATGTGGTGTCGGCGTGGACCGGGATCCCGGCCGGCCGCCTGCTGGAGGGTGAGACCGGCAAGTTGCTGCGGATGGAGGACGAGCTCGGCCGCCGAGTCGTCGGGCAGCGGGCCGCTGTGCGGGTGGTCGCCGATGCCGTGCGCCGGGCCCGCGCCGGAATCTCAGACCCGGACCGTCCGACCGGCTCGTTCCTGTTCCTCGGGCCGACCGGCGTCGGCAAGACCGAGCTGGCCAAGGTGCTCGCCGGGTTCCTGTTCGACGACGAGCGGGCGATGGTGCGTATCGACATGAGCGAATACGGCGAGAGGCACACCGTCGCTCGGCTCGTCGGCGCGCCGCCGGGGTACATCGGCTACGAGGAGGGCGGCCAGCTCACCGAGGCCGTCCGCCGCCGGCCGTACTCGGTGATTCTGCTGGACGAGATCGAGAAGGCACACGCGGAGGTGTTCGACGTCTTGCTGCAGGTACTCGACGACGGCCGGCTCACCGACGGTCAGGGCCGCACAGTGGACTTCCGCAACGCGATCCTGATCCTGACCTCGAACCTAGGCTCGGTCTTCCTCGCTGATCCGATGCTCGACGACGCCACCAAGCGGGACAAGGTCATGGAGATCGTCCGGATGTCGTTCAAGCCGGAGTTCCTCAACCGCCTGGACGAGATCGTCCTCTTTGATGCGCTCGGAGCCGACGAGCTGGCCCGCATCGTCGAGATCCAGGTGGCTCAGCTGTCCGCTCGACTCGCCGACCGGCGGCTGACCCTGCAGGTCACCGAGGCCGCCAAGGAGTGGCTCGCGCTCACCGGGTACGACCCCGTGTACGGGGCTCGGCCGCTGCGACGACTGGTTCAGTCCGCGATCGGCGACCAGCTGGCGAAGGCGATTCTGGCCGGCGAGATCCGCGACGGTGACACCGTCGTCGTCGACCTCGACGAAACCAAAGACGCGCTCACCGTCACTCGATCCTGACCGCGGCTAGGGTCCGCCTGTGGCCATCGCGGTGGTGACCGGAGCGACGTCGGGGATCGGGCTTGCCTTCGCCCATCAACTTGCCGCCGCTGGTCACGACCTGGTGCTGGTGGCGCGTGACGCCGAGCGGCTGGAGACAGTCGCCGCCGAGCTGAGCTCGCGGCACGATATTGAAGCCGAGGTGCTGCTGGCCGACCTGGCCACGCCCGCCGGGACAGCACTGGTCGAGACGCGGCTGCGTGACAAGGATCGCCCGGTCGACCTATTGGTGAACAACGCCGGATATGGCTTGCGGCGGCCGTTCCTCGCCAACGACATCGCCGACGAGGAGCGGATGCTTGACGTCCTCGTTCGAGCCGTGGTGCGGCTGACGCATGCTGTGCTTCCCGGCATGGTCGAGCGCGGTCATGGAGCCGTCGTCAACGTGTCATCCATCGCGGCGTGGGTACCGCGCGGAACCTACAGCGCCGCCAAGGCGTACGTCACAGCGTTCACCGAAGGACTGGCCGGGACGCTTACCGGAACCGGCGTCCGGATGATGGTGCTGGCGCCCGGTTTCGCCCGGACCGAGTTCCATGACCGGGCGAGAGTCGACATGGCGGCGCTGCCGTCGGCTCTCTGGCTCGACCCTGACCAGCTCGTCCGCATCGCCCTGCAAGATCTCGCGCACGGCAAAGTCGTTTCCATTCCCGGCGCTTTCTACAAGGCGGTCGCCACCGTCGTCCCTCGGCTGCCGCGCCGGGTGGTGATCGCCCTGGGCCGCCGGCATCCGGCCAACCGCCGCGGCCAGCGTGGCGTCGCTCAGGCCAAGCGCTAGACCGCTCGGAATGCCGGGCCGTGCCGCCCGTCGTACGCTCACTCGCTGTGAGCGTACGGGAGGAGTTGCGGCGCCTGATCACGGAAAAGGCTGTGTTCCGAGGCCGGGTGGTCTTGTCCTCTGGGCGGGAAGCCGACCACTACGTCGACCTGCGGCGCATCACCCTCGACGGTCAAGCCGCGCCGCTGGTGGGTCAGGTCATGCTGAGCCTCACCGCCGACCTCGAATACGACGCTGTCGGGGGGCTGACCCTGGGCGCCGACCCGGTAGCTACCGCCATGCTGCACGCGGCCGCCATCCATGGTCGGCGGCTCGACGCATTCGTGGTCCGCAAGAGCGAGAAGGCGCACGGTTTACAGCGCAGGATCGAGGGACCAGACGTGAGTGGCCGCCGGGTGCTTGCGGTCGAGGACACGTCGACGACGGGGGCAAGCGTCCTCGCCGCCGTCGAGGCGCTGCACGACCAGGACGCTGAGGTCGTCGCCGTTGCGGTGATCGTCGACAACTCGACCGGTGCCCGGGAGCGTATCGAGGAGGCCGGGCTGGAGTACCGCGCCGCCTACGGTCTGCCGGATCTCGGGCTCGCGTGACGTTCGTGGACGACGTGTCCGTGCCCGGTGTCGGCCCATGGACGGGTCTAGCGCCGGACGACCCCCGGCTCGATCCCGATCTGTTGCGCGAGGGTGACCGGCGCAACGTCGCAGACCAGTACCGCTACTGGCGCCTCGACGCGATCGTGGCCGACCTTGACGCCAGGCGGCACCCGTTCCACGTCGCGGTCGAGAACTGGCAACACGACCTGAACATCGGCTCGGTGGTCCGTACGGCTAATGCGTTCCTGGCCGCGGCTGTGCACATCGTCGGCCGACGACGCTGGAACCGTCGCGGCGCGATGGTCACCGACCGTTACCAGCACGTCGTCCACCACCCAACCGTCGACGCCTTGCTGACGTGGACGCGCGAGCGCGACCTCACCGTGTTGGCGGTGGACAACCTGCCCGGTGCGGTGCCACTGGAGACGTACGACCTGCCGGAGCGCTGCGTCCTGCTGTTTGGCCAAGAGGGGCCAGGGCTTTCCGCGGCGGCCCGCGATGGTGCGGAAGCGGTGTTGTCCATCGCGCAATACGGGTCCACCCGCTCGATCAACGCCGGGGCCGCAGCGGCGATTGCAATGCACGCTTGGATCCGTCGCCACCGCTTCGGCCAGGTCCCTTAGCGCTGTGCCATGGTGTGGCCATGGGTGAACGCGTGGTCGTGATCGGCGGCGACGCCGGTGGGATGAGCGCGGCGTCCCAAGCACTACGCACGGCGAAGAAACACGGTCGGACGCTGGACATCGTCGTGCTTGAACGGGGGCATTGGACGTCCTACTCCGCATGCGGAATCCCGTACTGGACGGCCGGCATCGTCGACGGCCCGGACGAGCTTGTCGCTCGCACACCGGAGGAGCACCGGAAGAAGGGAATCGACGTCCGCATGCGCACCCAGGCGGTCCGGATCGACATCGACCGGCGCGCCGTGGACTTCGTCGAGCAGGAGAGCGGAACGCGGGGGAAAGTCGAGTTCGACCAGCTTGTGATCGCCACGGGCGCCGAGCCGATCCGGCCGGACGTGCCCGGCGTCGACAGCAGCGCCATCCATGGCGTACAGACTCTCGACGACGGCGCGGCCCTACTCGACCGGCTCGAGAAGGACGACCCGAAGCGGGCAGTGATCGTCGGCGGTGGGTACATCGGGATCGAGATGGCCGAGGCCATGGTTCACCGCGGTCTGGACGTGACGGTCATCGACAAGGCGGCCGAGCCCATGTCCTCCCTGGACCCAGACTTGGGCCGGCAGGTGCACGAGGCCATGGAGGGCATGGGCATCGAGGTCGAGACCGATATGCCGGTCGAGGGCTTCGAAGCGGGTGACAACGGTTCTGTGCAGGCGGTGGTTGCGGGCGGACGGGCCTTTCCCGCCGACATCGTGGTTCTGGGCATCGGCGTTCAGCCTGCGACATCGCTTGCCAAACAGGCCGGCCTGCCGATCGGTGAGCACGGCGGGCTGCGCGTCGACGATCGGATGCAGGTGGAGGGACACGACGCGATCTGGGCCGCCGGCGACTGCGTCGAGAGCTTCGACCGGGTGGCTCGCGCGCCGGTGCACGTCCCGCTGGGAACGCACGCCAACAAGCAGGGCCGCGTTCTCGGCACCAACCTGGCCGGCGGCGACGCGGTTTTTCCCGGCGTCGTTCGCACCGCCATCAGCAAGGTCTGCGACCTGGAGGTGGCCCGCACCGGGATGCGGGAGAAGGACGCTCGACGTGCTGGCCTCGACTTCGTCACGGCGACCATCGAGTCCACGACCCGGGCCGGCTACTTTCCGGGAGCCCAGCCGATGACGGTGAAGGTCCTGGCCGAGAAGCCGGATGGCCGGCTGCTCGGCGCACAGATCGTCGGCCGGAAGGGCTCGGCCAAACGGATCGATGTCCTCGCCCTGGCCCTGTGGACTGAGCAGACTGTTGGCGAGCTTTCTCAGGTCGACCTGTCGTATGCGCCGCCGTTCTCACCGGTCTGGGACCCGGTTCTCATCGCCGCCCGAAAGGCGGCCGACCTGCTGTGACGGCGTCAGCGGCACGCTGACCTCCCGTACCAGATCGCCGGCCCGACTCACCGAGCCCAGCTGAACAGCGGGTCGCCAGGTGCGACTTCGCCCGTTTCTCGCACGTCGGACAAGGCCTCGATGGCGGCGTCGAGCGCGATGACAGGGCAGACGGCGGATCGCCCAGTGGCCTCGACCACATCCGGATACCACGCGACGACGCCAGCGCCGGCCACAACGTCAGATCCCTCCGGCACGAGCAGTTCGAAACCTTCCCCCGCCAACTGCACCGTGTCTATGCCGAGGTGGACAAGCACGCCGGCACCGTTTGGAACCTGGACGATGAACGCGTGCGGGTGCAACTTGACGACTTTTCCGCCGACGGGTGACCCCGCGACGAGTCGGCCACCGCGCACCGGGTCGATCGCCACTCCCGGGCCGACGAGCGCTGCGGCGAAGACCGGGTCCGGCACGCTGCGGACGGGCAATGCGTGCCCGCCGATCGGCGCGCGCACGGTGAGGGATGTCACATCAGATCTTCGATGTCGGACGCAATGGTGTCGGCTTGCGGGCCGACGACGACCTGCACAGCGTGTCCCGACCGGAGTACGCCGTAAGCCCCCGCCGCCTTGAGGGCCGACTCGTCGACAAGCCGCGGATCTTCGACTTCTGCCCGCAAGCGGGTGATGCACGGCTCGACCTCGATGATGTTCTCGGCCCCGCCGAGAGCGGCGAGGATCTTCTCGGCAGGGCTCATGGGATGCCTCTCGTCTTGGTCGGTCCGAGCTTACGAGCTGGCACCGCAAACCCGGTCACTCGGGAGGAGCCGAATGCGACTTCGAGTCATGGCGGGCGGGAGACTGGTCCGGACGAGTCCGCACCAGCCGGAGGTTCCGCGTGTCGGCCACCACTGTTTCGACCACGGAGGGGAGCCGCGGCTTTCCCGGCCTCCCTCAACTGCAGCGCATCGGCCGCAGCCTGATGCTGCCGATCGCCGCGTTGCCCGCTGCTGCGTTGATGCTGCGGCTGGGCCAGCCGGACATGCTGGGCGAGCAGGGCCTGGCCAACGTTGTCGGCAGCTGGCTGGAGCCGGTCGCCGACGTGATCGGCGCCGCCGGTGGAGCGCTGTTTGCCAACTTGCCGCTCCTGTTCGCCGTCGGCGTCGCGATCGGCTTCGCGCGGAAGTCCGACGGAGCGACGGCGCTGGCCGCTTTGGTCGGATACGTCGTGTTCAAGGCCGTCACCGATGCCATGTCGCCGTACATCCTCGGCGAAGCGTCGGAGGGCGAGGAACAGGAACTGATCAACTTCGGGGTACTGGGCGGATTGATCATCGGAATCGTCACCGCGCTGCTCTGGCAGCGGTACTACCGGATCAAGCTGCCCCCGTATCTAGCGTTCTTCGGTGGACGCCGGTTCGTGCCGATCGTCACCGCCTTCGTCGCCTTGGTGATCGCGGTGGGGATGAGCTTCGTCTACAAGCCGTTCGACAGCGCCCTGTACGAGCTCAGCAAGTGGGTCACCGAGAACGACGTTCTCGGCGGCGGTGTCTACGGAACGCTGAACCGGCTGTTGATACCCCTCGGGCTGCACCACATCCTCAACTCGTTTCCGTGGTTCACCCTGGGCGAGTACACCACCGACAGCGGTGCCGTCGTCACGGGGGACATCGCCCGATTCCTCAGTGGAGATCCGACGGCGGGACCGTTCATGACGGGCTTCTTCCCGATCATGATGTTCGCCCTGCCCGCCGCAGGGCTGGCGATCTGGCAGACCGCGCGGCCGAGGCAGAAGAAGATCGTCGGCGGCATCATGCTCACCGCTGCGCTTACCTCGTTTGTCACCGGCGTGACGGAACCGCTCGAGTTCTCGTTCCTGTTCGTCGCGTTCCCCCTGTACCTCATACACGCAGTGCTGACGGGCACCTCCCTGGCGTTGGTCAACGCGCTCGGGATCCGGGACGGCTTCGGCTTCTCGGCGGGGGCGATCGACTACCTGCTCAACTACCGGATCGCCGAACGCCCACTGCTGCTGATCCTGATCGGGTTGATCTACGCGGTCATCTACTACCTGGTGTTCCGCTGGGTGATCACCCGCTGGAACCTGCGAACGCCCGGTCGTGATGACACCTCCGATGCGACGGAGGGGGCACTGGACACCGATACCGAGGAGTTGATCGCCGAGAAATCCGCCGGAGAAAGTAGTAGGCATGGCTGACATCGTCGGGATCGGAGTGAGCCATGGCCAGGCGGTGGGCCCCGTCGTGCACATGCCCGGCCCGGTCGTCGAACCGCCGCCCGGTCCGGGTCTGCCCGACGAAGCAAGTGCGGCCGCTCTGGCCGAACGGATCACGGCCGCCAGCGGCCGGGTGCGCGACGAACTCACCGCCCGCGCGGCGAGCGCCCGCGGCGACGGCAAGGCGATTCTCGAAGCAGCCGCGCTGATGGCCGTCGATCCGATCTTGGTCGGGGAAGCACGGCTGCGGGTGACGGCGCTGGGATCTCCGGCACGAGCAGTATGGGATGCGGCTGGCGAGTTCGCCGCCGGGCTGACCTCGCTCGGCGGATACCTTGCCGAGCGTGCCCGTGACGTCGCCGACGTCCGTGACCGCATCGTCGCCGAGTTGTCAGGAATGCCCGCGCCCGGGATCCCGGACCGCTCCGAGCCTTACGTCCTGCTCGCCCGCAACCTCGCTCCGGCCGACGCCGCGATGCTCGACCCGGCGACCTGTGTCGCGGTTGTCACGGCCGAGGGGGGACCGACGTCGCATGCAGCGATCCTGCTTCGTTCGACGGGTATTCCGGCGGTCATGGCGGCCCGCGGGGTCCTCGAACTCGCCGACGACACCGTCGTCCTGGTTGATGGTTCGGCCGGCACCGTGATTGTCGAGCCAGACCCGGCGGAGATCACGCGGGCCCGGAAGGCTGTGCGTCGGGCGCGCACGTTCGACGGCCGGGGCCAGACCGCCGATGGCCGGCGAGTTCGGCTGATGGCCAACGTCGGTGACCCGGGTCAGGTAGGTGTCGCCGTTGCGACGGCCGCCGAGGGTGTGGGTCTGCTCCGGACCGAGTTCTGCTTCCTCGACCATCACCAGGCCCCCACGGTCGACGAGCAGGTCGCGGCATACCGCCAGGTCCTGGGTGCATTCCCCGGTCAGCGCGTCGTCGTGCGAACCCTGGACGGCGGTGTCGACAAGCCGCTGCTGTTTCTCGACCAGCCACCCGAGCGGAATCCCGCCCTCGGTATCAGGGGGGTGCGCATCGGCAAGAATTCACCGCAGGTCGTCACGGACCAGCTCACCGCAATATCCCGGGCGGCGCGGCGAGAGCGGGCGGAGGTCTGGGTGATGGCGCCGATGGTGGCCACGGTCGACGAAGCCGCTGACTTCGTCGCCCGGTGTGACGAGGCGGGGCTCGAGGTGCCTGGGGTCATGATCGAGGTGCCCGCGGCCGCGCTTTCGGCGTCTCAGGTCCTCCAAACGGCCCGGTTTGCCAGTATCGGCACCAACGACCTGACCCAGTACACGATGGCCGCCGACCGGGATGCCGGTGACCTGGCGCAGCTCAGCGACCCCTGGCAACCGGCGGTCCTCCAACTGGTCGAGCTGACCTGTCGGGCCGGTCAGGAACGTGCGCGGCCGGTGGGAGTCTGTGGGGAAGCGGCCGCGGACCCGGCGCTGGCCTGTGTTCTGGTGGGGCTCGGCGCTGCCAGCCTTTCCATGACGCCGCAGGCGATTCCCGATGTGGCTGCCGCACTCCGGAAGGTGTCCTACGAGGAATGTGTTCGGCTTGCCCGGCTCGCGGTGGCCGCTCCAGGTGCCCGGCAGGCCCGGCAAGCCGTCCGGGCTGAACTACCCGTTTTCGGCGAGCTTGGCCTCTGACAACGTGGTCATCCGGCGCTTCACCGCCGGACCCATCGCCAGGGTGACCGCGGCCGAAACGATGCTGAGGACCAGACAGCCCGTCCACAGTGCTGTCTCCCCGTAGTTCTCGAATACCTGCGTGCCGACCAACGGTGCGACCAAGGCCGCCGCGCCGAACGACATGCCGATGACGCCGTTGTACCGGCCGCGCAGATGTGCCGGTGCGATGTCGGCAACCATCGCCGGCCCAACCGCGTTGAATCCGATCTCACCGAGCGTCCAGACGACGACCGTCAGCATGTAGAACGGCACCGACGACGCTACGGCGGTCAAGCCGAAGCCGACGCCCATGATCACGGCCGAGATGGCAAGCGTCGGGACACCGGGCAGTCGGTCGATGACACGGAGCACGCCTATCTGGGCGATGATGACCACGATGGGGTTCACCGCGTAGATGAGCCCATACGCCTCGGGGCCGAGACCGTCGGCGGCGACTGCGAGTGGCAGCGTGACGAAGCTCTGCAGGTACACGATCGTCCCGAGCAGGATCGCGGCCGCGAGCGTGAGCAGCAGGCCGTCGCGGACGGCCTGGCGGTAGCCACCCTGCTCTCCCGCTTGCCGCGCTGGCCTGGTCTCCGGCACCTTCCGCGCGATCAGGACGGCGAAGGCCAGGCAGGTGGCAGCATCGACGATGAACAGCAGCCAGTACGAGCGGGCGGCGAGCAGGCCACCGGTTACCCCGGCGACGGCGACCCCGAGGTTGATCGCCCAGTACAGCAAGGCAAACGCCTTGGCGCGGTTCTCGGGCGCTACCAGGTCGGCGATCATGGCCGAGACCGCCGGACGGTACAGGTCGATCGTCAGGCCCGACAAGCACGCAGCGACGGCGATCAGCGCCAAGTCACGCACGGATGCGAGCAGCATGAAACTTGCCGCCGAGCCGATCATGCCGCCGACGAGAGTCGAACGGCGGCCGAAGCGGTCGGCGAGGTAGCCGCCGATCGGCTGGGACGCGAAGGCTCCGGCGCCGAACGCGGCAAGCACGACGCCGACGGTGGAGGCGCCGAAACTCCGGGGCCCGGACAGGTACAAGGCCAGGAACGGCTCGACCATGTATCCGAGCCGGTTCACGAATGCCCCGGCCAGCAGGTACCAGAACGATTCAGGCAGGCCGGCGCTGGTCCCGGCCCACCACTGCGACAGCCGGCTGCCCGACCGGTCCGGCGTCACTTCCATGACATCGAAACGCTAACCGCCACTACCGACAGTGGTGGTGATGGAGCGGGCTGGCCACTGGCAGCACCAGCGCCGGCGTCAGCTCACGGGCGGGTCGAGGTCTCTCTCCAACAGCGCCGTCAGAGCGTCCAATGCGGCGTCGGCACCGTCGCCCTCCGCGATGAGGATCACTTTGTCGCCGTGCGACACCCCGAGCGTCATGATCGACAAGATGCTGGCGGCGCTGACGGGCGCACCGTCCGGCTTCCGAATGGTCACCGGAACCGGCTGCTCGGCGGCTGCCTTGACGAAGACCGCTGCCGGTCGGGCATGCAGGCCGACCTTGCTCGCCACGACGGCGGTGCGTTCGGGCACGCGGGCTCCTCGGGACGAATGCTGGGAACGCCCGGTGAGGCTATCGCCCAACCGCCGGACTCACGGTGCCGGTGTTGGCGTCGGCGCGGAATACTGATCCGCAGAGTTGCCCCGACCCCCCACGCAAGGAGCCATCGATGCCTATCGCCACCCCGGAGAAGTACGCCCAGATGCTCGACCGGGCGAAGTCCGGAGCGTTCGCGTATCCGGCGATCAACGTGACGTCATCGCAGACCCTCAACGCCGCGCTGCGTGGTTTCGCCGACGCCGAAAGCGACGGCATCGTCCAGGTGTCGACCGGCGGAGCAGAGTACCTGTCCGGACCCACCATCAAGGACATGGTGGCCGGCGCCACCGCGCTGGCTGTGTACGCATACGAGGTCGCCCGCAACTACGACGTCCAGATCGCGTTGCACACCGACCACTGCCCCAAGGACAAGCTCGACAGCTTCGTCCGTCCGCTACTGGCCATCTCCGCAGCCCGTGTGGCGAACGGGGAACCGCCGCTGTTCCAGTCGCACATGTGGGACGGCTCGGCGGTGCCGCTGGAGGAGAACCTGCAGATTGCCGAGGAACTCCTTGCCGCAGCCGCCAAGGCGAACGTCGTGCTCGAGATCGAGGTGGGCGTAGTCGGCGGTGAGGAGGACGGCGTTTCGCACGAGATCAACGAGAAGCTCTACACGACACCCGAGGACGGCCTGGCTACCGCCGCCGCGCTCGGAACCGGGGAGAAGGGCCGGTATCTCACTGCGCTCACGTTTGGCAATGTCCACGGCGTGTACAAGCCGGGCAACGTCCAACTCCGCCCGGAGATCCTCGATCAGATCCAGCGGGCGGTCGGCGAGAGACTCGGGGCGGACAAGCCGTTCCACCTCGTCTTCCACGGAGGCTCGGGCTCGTCACTGGAGGAGATCCGTACGGCCCTCGACTACGGCGTCGTCAAGATGAACATCGACACCGACACCCAGTACGCGTTCTCCCGGCCGGTGGCCGATCACGTGTTGAGAAACTACGACGGTGTGTTGAAGGTCGACGGCGAGGTCGGGAACAAGAAGAAGTATGACCCGCGGACGTGGGGAAAGTTGGCCGAGGCCGGCATGGCAGCGCGGGTGGCCGAGGCATGCGAGGCGCTTCGTTCGGCAGGTCAACGGCTGAGGTGACGGGACCAAGCTGAGGCCGCCGGAATCGTCCCCTGCAGCGTTCCCGGCGGCCTCAGCCTCTATGATGCATCGCGTACCATGATCGTTTCGGCACTTTTGTGCCACTGGCGCTAACCTGCCAATTGTGACATCAACCACACCTGTCTCCCCGCTGGAGAACTTCGGCATCGGCGCCCACGGCGACCGGCTGTATCGGACCGTGCTGCGGGCGGGTCGGATGACCACTGCGGCGCTCGCCGAGCAGCTCGGCTGGAAGGCTGCGGAGGTCACAGCGGAGCTCGGGCCGTTGGTCGAGTTGGGTCTGCTCGCGCAAACCGACGGGCTGGTCTTCGCCCTCTCGCCGCACTTGGCGCTCGGCCGGTTGGGCGAGGTCGAAGCGCGCAGCCTGTTGGATCGCGAGCGTGCGCTCGCGAGTCTGCGGGCCGCGATCCCGGAGTACGCGGCCGAGGAGCGTGGTGCAGAACTTGTCGGCTCGGCGCTGCAACCGGTCGAGGTCCACACCGGCCCCGAGGTCAGTGCGGTCGTCGACGCGCTGGTCCGCAGCACCACGGGTGAGGTGCTCCTGATCCACACAGTGGAGTGGCTGGACCGCCCCGGCTGGCCGAAGCAGGACACTCTGATCGCGCGGGAAGCCGCCGGGGGACGCGGAGTTCGCAGCATCTACCCGACCGAGGCGCTGCATCGGCCGCAATGGCTGGCCGCGGTGAGCAGATGGGCCGAACTCGGCGAGGATGTCCGGCTGCTGCCGTCACCGCCGTTGCGGCTCATTGTGTTCGGCGTCCAAGCGGCGCTCGTTCCAGTGGAATGGGGCAGCTCTCCCGTGCGACGGGTCGTCGTGCGAACTCCCGGTGTTGTCGACGCACTGCGGCTGCTGTTCGAGGTCCTGTGGCGGCAAGGTGCCCCGATGCCGGGCACTCAACCGGCCGGCGACCGGCAAAATCAGCAGGTGCTCCGGCTGCTGGCGGCAGGCGCCAAGGACGAGACCATCGCCCGGCAGTTGGGACTTTCGCTGCGGACAGTGAGGCGACGGGTCGCCGAGCAGATCGGCGAGTTGGGCGCTACCACGCGCTTCCAGGCCGGCGTTGAGGCGGCTCGGCGCAGGTTGATCTGACGCCGATACCCTCACCCTGCGAGGCTGCGTGCGGCACGGCCCGCACTCAGTTGCCGCGTCTCGACAACCGGAAGGGACCTCAACCCGTGCCTGCGATCGTGCTGATCGGCGCCCAGTGGGGCGACGAAGGCAAGGGGAAGGCGACGGATCTGCTCGGCGGCGCCGTCGACTACGTGGTCAAGTTCAACGGCGGGAACAACGCTGGGCACACCGTCGTGATCGATGGCGAGAAGTACGCGCTGCACCTACTTCCGTCCGGCATCCTCACCCCAGGGGTCATCCCGGTCATCGGCAACGGTGTGGTCATTGATCTCGGCGTCCTCTTCGACGAGATCGACGCGCTCGAGGCGCGCGGCGTCGATACGTCGAAGCTCGTCGTCAGCGCCAACGCACATCTGATCACGCCTTACAACCGCACCCTGGACAAGGTGACCGAGCGCTTCCTCGGCACCCGTAGGCTCGGTACGACCGGACGGGGGATCGGTCCGACGTACGCAGACAAGATGTCCCGCGTCGGAATCCGCGTCCAGGACCTGTTCGACGAGAAGATCCTGCGGCAGAAGGTCGAAGGCGCGTTGGAGCAGAAGAACCAGCTCCTGGTGAAGGTGTACAACCGGCGAGCGATGACGGCTGACGACGTGGCCGGTGAGTTGCTCGGCTTCGCGCACCGGCTCCGACCCATGGTGACCGACACGGGGGCATTGCTGTCCCGCGCGCTCGACGAGGGACGGACCGTGCTCCTCGAAGGCGGACAGGCGACGCTGCTCGACGTCGACCACGGCACTTATCCGTTCGTCACGTCCTCGAACGCGACCGCGGGTGGTGCCTGCACCGGCTCCGGCATTCCTCCCACGCGGGTCGAACGGGTGATCGCGGTGATCAAGGCGTACACGACCCGAGTCGGCGAGGGTCCCTTCCCAACCGAATTGCCAGACGCCGACGGCCGCCAACTCCGCGACGCCGGCGCCGAGTACGGCACCACGACCGGACGCCCCCGGCGATGCGGTTGGTTCGACGCGGTGCTCGGTCGGTATGCCGTGCGTATCAACGGCGTCACCGACTTCGTGCTCACCAAGCTGGACGTGCTGACCGGCCGGGACAAGATCCCGCTGTGTGTCGCCTATGACGTCGGTGGGGTCCGCCAGGACGATATGCCGATGACGCAGACCGAATTTCACCACGCGGTGCCGGTCTACGAATACGTCGACGGGTGGAGTGCGAACATTTCCGGCGCGCGATCGCTCGCCGACCTTCCGCGAGCCGCGCGCGACTACGTCTCGGCGGTCGAGGACCTCTGCGGTGCACGAGTGTCCGCCATCGGCGTCGGACCAGGGCGCGAGCACACCGTCGCCGCCCGTCCGTTGACCCCCTGAGCTCATGCGCAGGCATCTGTTCGTGGCCGCGGTCCTCGTGCTGGCTGGAGGGTGCGGAAGCGGCGAGCCCGAAGGAGGCGATGCACTGACGAGCTACACGACCCGGACGACGGCTGCGAACAGGTCGTCTCGGCGATCGGGTACGCCGACGACTTGCTGCTGGTGTTGGGCCAAGAGGAGCATCAGAAATTCGACGCAGCCGTGCGCTCGCGGCTGGCGGCAGTCGAGGGGACGATCTCGCTCGAGGTGGAGGATTTTCCCACCCGAAACATCCTCGTGCAGGCTCGTAAGGTCGCGGACCTGGCCGATCGCGCGCAAGCATCGGAAAACCCGGACGCCGAACAGATCATGGCGCTGCGGGAGTATCGACGGGAAGCCGCGCAGCTTGTCATCGACTGCGCTGCCGTGGAGCGCTGACAATGGTCTGATGAGCCGCGCGCCGGAACACCTCTTGGTGCACCTGCGCCGGGCCCACGACCTGATCGATAGGCACTATGCGGAGCCGCTGAATCTGAGCGAGCTGGCGTCCGCGGCCAGGGTGTCCAAGTTCCACTTCTTGCGCTGCTTCACCCTGGCCTATGGCAAGACACCGGCGGCATACCTCGCCGAACGACGCATCGAACGGGCCCAGGACCTGCTGCGGGCTACGAACCTCACGGTGACCGAGGTATGCGTCCTGGTCGGCTACACCAGCCTCGGCTCGTTCAGTAGCAAGTTCAGCGAGCTCATCGGCGTCTCACCATCGGCGTACCAGGCGAGCTTCGCCGCGCAGGGTGCTCCGCGCATCCCCGGGTGTTACGTGTTCATGCATGGCCTGAGCGACAAGCGGCTGAACGCCGCAACTTTGGAGAAGCGAGTGCGCGTCCGGTCGTCGTAGGTTCGTCACATGATCACCAACGTTTCGCTGTGCACGCTGTACGTCACCGACCAGGACGCCGCCAAGGCGTTCTACGTGGAGAAGCTCGGCTTCGTCGAGCGAACCGACGTCTCGCTCGGTGATGGCTTCCGGTGGGTGACCGTAGGACACCCGAGCCAACCTGAGCTCGAGGTCACGTTGATGACTCCCGGCCCACCGCTCGACGAGGAGATGACCGACGCCGTTCGGCATGCCTTGGACAAGGGAAAGATGGGCGGCCTGGGGCTCAGCACCGACGACTGCCACAAGACCTACGAGGAACTGCAGGCCTCGGGTGTCGAGTTCGTTCAGCCCCCGTCGGACCGCCCGTACGGAGTCGAGGCCATCCTGCGCGACAACTCGGGGAACTGGCTGGTCCTGGTCGAGCCCCGCGAGTATTCGCCGGCCGACTTCGAGGCCTGAGCCTCGAACCCCCCGCCTTTCCTGGTTCTTTGCTGAACAGCTCCGCGGGTCGGCGCGAATGTCAGCTCAGAGGCCGCGGGCCACCATGTCGAGAGTGCGCTGGAGGACGGCTTCGCGGGCTTCCTCGGTGAGATCTGCGAGTGGTCCGTCCAAGATCAGCGTGGCCAGGCCGTGGACGGCACACCATGCCGCGAACTCGGCCATCGGCCGACGATCGGCCGGCAGAAGCCCTGTCGTCACCAGGTCGTCGATGGCCTGGCGAAGCATCGAGAACGACGCGTCCTCGTCCCTGTTCACCTCACCGCCCTCCTCGCCGAAAGCGGTACGGAACAGGCCAGGTTCAGCCAACGCGATGTGCAGGTAGGCGCGCCCGATCGCATAAAGGCGCTCAAGTGCGTCTTCGCTGGCCTCCCCGGTCACGGGCGCGTGAGCCATCTCCGCCCGCATGCCCTCCGCCAAGGCATCGAAGGCGCACTCCTTGACCGCTTGTAGCAACTCGTCGGCGTTCGCGAAGTGCCGGTAAGCGGCAGTGGGCGTCACGCCGACGGCTCGCGCAGCCGGCCGAACACCGACCGCCTGCGGCCCCGCGTGCTCGGCGAGCTTCGCTCCCGCGGCGATCAGCGCGTTCCGCAGGTCGCCGTGGTGGTACGTGGGCCGGTTCGTCGTCGCTGTCACCCGAACCTCCATGGACCTTGATGTTGACAGAAGCAAACATCGGTGGCAAGTTTACAGGCGCAAAGTTTACAGCTATAAAGTTTGCTCCCGTGTACATTGCGCATCCGAAGGAGAACGATCATGCTCGGACAGCTTGCGACATTCGTCGTTCGGCACGCCCGACTGGTGCTCGCAGCCTTCCTCGTCGTCGTCGCGGCAGTGGCGGTCCTAGGGTTCGGCGCCTTTGCGAAGCTACAGACCGGCGGCTTCGACGACCCGGCCGCCGAGTCCACAGCCGCCGCCGAGCTGCTCGAGCAGAGGTTTGGCGGTGAGTCCGACCTGGTGTTCTTGGTCCGTGCTGATGTCGGCACTGTCGACGAGGGGCCGGCCGCCGAGGCGGGCGCCGCGCTGTCGGACCGGCTCGCCGCCGATCCGAACCTTTCTCATGTCACGTCGTATTGGACGACCGGCGCACAGTCGATGAAATCGGTGGACGGCACCCAGGCCCTCATGGTGGCGAACATCGCCGACGGGAACTCCGCGTCGATTGCCGACAAATACTCGGGCGACGTCGGAGCGGTCGAGGTCATCGTCGGCGGTCCGGCTGTGGCCGGCGACGACATTGACGGGCAGGTCGGGGCCGACTTGGCATTGGCTGAGAGCATCGCTGTTCCGGTCATTCTGGTGTTGCTCGTGGTCGCGTTCGGCAGTGTGGTGGCAGCGCTGCTGCCGCTCGTGGTCGGGGCGATCGCGATCATGGGCACGTTCGGCGAGCTGTCCGTGCTCGGATCGGCCACCGATGTTTCGATCTATGCGATCAACCTCACGACCGCGCTCGGCCTGGGACTGGGGATCGACTACGCGCTGCTCATGGTGAGCCGGTATCGGGAAGAGCTGGCAGCCGGCCGTGCCGTTCCCGACGCCGTCGTGCGCACAGTGGAGACTGCCGGCCGCACGATCCTGTTCAGCGGCCTGGCTGTCGCTGCGGCGCTGGCGGCCTTGCTGGTGTTCCCGCTGTACTTCCTGCGGTCGTTCGCCTATGCCGGGATCGGCGTCGTCGCGATAGCAGTCGCGGGTGCGATCGTGGCCTTGCCGGCACTGCTCGCCGTACTTGGCACCCGGGTGAACGCCGGGTCCCTGCCGTGGCTTCGACGCCCGCGTAGTGCCGCGGCACCATTCTGGGGCCGGCTCGCGGCGGGCGCGATGCGCCGCCCACTGCTGGCTGGAGGCGCCGTGGTCGCTCTGCTCGTGGCCGCCGCGTTGCCGCTGCTGTCGGTTGAGTTCGGCACGCCGGATGACCGCGTCCTGCCGACGAGTGCCGCCAGCCGCCAGGTCGGGGACGCGATCCGTGACGGCTTCGCCAGCAACGACACGACCGCAATCGATGTTGTGACGACCGGCCCGGTTGACTCGGCGCCGCTTGCTGAGTACGCGTCGCAAATCTCGACGCTGTCCGTCGTCGACCGCGTGGACTCCAGCGCCGGAACCTTCGTCGACGGCGACCTGGTGGACCAGAGTCCGGTCAACGCGGCCTTCAGCGCGGGCGGGAGTGAACGGCTGGCTGTCGTCACGAGCGCCGACGCGAAGTCCCAGACCGCGAAGGACCTCGTTGGTGATGTCCGCGGAGCGGCGGACCCGGAAGGCGTCACCGCGCTGGTCGGCGGTGCGAGCGCCGCTCTCGTCGACAGCTTGGCTGCAATCGGTGACCGGCTGCCGCTGGCCATCGCCATGGTCGCGCTGGCGACGTTCGTCGTGCTGTTCCTTTTCACCGGCAGTATCGTCCAGCCGCTACGCGCCCTGGTCTGCAACGCCCTCACCCTCGGCGCGACGCTCGGGATCATGGTGCTGGTCTTCCAAGAAGGCTTCGGGTCGTCCGTATTGGGGTTCACGCCGCAGCCGCTGGACATGTCGATGCTGGTGCTGCTGTTCTGCATCGCGTTCGGCCTGTCGATGGACTACGAGGTCTTCGTGATCAGCCGAATCAAGGAACGACACGACGCCGGTGCGACCGTCGAGGAAGCGACTATTCACGGACTGGCCCACACCGGCCGGATCGTGACCACCGCCGCTGCCTTGATCGCGGTCTCCTTCTTTGCCTTCCTGGTCAGCGAGATCAGCTTCCTCCAGCTATTCGGGCTGGGCGCCGGTTTGGCGATCCTGATCGACGCGACCCTGGTGCGCGGCGTTCTTGTCCCGGCCTCGATGCGGTTGCTCGGCGAGTGGTCGTGGTACGCGCCGTCCGGCCTGCGTCGCGTCCACGCCCGGATCGGCCTCGCCGAGGCGTAGGTCGAGTGCCGGCTCCGCTGCATTAGGCTCGGCGGCCGTGAGGGTTCTGGTCGTCGGGTCCGGGGGGCGCGAGCACGCACTCGTCCGTGCGTTGTTACGCGACCCGAGCGTCGCCGAGGTCCATGCTGCGCCGGGCAACGCCGGGATCGCGGCCGACGTTGCCCAGTCGCACCCTGTCGATCCGATGCGGCCTCGGGCGGTCGCCGATCTGGCTCGGCGCATCGGCGCCGACCTGGTGGTGATCGGGCCGGAGGGCCCGCTGGTCGCCGGGGCTGCCGACGCTGTGCGGGCGGCCGGTGTCGCCTGCTTCGGCCCGTCGGCGCGCGCGGCCCGGTTGGAGGGCTCGAAGGCTTTCGCCAAGGAGGTCATGGCAGCCGCCGCGGTTCCGACGGCCATGTCGGTGGTGTGCGACACGCAGTCGCAGGCTGAGGACGCGCTGGACCGCTTCGGCCCTCCATACGTCGTCAAGAACGATGGCCTCGCGGCGGGCAAGGGTGTCGTCGTCACCGAGGATCGGACCGTAGCCCTCGCTCACGCCGACTCGTGCGAACGGGTCGTGATCGAGGAGTACCTCGACGGCCCGGAGGTCTCGTTGTTCTGCCTGACCGACGGCGAGACGGTCGTTCCGCTCTCGCCGGCCCAGGATTTCAAGCGGGCCTACGACGCTGACACCGGGCCGAACACCGGCGGCATGGGTGCGTATACGCCACTGCCCTGGGCACCGCGCGATCTCGTCGACGACGTACTCGCGCGAGTCGTCCGCCCGACTGTCGCGGAGCTGCACCGACGTGGCACGCCCTACACCGGCGTTCTCTACGCGGGGCTCGCTCTCACCTCACGCGGGGTACGGGTGGTGGAATTCAACGCTCGGTTCGGCGATCCGGAGACGCAGGCAGTTCTGGCCCGGCTGGGCTCGCCGCTCGGCATACTCCTGCGGACCGCTGCTGCCGGATCGCTGCGCGATCTGCCGCCTTTGCGCTGGCGGGACGGCTCGGCCGTGACGGTCGTCGTGGCCGCGGCAGGGTATCCAGCGGCGCCGCGGACCGGCGACGTCATCGAAGGGCTGGCTGACGCCGAGGCCGTCGAGGGAGTCGAGGTGTTGCACGCAGGTACCCGACGGGATTCAACCGGTCAGCTGGTCAGTAGCGGGGGCCGGGTTCTCTCGGTGACAGCGACCGGAAGCGAGTTGGCCCAGGCGCGCGGTCGAGCGTATGCGGCCGTCGAACGAGTCCGCGTCGAGGGTGGTCACTTCCGACGCGATATCGCCGAGGCCGCCGAGCTTGACACGGTACGCGTTCCCGAGCTTCAGCTTCCTCGCGCCTGATCGTCCCGCCAGGCAACCCAGTCGCGGACCAGCCCCAGGTCGTACGACGGGCCCGAAAGCCCGATCGTGAAGAGCGTGACTCCGATGCCGAGCAGCGCGTCGGCCGCTGCCGCAGGATCGCGCCGGACGCCCGTCGAGCGCTCGATCTCGGCCGGATCCCGCCCGACCTCCGCGCACCAGTCATCGAGCACCTTGGACTTGTGGATCAGTGTTTGCAGGTTGCCGTAGCTGTGCCAGATGTCCGCGTGCTCGGCCGTGAAGCGCAGTGTCTTGCGTTCTCCTCCACCGCCGATGAGCACCGGGATCTCCCGGGTCGGACGCGGATTCAGCCGGCTCCAGCCCTTTTTGATGCGCGGTAAGGCCTGGCCCAACGCATCGAGTCTCGTACCCACGGTGCCGAACTCGTAGCCGTACTCGTCGAAGTCGCGCTCGAACCAGCCGGACCCGATGCCGAGAATGAGCCGGCCGCTGCTGATGTGGTCGACCGTTCGGGCCATGTCGGCGAGGAGTTCGGGGTTCCGGTAGGCGTTGCATGTCACCAGGGCACCGATCTCGACCCGGCTGGTGGCCTCGGCCCATGCCCCGAGCATCGTCCAGCACTCGAAGTGCTTGCCGTCGGGATCTCCATAGAGCGGGAAGAAGTGGTCCCAGTTGAAGACGATGTCGACGCCGGCCTGTTCGGCATCGGCAACAGCTCGGCGGATGTCGGCGTACTCCGCATGTTGCTGTTGGATTTGGACACCTATCCGTACCGGCCGCGTCATGTCCCACCAACCGGCGAGCGAAGTTCCCGTATTCCAGATTGCGTTCGCCGGTAAGGGACAATGGCCGCTGTGGCGGGCAGACCCCTGATTGCTGACGTCCTTGCGTCCCGTTACGCCTCGCCGGAGATGACGCTGATCTGGTCACCGCAGCACAAGGTGGTCCTGGAACGGCAGCTCTGGCTCGCTGTCCTGAAGGCTCAGCGAGACCTCGGCGTCCCGGCTACTGATGGAGCGATCGATGCGTACGAGGCGGTCCTCGAGGACGTCGACCTCTCGAGCATCACCGAGCGGGAACGCGTGATGCGGCACGATGTCAAGGCACGGATCGACGAGTTCAACGACCTCGCGGGCTACCAGGACGTGCACAAGGGCATGACCAGCCGCGACCTCACCGAGAACGTCGAACAACTCCAGGTGCGCCGGTCGTTGGAGCTCGTGCGGGATCGGTGCGTGGCCACTCTGGTCCGGCTGGCCCGACTCGCGGTCGAGCACGCCGAGCTCGTGATCACCGGGCGGACCCACAACGTCGCGGCGCAGGCGACGACGCTGGGCAAGCGGTTCGCGACGACGGCCGACGAACTGCTCGTTGCGTTCGACCGCGTCGTTGACCTCCTTGAGCGCTACCCGTTGCGAGGGATCAAAGGACCGGTCGGAACCGGCCAGGACATGCTCGACCTGTTGGGCGGCGATGCCAGACGATTGGCCGAACTGGAACGACGCGTCGCACGGCACCTGGGTTTCGATCACGTGTTGACGAGTGTCGGCCAGGTCTATCCGCGATCGTTGGACCACGACGTGCTGTCGGCGCTGATTCAGGTCGCCGCCGCGCCGTCGTCACTCGCCACGACGATCCGGCTGATGGCCGGGCACGAGTTGGTGAGCGAGGGATTCCAAGAGGGCCAAGTGGGCTCGTCGGCGATGCCGCACAAGATGAACACCCGCTCCTGCGAACGCGTCAACGGGCTGGCGATCGTCCTGCGTGGGTTCGCCTCGATGGCCAGCGAACTTGCCGGCGGCCAGTGGAACGAAGGCGACGTGTCCGATTCCGTCGTGCGCCGCGTCGCATTACCGGGCGCGTTCTTCGCGCTCGACGGGCTGTTCGAGACGTTCCTGACGGTCCTCGACGAGCTTCGCGCCTATCCCGCCGTCATCGCTCGCGAGCTGGACCGCTACCTGCCGTTCCTCGCGACCAGCAAGGTTTTGATGGCGGCCGTCAAGGCCGGAGTAGGTCGGGAGACGGCGCACGAGGCGATCAAGCGGCACGCGCTCGACGTCGCGCTTGAGCTGCGTGAGCACGGCGCCGACAGCAACGATCTCCTCGACTTGCTGGCGGCCGACCCGGCACTCCACGTCGACCGCTCGACTATCGATCATCTGATCACGGCGCCGCTCGAGTTCACTGGCGCAGCACAAGCCCAACTCGCCGAGGTCGTCGGCCGGGTCGAGAAGCTGGCTGCCGAAAATTCGGCTGCCGCCGCGTACACTCCTGCGCCGATCCTGTAGGTGTCCACAGCCCGTCTGGCGTAGCGGTACCGCTCTGCGACCCCACATTTGCGGGACGGCTACCCTGCCGCTGATGTCCACCGTCACGCTGCCCGGATACAGGCACGTCTACTCCGGCAAGGTGCGCGAGCTCTTCGTCCCCGACGGCCGCGAGGACGCGGTACTCATCGTCGCGAGCGATCGGATCTCCGCCTACGACTTCGTCTTGGCCTCGACCATTCCCGACAAGGGGCGGGTGTTGACCGCCCTCTCGCTCTGGTGGTTCGAGCGAATCGCGGATCTTGTTCCCCATCATGTGGTATCGACCGACGTCCCGGCTGAGGTTGCCGGAAGGGCGCTGTTGTGTGAGCGACTCGACATGATTCCGGTCGAATGTGTTGCTCGCGGATATCTCGCCGGATCCGGCCTTGTGGACTATCGGTCGACGGGCTCGGTGTGCGGCATCGACCTGCCAGCCGGGTTGTTGGACGGGTCACGGCTGCCGGAACCGATCTTTACCCCGGCGACCAAGGCCGATCGGGGCGCGCACGACGAGAACGTGGACTTGGCCCACGTAGAACGGGTCGCGGGCGTTGAGACGGCTGACGAGCTACGCCGCCTGACCCTCGATGTCTACGTGCGCGCGGAGGCAATTGCCCAGGAGCGCGGCATCGTACTAGCGGACACGAAGTTCGAGTTCGGGCGGCGCCGCGACGGCTCGCTGGTCCTGGCTGACGAGGTACTGACGCCCGACTCGTCGCGGTTCTGGCCGCTGGACGTCTGGCAGCCCGGCCGCTCCCAGCCCTCGTTCGACAAACAGTACGTCCGGGACTGGCTGACCTCGCCAGAATCCGGCTGGGACCGGCATTCCGGAGAGGAGCCGCCGCCGCTGCCCACCGTCGTCGTCCAGCAGACCCGTGAGCGCT
Organism: Jiangellaceae bacterium; assembly: GCA_035697245.1. Lineage (GTDB taxonomy): Bacteria > Actinomycetota > Actinomycetes > Jiangellales > Jiangellaceae > JACVRX01. The sequence continues at coordinate 48,942 of DASSDH010000171.1, forward strand.
ACATCGAGGCGTATCAGCGCCTCACCGGGCGCGCATTTTCTTGATACTCGCCTTTATGCTGCTGCTGGGGTGACAGCAGAGAGGCGAGCATCTGCCTGCGGGAACGCCAGGATCGGCTGGGCGTCGGACGGGCGCCTGGCGTAATCTCCGCGTCCTGCTCCTGCTGGCAGCGAGCTTCGGATTGGCGGCATGCAGCCTGAGTGAGCCGGCTGTCAGCGAGCCGGCGGCCCCACCTCCTGCCGACGCTGCGGCACCGGCCACCCGCCTGGTGACGCCCGGTACGGAGGCAGAAACACTCCGCGGCCCGGCTGAGCCGGCAGGGGATGGAACAGCCCTGGTCTTCGTCGCAACGTTGTCCCACATCCGCTGCCCGCAGATCCCTGTATCGGTGCGGGCTGACTGCGGGTTCGAGCCGCTGCCCCAGGTGACGATTTCGGTGGCGACAGAGGCCGGCGAGGTGGTGACCAGCCGGACTGATGACGATGGAAGCGTTCGCGTTCCGGTGAACCCCGGCACCGTCAGAGTGAGGGGCGCGGCCGTGTCCGAAGACCTCTCGAAGCCGCCGATGCCGGTGAGCTTCGAGGTCGTGCCGAACCAGATCCAGGATGTCCTGTTGGTTTACGACCAGGGCTCGGATTCCTGCCACCGCCACGGATCGGCGCGATTCATCGGCCCGCACATTTTCCGCCATTTCACAACCGCACTCGTCATCGCGCGAGGAGAGTGTCCGTGACGAGCCTTCCCTGCCGCGCCGCCGCAATCCCGATGATTGTTCGCAACACCGGCGGCCTACCGATCCCGCTTCCGCCAGGCTGACCAGGCGGCTCGGTACATTTAGCCCCGCGCCCGTCGAACGCGGCGCCGCCGTGCCCGCCGTCACGCGAGGAGCGATCTGTGACCCGCGTTGTCGTCGACGTCATGCCGAAGCAGGAGATCCTCGACCCCCAAGGCCAGGCCGTACTCGGTGCGCTGGGTCGGCTGGGGTTTGCCGGCATCGCCTCGGTCCGTCAGGGCAAGCGGTTCGAGATCGAGCTCGATGCCGAGCCGACGACCGAGATCATCGCCGAGATCGAGCGCGCCGCGGGGACCCTGCTCGCCAACCCGGTGATCGAGGACTTCGCTGTTCGGGTCGAGCCGTGAGGATCGGCGTCATCACCTTCCCGGGCTCGCTCGACGACGGCGACGCCGCGCGTGCGGTCCGCCTCGCCGGCGGTGAGCCGGTCGCGCTGTGGCACGCCGACGCCGACTTGCGTGGCGTCGACGGCGTGGTGCTGCCGGGCGGGTTTTCCTACGGCGACTACTTGCGCTGCGGCGCGATCGCCCGGTTCGCGCCGGTTATGGGCCCGCTGGTCGACGCCGCCCGGAGCGGCCTGCCGGTGCTGGGTATCTGCAACGGGTTCCAGGTGCTGTGCGAGTCGCACCTGCTGCCGGGTGCCCTGATCCGCAACGACCACCGCCGGTTCGTCTGCCGCGACCAGCGGCTTCGGGTCGAGAACGTGTCGACGGCCTGGACGTCGGCGTACGAACCGAGCCAGGAGATCACTGTTCCCCTCAAGAACGGCGAGGGCGGCTACGTCGCCGACGACCGCACGCTGGACGAGCTGGAGGCGTCTGGTCGCGTCGTCGTGCGCTACCTGGTCGACAATCCCAACGGTTCCTACCGGAACATCGCCGGTATCACGAACGCGCGCGGCAACGTCGTCGGCCTGATGCCGCACCCCGAGCACGCCGTCGACCCCCTCACCGGCCCCACTCTCGACGGGCTGGGGTTCTTCACCTCCATCCTCACGACCCTTGCATCGGCATGATCGACACCGTCAAGCAGGCCGAAGACACCCCGGAGCAGCCTCAGCCCTGGGCGGAGCTGGGGCTGCGGACGGACGAATACCAGCGGATCCGCGAGATTCTCGGCCGCCGCCCCACCAGCTGCGAGCTGGCCATGTACAGCGTGATGTGGTCCGAGCACTGCTCGTACAAGTCCAGCAAAGTGCACCTGCGGCGGTTTGGTGAGCTGACCCAGGAGACGCCGGTGGGCAAGCTGCTGGCGGGCATCGGCGAGAATGCGGGGGTCGTCGACGTCGGGCAGGGGTTCGCGGTCACGTTCAAGGTGGAGTCGCACAACCACCCGTCCTACGTCGAGCCCTACCAGGGTGCGGCTACCGGTGTCGGCGGGATCGTCCGCGACATTCTGGCCATGGGCGCCCGGCCGGTGGCGGTGATGGACTCGCTGCGGTTCGGCCCACCCGACGCGGACGACACCCAACGTGTGCTGCCGGGTGTCGTCGCGGGAATCGGTGGCTACGGCAACTGCCTCGGCCTGCCGAACATCGGCGGGGAGGTGGTATTCGACGAGTCCTATGCCGGCAACCCGCTGGTCAACGCCTTGTGCGTCGGTGTCATGCGGCACGAGGATCTGCATCACGCGCACGCGTCCGGCCCCGGCAACCTGGTCGTGCTCTATGGCGCGAATACCGGGGGAGACGGCATCGGCGGGGTCTCGGTGCTCGCGTCGGAGACGTTCGGCGACTCCGGCCCCAGTAAGCGGCCCAGTGTGCAGGTCGGCGACCCGTTCATGGAGAAGCTGCTGGTCGAGTGCACGTTGGAGTTGTTCGCCGAGGAACTCGTCGTTGGCATCCAGGATCTCGGCGGCGCCGGACTGTCGTGTGCAACGTCCGAATTGGCCTCGGCCGGCGACGGCGGCATGCATGTGGTCCTGGACCGGGTTCCGTTGCGTGACCCCACGCTCGCTCCGGAGGAGATCCTGATGAGCGAGTCGCAGGAGCGGATGATGGCCGTCGTCACGCCCGCCGTGATCGACCGTGTCCTGGCGATCTGCGCCAAGTGGGACGTCGACGCGAGCGTTGTCGGCGAAGTGAACGAGTCCGGCCGGCTGACGGTCGAGTGGCGCGGGGAGGTCGTCGTCGAGGTGCCGCCGCGAACCGTCGCCCACGAAGGTCCGGTGTACGAGCGGCCGTTCGCTCGGCCGCAGTGGTACGACGAACTGCAGGCGCCGTCCGCACTGACCCGTCCGGAGACCGGCGCCGAGCTTCGCGCGACGCTACTGACGATGGTTGCGTCGCCGGACCTGTGCTCGCGAGCCTGGGTGACCGACCAGTACGACCGATACGTTCGCGGCAACACCGTGCTCGCGCAGCCGGAGGACGCCGGTGTGGTTCGCATCGACGAGGAAACGGGCCTTGGGGTAGCGCTGGCCACCGACGCCAACGGCCGCTACGCACAACTCGATCCGTATGCGGGGACCCAGCTGGCCCTGGCCGAGGCGTACCGCAACGTCGCTGTCGCCGGCGCCCGTCCGCTCGCGGTCACGAACTGCCTGAACTTCGGCTCCCCGGAGGACCCGGCGGTGATGTGGCAGTTCGCCGAGTCGGTGCGCGGCCTCGCCGACGGCTGCGCTGCTCTTGGCGTGCCGGTGACCGGCGGGAATGTGTCGCTCTACAACCAGACGGGCGCGACAGCGATTCTCCCGACGCCAGTCGTCGGCGTCCTTGGTGTCCTTGACGACGTGGCGCGGCGCACGTCGTCGGGTTTTCGCACTCCAGGTCAGATGATCTACCTGCTGGGCACCACCCGGGACGAGTTCGGCGGCTCGGAATGGGCTCACGTGGTGCACGGTCACCTTGGCGGGCTCCCTCCCGCCGTCGATCTCGAGGCCGAGCGCGAGCTGGCCGAGATCCTGGTCAACGTGTCGCGGGACGGGCTTGTTGACGCGGCTCACGATATTTCCGACGGCGGGCTCGCGCAGGCGCTGGTGGAGTCGTGCCTGCGGTACGGGGTGGGCGCTCGGGTGTGGGTGCCCGACGAGATTGACCCGTTCGTGTTCTTGTTCGCCGAGTCGGCGGCCCGCGCGATCGTCGCCGTGCCTCGCTCGGAGGAGGTGCGGTTCACCGACATGTGTACCGCTCGTCGGTTCCCGCACCAGCGGATCGGCGTCGTCGACGATGGCGCCGGTGAGCCTGCCCTGGACGTCCAGGAGCAGTTCACC
>DASSDH010000172.1:0-15460 GCA_035697245.1 Jiangellaceae bacterium
GAATGTGTTGAACTGTCCGACTGCGCTCTTGTCGTCGGGGTCGAGGCCGCGCCAACGGCCGAAACCGTCGTCTCCGAGGCCGATCGCCGTTGTCTGCGTGGTCGACCCCCCTCCCGGCGTTGCGCTGGCGTCGACCTCCGCCTCGCCCACCGCGTCGCCGGTGGGGCCGAGGTCGCCGCCGAAGTCGCCCCAGGAGTGGTCGATAGCCGGCAGGTCGTCGGCCAGCTCGCCCGGGAGCACCTGGTGTCCGTAGACGATCGCGCCGTCCTGTAGGGCTTCGCGCACCGACCTGGCGGGCAACGGCTCACATGCAGACGGCGGGCACATGTCAGTCACTGGTTCGTAGCGATCGATCGGATAGCGCGCACCGAACAACGAGAGGAGGTTGCGCGGGTGGTCCTGGTAGCTCGGTAGCTCACCGTCTTCGGTCAAGGTGCCCGAGAGGATCGACGGAACCGACTTAGTGGTGAGGGACGAATGACTCGACGCGTTGCGGAACCACGTCGACCTCGCTGCAAGCCGCGCGAAGTTGGGGTACCGCGCGTCGTTGATCGTGCCGTCGGGACGCATCAGCGTGGTCACCGGCAGCTCGTCGAAGATGACGAAGATGACGTTGCCCTTCAGCGCAGGCGATTGCACGGGGCCCGGGCCGCTTCCGGACACCCTACCCACGACGAGCTGCGCGGTCGGGCTGGCGAAGAGAAACAGCAAGAGGAACACCACGTTGCCGATGGCGAGGAGCGAGAGGAATGTGTGTGCCGGGGCGCGAGTGTGTGCGACGTAGACCACGGCGCCGGCAAGCGTCAGCGCACCGACGAAGACGGCCCACGGTGCATCGACCCCCAGGTGGTCGAGAACGACGAGGCCGAAGAGGAAGGCGAACCCGGCGAGCGCCAACGCGAACGTGACGACGCCGGCCCGGGGATGAACGAGCCAAGCAAGCCGGACGGCGGCGACCGCCGCGAGTCCTGGGGCGAAGGCCACCAGGAGGGCGAAGACGACGATCTGGGTCGAGCTGTAGCGGCCCGCCACGAAGAACTCAGGGTTCCTGCCGAACAGGTCGAGCACGGGTTGGGTGATGGCCAGGCCGGCGACGCCGAGCAGAGCAGCAGCCCCGTATCCGAGGTTCCGCCACGTCGAGGTTCGCGGCACTTCGGCCGGCGCTGCCGGGTCCGTGGCGTCTGTCATCGCGGGCGGACCGTAGCCCAGCTCATGCCACACGGTCGCCCGACCGCGAGGTGCGGGTTGTCAACTCCCGGTCGTGTTCGCTATGCGATGCGCGCCGCCGGGTGTGGAGTCTGTGCGGAGCAACGTCGATGGCCGCCCTTCCGGCTTTAGGCTCACCCGGTGATGCCGGTGGAGCGCGCTGCAGGCTGGCAGCTGGCGCATGTGTAGGCCGCGGACGCGACGCCCGCCGCGGCGGACGCAGACGTGGGCAGGCGGTCCGCGGCCCGCGCCGCCTGCCCCCTCGCCTCCACCGGCGCGGCACCGAACCACGTCTCGGGGAGCGTCATCCGCCACTCGGACTCGGCACCATCCCGCCTAGCTGGCCAAGGCCGACATGTCGTACGGGAGCGGGTGGACAGGTTGCCGGGAGGCCCAGAATTCGCCTCGGTGCCGCCCGGCAGGCAGACTCGTGAGTCGCGGCCCCCGCGTCAGAGTTGGGCGATCGTGTGATCGGTTCGGGGACAACGCCACCTCAGCGGTCCGACGGCCGAGCGACGCTCCTCCAGGCAACGACAGTCTGAGATGAAAGCCACGTCCACACCGCAGCAGGCTCCGACGACGCCTTCCGGGCGTGCGTCGGACGATGGTGCCCCGCCGGAAGCGCCGGTGGAGCCCGATCACATCGACCGGACCTGGTGGCGAGACCGCCGGTTGGCCATCGCCTCCGGCTACGTGGCGATGGTGACGGTCACGGCGTGGTTGTACGGGATCATTCCCTTTGCGGGGCGCGGATTCCCCCTTGCACCGGTCTCATCGGTGTCGGGCTGGGTGGACTGCCTCGCCGACGGGCTGCTCCCGTGCACGTACGTCGGCTATCCGAAGGGGGTCGACCTCAGCCTCAGCGGCGGGCTCGTCGCCGGCGCCTACCTGGTGACCCGCTTGGGAATCGGGCTCGAGGCGGCGCTCAACATCCTGTCGCTGCTTGCCCTGGCGGCAGGGGTGGCCGCCCTGTGGGCGCTCGCGGCCTCGATCGCCCGCAACGTGGCAGCGGGCGCGATCGCCGCCGCCCTGTACTTCCTGTCGCCCATCATCATCGCCCACACGGGGAAGACGGCGCTCTTCCTGGGCTTCGTCCTCCTGCCTCTTCCGCTGGCCCTCGCCTACGCGGCCGTGAAGCCGCACGGGACGCCGCTGTGGGTCGCTCTCGGCTGCGTGGCGCTCACGTTCGTCGCCGGAATGGTGCTCGTCTACCTTGATCCTTACGTGTGGGCGATCTCCGTGGTCTTGGGCGGTCCCCTGTGCGTCGCCGGCGTCGCATTGGCGGCGGACCGAACCTGGTGGCGACGCTGCCTCGTTCCTCTTGTGACGCTCATCGCTCTCGCCGTGCCCGGGCTGATCTTCCGGACGCTGGAGCCGAGCGCGGAGCTCAGTGCCAATTTCCCGCTCGATTTCTACCGCACCTTCGGAACCGACGTCGCCACCACCGTCATTCCCACCCGGGACAGCCTGATGGGTGAGGTCATGCGCTCGCCCGTCGACCGGTGGGATCCGTTGGACTTCTATGGCGACGGCACGAACCTCACCGGCGCCTTCATCGGGATCGTCACCCTCGTGGCTTCCGCCGCCGGCGTCGTCTGGTTGTTGCGTCGAGGGCGCCCGAACCGCCTGATGACCGTCTCGCTCGCGGTTGGCGGTCTCGCCTGCCTGGCGCTCGGCCTCGGTCCCTCGCTGAAGCTCCTCGACAAGGCATCGGTGCCCGCTGCCGCCGCCGGCGCCCCCCGCTACCTGATGCCGGCGTCGGAGGCGACCGCCCCGCTGCCGTGGTCGTGGGTGTACCACATTCAGCCGTTCGAGGGCATGCGGGCCGCATACCGGTGGCACGTAGGGTTCCGGCTCGTCTTGGCCGTCTTCGCCGGGGCCGCGGTCGTCTGGTTGTTGCGCCGGCGACGGGTCGTCGGCATTGCGCTCGTTGCGCTGCTCGTGCTCGAAACCGCCTCGCACAGCCTGCTCGATGCCCGCGAGCAGGCGCGGAGCAACCACGAGCTGGTGCAGAGGTTCGAAGACGATATGGACCGCGCGTTCGGCGACGGGCGGCTGCGAGCGTCGGAACGCGTGCTCTTCCTGCCGGCTGGCAACGACTATCTCATCGGAATGATCGCGCCACGTTTCAAGGTGTTCGCGTACAACATCTCCTTCGACAAGGAACTCGCGCGCCTGCGCCTTAGGCAACCAAAGCCCGTCCTGGACGTGATCTCGGCGTACGGAGCCAACACCTTGAACAGAGATCTTGTCTGTCAGCTGTTCCGACAAGACCTTGTCGATGCCGTTGTGTTCGATGACTTCGACATGCGCTGGGACACGTTGCAGTGGCCGCCTTCACAGCAGCGGCTCGAGGCTCACCGGGCCAAGACCACCGGCTTTGGCCTGTTCGACGATCCAGCGTTCAGCGTGGACGAGGGGGACCTGGCTGTGATCGTGCGACCTGCGCCCGCCTCTGCGACCGGTTGCTGAGGCGATCGTGATCCTGCAGATCGCCGCGCCGCCCAGGTCGCTGGGGCCACGCCGGGCCGCGAGTCATCTGGCGGAGGTGTTGGTGGCCGACGGCTTCAGCGCCCGGCTCGTCGCCCGTCCCGGGCGCGACGGCCACGTGAACGCCCACTTGTGCAACTCGAGCCGGTCTCTTCTCCTACCGCTCGCCCGGCGCCGTGGCTGCCTCGTGACGCTGCACGATGTGGTGCCACGCGATTCTCGAGTCCACAAACCGTTGTCCCCGGTCGTGCTGCGCATCCTGCGGCGGCACCGTGTCGTCGTCCACAGCCGCCATGCGGCCGACCTGCTCCGGCAGAACGGGTTCGACGAGCCGGTCGGTGTCGTTCCGCTGTTCCATCTGGTCGATCGGCCAACCGAAGACGCTCACCTCGCCGAACGCTCCCGGCTGCGTCGAGGCCTTGACGGGAACCTCTTGGTGATTGCTGGCCGCCTCACGGCAGGAAGGGTGTCCACCAGCTAATCCAGCTGGCGAAACGCGCCGACAGCACCTCGTTCGTTCTACTTGGTAAGGTCACCGACTTGGCGACAGCCAAAGCTCTGAAGTCCGCTCCGCACAATGTCACACTTGTCAACGAGCCGGACGACACGACATTTTCGCGCGTCCTCGCAGCAGGCGACGCTGTCCTTCTCCCGCGTCGACACTCTGTCGGTGAGACGAGCGGCCCGCTCGTCATGGCCCATGCCCTGGGCACGCCCGCCGCGCTGCTGGACGCCGGCTCGGCACCCGAGTACGCAGCACCGGGAGATCTCCTGCTCCCGGTGGACACACCACTCTCCCAGTTCTTGATAGAGGCGAGCGTGAGGAGTTGGGAACGCGTTCCTATCGCGGCTGACCACCAACGAAAGGATGTCTTGGCCGCCTACCGTAGAGAGTTCGAGTCATTGGGATGGATCTAGGCCGGAGGAAGGGGTCCGGTCCGCAGGCTCGGGACCATTCCGATGGTCGGGTTCGTCGAAGTCGATGTCGATGCGGTCGAAGCCGAGCTGCCCGAGGTGATGCATGAGGTGGGTGCGCTCGATCCAGTTCGCGCTCACCGCTGGCCCACCGCAGAACCCCCCCATTCAAGGGCTTCTGCGTAGGCGCGCCCGTGCAGGACGTAGTCGTCGTTACCGACGCGAACCGGCACCGCCGGCGACGCGAACTGCCGTGCCATCGGCGAGCTCATCAGGATTGCCTCGTCGAAGTAGTGCGTCCAGATCGCGAGCCGATACGTGACGCCGGCCATCAGCGCGAGGAGGTCGAACGGGTCGAGCGTGTGGTAGAGCACCCCGCTCGCGAGAACGAAGTCCCACCTCGTCGAGGGATGAGCCTTCAGGAACTCCACGAAGTCGCCGTACAGGAAACGGGCCCCGGTGATCGACAACAGTTCCTTCGTGATCAGGCACTTGAGAAACGCGCGACTGTTCGCCTCCACGGCATCGACGTGCGCGCCGGCTCGACAGAGCATGAACGTATGGCCGCCTTCGAGCGGCCCGAGCTCCAGTGCCGACGCGCCCTCGACACTGCCGAGCCGTTCGAGCACCCAGGTGATGCGCGCGTCCTCGAACAGGCCGACCGTCCCGGCCTCGACGCCGAGGTCGGCAGGAAGGGCGGACGACCATTCGCCCTTGAAGATGTCGACCGCAGCCTGCGCCGACGGTGCCCCGGTGGCATAGCTGTCGAGGATCGTGGCCGTCGTGGGGGCCCGGGGTGGGCTGCGGTCGCGCAGGCGTCGGTTCACGGGAGCCGGGCCCAGACGCGCCGTCGGACTCCGCGCCAGCGTCGCCCGTGCGGAACGCGCGGGCCGCCAACCGGGCTCGGGTCGAGAACGAGGACATGTTCGGAGTCTTATCCCCGCCTGCGGTCCCCGTGCCACCCACTCCGCCCCTCGAGCACCCTCGCGGGCCGCGTGGGTCCAGTAGCGTCTACCGGCGTGTCCCGGCCGCTGGGCGTGACCTTCTTCGGCACTTACGACGAGCGCAGGCATCCACGGGTCCGGGTGCTGCGTGAAGGCCTCGCCGACCTCGGCCTCGACATCACCATCGTCAACGTCCCGCTCGACCTGGACACCTCCGATCGCGTGCGCCTCGCATCCGAGCCGTGGCGAGCGCCCGTGATCGCGCTGCGGCTGCTGGTGACCTGGATCAGGCTGCTGGTGCGGTCGCGCCGGGCCAGGCGGCCCGACGTCGTCATCGTCGGGTATCTCGGGCACCTGGACGTCCATCTGGCCCGCGCCCGGTGGCCACACGCCCACATCGTCGTCGACCACCTGATCTCGCTGGCCGACACGCTCCAGGACCGCGGCCTCGACCGCTGGTCCCTGCTCGTCCGCGTGCTCGGGGCCGCCGACCGGGCGGCCACGGCGCAGGCCGACACGGTCCTCGTCGACACCCCCGAACAGGTCGACCAGCTGCCGCCGCCTCACCGGGCAAAGGCGCTGACGGTGCCGGTCGGTGCGTCCCATCGTTGGTTCGACGTCGGTCGCGACGCCGCCAGCCGCCCGTCGGCGGGCCTGCGTGTCGTGTTCTTCGGCCTCTACACGCCGCTGCACGACGCGCCGACGATCGGCGAGGCCATCGGCAAGCTCGCCGACCAGCCGATCGCGTGGACGATGATCGGTACCGGTCAGGATCGGGCGACCACCGAGCAGCTGACCGGCGACGCGCGGGTTGCGTGGCTCGACTGGGTCGACTCCGACGACCTCCCTGCCGTCGTCGCCGACCACGACGTGTGCCTCGGCATCTTCGGGCGGAGCCCGAAGGCGCTGCGGGTCGTGCCCAACAAGGTGTTCCAGGGGGCCGCAACGGGCTGCGCGATCGTGACGTCGGACACCGCCGCGCAACGCACCGCTCTGGGCGACGCCGCGGTCTTCGTCCCGCCCGAGGACGCCGTGGCGCTCACCCACGTGCTCGAGCGTCTTGCCAACGACCGGGCCGAGACCGATGCCCTCCGGCGAGCCGCCCGCGCGCGGGCCGAACAGGCGTTCATGCCCGCGCTCGCGGTCGGAGGCCTGGCGGCGCACCTCCAGCGCCTGCACGAGGGTTCGACCCAAGAGCACAAGGTCGCGATGCCGCCCCTCGCCCCCAACGCCGCACTCCGCTGGCAGCTCGTGCGCGAGCGCCTCGCCGAGTTCGCGCCACAGACCATCCTCGAGATGGGCACCGGACAGGGAGGGGTCGGCACCCGCCTCGCCGCCGCCGGTACCTACATCGGTGTCGAGCCCGATGCCACGTCACGGGAGACGGCCACGGGCCGTCTGCCGGCCTCCGCCCGGCTGCTCGCCGATGTCGACGAGCTGCGCGACGACGAGCTGTTCGATCTTGTCTGCGCGTTCGAGGTGCTCGAGCACATCCCCGACGACAGATCGGCACTCCGTCGGTGGGTGCGCCACGTGCGGCCCGGCGGACACGTGGTTGTGTCGGTCCCGGCCGAGCCCGACCGCTGGGGCCCGGCGGACGAGCTGGCCGGGCACATGCGCCGGTACGCCGAGGCCGATCTCGAGGAGCTCTTCGAGTCCGCCAGCCTCGACGTCCTGGCCGTCGAGCACTACGGCTTTCCCTTCGGCTACGTGCTGGAGACGGGGCGCAACATCGTCGCCAGGCGACGGCTCGCTCGCGAGGGCACGCCCAGCAACGCGGCCACCCGGACCGCCGGTAGCGGCCGCCACCTGCAGCCGCCGGCGTGGGCAGGCGGGATGATCTGGTGGGCGACGGTGCCGGCCCGGGTCGCCCAGCGCCGCTTCCCCGATCGGGGCCCGGGTCTGGTCGGCGTCGCCCGCCGGCCCGCGTGAGCTTCCGTCAGCGCCGGACGCCGAGGGTGTCTCGGCGGTCGCGGTTCCAGTCGCCGACGTGTGCCTCATCGCTCGCCAGGCCATAGACGAACGTCACGTCGGCTGGCCCGCCGGAGAGCGAGTTCCTGATGTAGTAGGTGCGCCCGCGGCGCACGGCCAGCGTGCTTCGGCGGTCGGCGTTCCAATCACCCACCAGCACCACATCCGACGCCTGGCCGTAACTGAACGTCACATCCGCCGCCCCACCACTCAGCGAGTTCTTCAAGTAGTTCGTCTGACCCCGCACCCCCAACGTGTCCCGCCCATCGCCGTTCCAATCACCCACCAACACCACGTCCGACGCCTGCCCATAGCTGAACGTCACATCCGCGGGACCCGGCGCCAAGCGATTCTTCAACACGAAGCTGTTGCTGACCCGGAAGCCGAACGTGTCGACCCCATCGCCGTTCCAGTCGCCCACGAACACCTGGCTGGACGGCTGGTCATCCCAGAATGCGACCTGCGCCGCGCCGCCCAACGTGCCGTTCGTGAGGAAGAAGCATCGCCCCGCACACGGCGGAAGGGCAGCGCAGGCGCCCTTGTTGGGGCCCAGCTCACACAGCCCCGAGCCGACCTGCCACGTCAGCGTCGATCGGGGTCGGATCCGATGGTCGCAGTGGCGACGATGTCGCGGTCGTAGCCGGTGTCGGCCCGCATCCAGTAGCGCCACTCGCGGTCGCCGACGGTGACCACGTAGAAGGGCGCAGCCAAGGGCGTGGGTGCGGTGCTCGATCGCCACGCGGTGCTCCCCTGGGCGGCGGCTGGGTTGACGTACATGCACAGGCGCACGGTCGTCTCGCCCGCCAGCAGGCACGACGTGTAACGAGCACCGCCGAGTCGGGTCACGCCCGGCTGGAGCGTGAACCCGGCCAGGCGGTCGTCGTCGAGCCCGGCAACCGTTGGGGCGGAAGTGGTGGTTGAAGATCTCCAGGCACCGGTTCCCCGGACCGATCTCGTCGTCGCAACCGTGCCACGGGCGCACCGTGTACTGGAACTGCGTCGTTCCCGTGCTCGACGTCCAACCACACCAGCGTCCGGCGATGACGTCCGCCGCCAGCGCAGCCGCGGGCCGGGTGTCGATGCGCTCGGTGGCCGTGTTGTCCCACGGGTGATCGAACTGCCAGAGCCCGATGCCCGGGTGCCAGAACGCACGTGGGAATGCGGTGGAGGCCGTGCCGAACGAGTAGAGGATCGGCTGCGTGTCCCACCGGCTCAGCGTCATCGGGGAGGGGGCCACCGTGGTGCTCGCCAGCGGGCCGGCCTCGGTGAAAGTGATCGCCAGCATGATCCCGGCCAGGCGTGCGTTCGAGATGCTGCAGCCCGCGGCGCGTCGAGCCGAGGCCTCGGACGCGGCGGCGGCCGCCGTGTCCTGGTAGGGCTCGGTGCCGAACGCGCGGGTCGCGGGCTGGGTGGCCAGGGCCGCGTCGGTCGTGATCTCGGCGGCGTTGCGAGCGTCGGCCTGGGGGTCGAAGGGCAGGGCGGGCGGAACGGGGGGTGGGTCGAGCGGCACGGGCTCGCCGACGTCAACGGTGCTGGCCGGGGTGGCCGACGCAGTGCCCGGCACCGTGCCGACGACGAGCACGCACAGGCCGGCAAGGGCAACCCGCAGGACCCGACAACCGCCCACCAGCTCGCCCTCCTTCGCGCCCCGATGGGGCATCCCCCTGCGTCGATCCGCCCGGCAGGACCCTAGCTGCCCACGCGCGGGGGCCCTGCGTCATTCGGGGAGCAACCCCGATGGAGCCATGAGCCTCCCGGCCTCGCCGGCGGCCCGACTCGTCTACCATCGCGCCCCGTCACGGCAACGCGCCGGGCTGGATGGCGGGCAGAAGCGCGCCATCCCGATGAGAGGATTTGGCGTGCGAAATCTCAAGAGGTTTCTCCTGGTCATCGCCGCGCTCATCACGGCGGTGAGCGGTTGGATGATCGCCACCATGGCCCCCGCCGGGGCGGCGGTGTGCGAAGGGCAGCGCGATGTCGAGCACCACCTGCGGTTCAGCAACACCGGCGGGCCGTCGGATCTCTGCCTTCCCGACTTCCTGAACGGCACTGATCTGCTCTGGTGCGACAACAACTTCAACGGCGACGACCCTGTCTGGTTCGACTCAACCACTGCAGACTGGATCGACTACAACACCGGCCTGGTCTTCCACTTCGGCCGCCCCGGCGACATACCGGTCTGCGGCGACTGGAACGGCGATGGCCGCGACGGCATCGGCGTGGTCCGGGGGGCGACCTGGTTCCTCCGCAACGCGATCAGCGGCGGCCCGGCCAACGTGCAGTTCAACTACGGGCGGGCCGGGGACGTCCCGCTCGCCGGTGACTGGAACGCCGATGGCCGCGACACGCCCGGCGTCCGGCGCGAAAACGTCTGGTTCCTGCGCAACGCTCTCAGCGGCGGTGCGGCCCAACTGCAGTTCAGCTACGGGCGGCCCGACGATCTCCCGCTGGTGGGCGATTACAACGGCGACCGCCGCGATACGCCTGGCGTCGTGCGAGGCCGCGAGTGGTTCCTGCGCAACTCCAACACCGGCGGGGTGGCCAACGTGCAGTTCACCTATGGGCGGGTCGACGAGCTGTTCTGGGCGAGCGCCGACTTCTTCCGCCGGGGCATCGACACACCGATCATCACCCGCCAGGTGGTGGTCAGTGGCGCGACGGCTGACAGTGGCGCCGCCCGTGCGCCGGACTGGAACCGAACCCTGAAGCGATAGCGACGGTCATGACGATGCGCCCGGCGCACCACCGGTGGTGGGCCGGGCGCATCACCCTGTACGGGACACCGCCCGACCGGTTGGAGGTTCGCCTCGGCGAGCGTTGCCGATCGGCCCCGCCTCACCCCGTGATGGTTCAGCCGGTGATGCCAGCCGAGCGCCTTGCGGGAAGGCAGGTGGCACACGTGTACGTCGCCGGGTAGTAGCCGACCCAGGTCCCGACGTACTGCTTGTAGCTGGTGACGCCCCCGGTTGAGGCGTAGACGATGAAGCGCCCGCCGCGGGCGGCGGCCGCGATGCGTGCGGACGCCGGCAGGGTCGCGTCGAGTCGATACCAGCCGCCCCACGTGCCGTTGATCGACGCCCTCTGGTAGAGGCCTCCACCGGTACCCGTGACAAAGAGGTCGAGGCGACCGCTCTGATAGCCCCACGCCACCGTCGGGCTCGACAGGGTCGAGCCGGACAGGCGGGACCAGCCCGTCCACTTCCCGGTGTCTCCGTACTTGGCGTAGATCCCGTTGTCCGTGCCCCGCACGAAGATCGCGATCCCGCCCCCCGGGCGGGGCGCGACCGCCGGCGTCCCGTAGATCGCGCCGCCCAGGGTCTGCCAGCCCGACCAGGTCGTGCCCCGGCGGGTGGCGTGATACACGACGCCGTTGGTGCCGCGCACGACGAGGTGGACGACATCACCGGCGGTGACCACTGCGGCCGGGCCGTTGGCCGAGGCGCCGGTCGGGACCGTCGACCAGGTGCCCGTACCGGTGCTGGTGATGGTGCGCTGCCAGAGCCGGTTGTCGGCGGAGCGGGCGAACAGCGCGAGGAACGACGTACCCGCCGCCACGGCCGGGCTGTCCGCGGCGGTGCCTCCGAGGCACTCCAGCGGTCCCACCGCGAGCGGATCGCCGATGATGTCGGTGGCGACCAAGTAGTCCTGGCCGTCGGCCCCGAGCGCACTGTAGGCGACCCTGCCGTCGGGCAAGGACGTGGCGGCCGGAGGCCCGACCGGTGTGGGGATGGTGTAGTCGAAGCTCGGCGCCGCGGGGCAGCCCACTGGAGCGCGGTCGAAGGTCGCCGTGTACGTCGTCGCGGTGGCCGGCGCTGTGACGTTGTGGATTCGCGCGCCGCCGTCCGACCACGACCTGAACGCGTACGACACACCGTCGAGAGCCTGTGGGCTCGGAGCGCTGACACTGTTCGATGACCCGACGATCACCGTCCTCGTGGTCGGCGCCGTGACGGCCTGGGCGCCGACCGACAGTTGCAGTCCGCTCGGCGTGGTGGTGAAGGTGAGGTTTACCGTCTGGGGGTCGAGCCGGAGGCTGGTGCTCGCGCTCGCACCCGCAGAGTCGGTGGCCGTGAGCACGAGCGACAGCGACGACGGGTACTCGTGGTCCGGTGCCGGGAACGTCCCGGAGGCCACGCCGGTGAAGCCCTGCACGGTGTGGGTGTGGCAGTTGCTCGGGCAGTGGTTCAGCACCACCGACCACGACAGCCGGCTGGAGGGCAACGTGCCGTCCTGGGCGTCGGTGGCATGCCCCGAGAAGCCGATGGCGTCGCCGACCTTCCATCGCAATGCGCTCGTGGGCGCGTCGATGACCGGCACGGGCGGACTGTTGGCCGCCCCGACGCTGATGGTCACGGACTCGGTGTCGGAGGCACCATGCTGATCCGCGACGCGCAGCCGCGCCGTGACCGTCCCCGCCACCGTGTAGGTGTGGTTGGGCGCGACGGCGGTGGAATCGTCGAACTGACCGTCGCCGTCCAGGTCCCACGCATAACTCAGCACGTCGCCGGCATCGAGGTCGTTGGACCCGCTGCCGTCGAAGGTGACCGCGAGCGGCGCGCCGCCGGACGTCGGGTTAGCCGAGATCACCGCCGTGGGCGGGTGGTTCGCGCCGTTGTAGACGACCCGGCGAACCTGGCCCGCCTCGAGGTCGACGTAGAAGATGTCGCCGCCGGGGCCGGTGACCACCTGGACAGGCTGACCTGCGCCACCGACGAACTGCGACAGTTGGCCGGGGCTGGGGTCGGCGCCGGCGCCCCGCTTCATCACCCACACGCAGCCGCGGGAGGCGTCGGCGATGAACAGCGCACCGTCGTAGTCCGACGGGTAGTTGGATCCGTTCTCGAACGCGATCCCGCTCACCGAGGAGCTCCCGGTGGGGCACGAGTCGCCGGTGAACATGGACGCGTCGTGGCGGTACCGGAAGAAGGGTTCGGTCTGTCCGATGCCGTACAGGGTTTCGCAGCTGTTCAGGTCGACCCCGTCGTAGCCACCCTGCCTGCCGCTGCCCTCGTAGCACGGCCACCCGAAGTTCTCCGCGGTGCCGTCGTTGATGTCGGCGATCCGGTTGATCTCTTCCCAGGTGTTCCACCCGACATCGCCGACCCACAGCTGCTCGGTCCCGGGCCTGACGTCGAACCGGAAGGGATTCCGAAGCCCGTAGGCGATGATCCGGCGGGCGTTCGGGTCGGCGCTCGAGGCGAAGGGATTGCCGGCCAGGCCGGCGCCGGTGTTCGGATCGACCCGGATGATCGTGCCGTCGAGGGTCGCGGGCTGACCGCTCGGCCGCCGCATCGATTGGGAGCGGAGGGCACCGCCCTGGGCCGTGGGCGAGGTGAGGCTCGTGCCCGCGGGTGACGGGGGGTCGCCGCACGGGTTGTTGGTCTGGCCGTAGTCGGCGTAGTTGAAGTTGGCGCCGTCGCCGGCACTCACGTAGAGCCCGCCGTCGGGCCCGAAGGTGACGGTTCCGATCGAATGGCTGGGGAACTGCTGGCACCAGCCGCTCACGAGCACCTGCTCCGAACCGGTCATCTGGTTGCCGCTGGCGGTCAGCCGAGACAACCGTGCCTGTACGACGCAACCGTCGACGGTGGAGCCCGGCGGGTTCGGGCAGCCGTCGCTCGTGCCACCGACCGTTCCCCACCGCGGGGCGGTCCCGCCAGGCACGGCGTCGTAGGTGTAGAGCGCGTACACGTAGGGCCGCGTCGGGAACTGGGGGTCGAGGGCGAGACCGAGCATGCCTCGGTCCCAGAAGTTGTGCACCTGCGTACGCAGGTCGGCGAAGACCGTCGGTGTGGAGTCCGACAGCGAGTCGAACACCTTGATCAGACCGCTCTTCTCGGCGACGAAGGCGCGACCGTCACCGGCGAAGGCAACTGCGGTGGGCTGCGTGAGGCCGGAGATGGCCACGACCTCCGAGAACCCGCTGGGTACGACGGAGGCCGCGCTCGCAAGGGCCTTCACGGGTGCCGCGCGTGCCTGCCCGGACGTGATGAATGACGTCGCGCCCAGGAGCGCCACCACGAGCACGGCACGCAGCCGGAACGCGGCCCCCGCACCACCCCGACCAACGCGAACGCCCGCCCTCACGCCGTGCACGGTAGTCGCTGAGCGCGGACCCGAGTGATCACCGGACGCCCTTTGGGGACGTTCGACCCTGGCGGGCGCCGCCTGGGGGAGCGATTGAATCCGTTGGCGACCAAGCAAGAGAGGTGTGGCGATGTCCGAGTTCCCACACGGCCGTGGCCGGTGGTCCGATCGCGCCAAGACTGCGCTCGCGGTCGTGTCGGTTCCGCTCCTCGGGCTGGTGGCGGCCGCGGCCGGCCCGTCGGCTGCCGCACAGCGCGCGGTGGCGGCCGTTCCCGCCAACCAGGCGGCGACATCGGCGGTCGCCCTGGCGGCCGAGTCCGGCGGGTTCGACGACGCCTTTTACCGCGGCCAAGACGGAGCGGTGTACCAGCGGACGTTCAGGGACGGCGCGTGGTCGGCGCAGACCAGCATCGGTGGGAAGACCGTCGGCGCGCCTGCCGCTGCGTTGGCCGGGACGACCCTGGTCGTCGCGGCGCGGGGCACCGATGGCGCCCTGTGGGTGCGCATGAGGGATGCCGGCACATGGGGACCGTGGCGGGGCCTGGGCGGCACCGTGTCGGCCGGGCCCGCCGTCACCGGCGACGCCGCCGGGCGCGTCGACGTGTTCGTGCGCGGAGGCGACAGCCGTCTCTACACCCGCACGTTGCCCGCCGGTGGAAGCTGGTCGCCCTGGACCAATCTGGGTAGCGGACTGGCGTCCGGGCCGGCGGCGGTGAGCTTCGGATCCGGGCTCGACGTCTTCGTCACCGGCCTGGACAAGGCCGTGTGGCACAGGTCGCGGTTCGCCGCGGGGTGGTCGGGATGGCGGTCGCTCGGCGGCAGCACATACACGGCACCGGCCGCCACGTGGAACGCACAGACCGGCACCACATGGCTCTTCGTCCGCGGCACCGACAACATGCTCTACCTCAGGCAGGGCAGCCCGGCTTCCTGGACGGGCTGGCGGGGGCTCGGTGGCACGTTGATCGACGCTCCGGGGGCGGCCGCCACGGCGAGCGGGACCATCGACGTGGTGGTGCGAGGCACGGACAATGCAGTTTGGTCGCACGTGTATCGCGACGGCGCCTGGTCGGGCTAGCCACGGGCCTGGGTGCCGGCGGCTCCGGCGCCACCCCCGTCCTCCCGGCTCGGCGTCGACTGGACCCGGATCCCCGCCAGCGCACGTGTGGTCGCGTTGACGTTCGACGCGGGTGCCAACGCGGACGCGATCCCCTCGATCCTGGCAACCCTGCGGTCGAAGAACGTGCCCGCTACGTTCTTCCTGACCGGCCAGTGGGTCCGGGCCTTCCCCGCCCAGGCGAACGAAGTTGCGGTGAGCGGCTTCGTCGTCGGGAACCACACTGATACCCACCCCGAGCTCACGACTCTGTCGGACGCTGAGGTCCAGGCACAGGTGCTGAACGCCCAACGCTCCATCCTGCTCACCAACGGCGCCGAGACGCGCCCGTTCTTCCGCTTCCCGTTCGGCGACGTGGACAGCCGTGTCCTCGGCATCGTCAATGACCTGGGCTACGTCGGGGTGCGCTGGACGGTCGACTCTCTGGGCTGGCAGGGGACGTCCGGCGGGCAGACGGTGCAGAAGGTCGTCGATCGAGTGTTGGCCGCCCTGCAGCCGGCGAGATCGTGCTCATGCACGTGGGATCGCATCCGACCGACGGCTCGATGCTGGACGCGGCGGCGCTCCCGCAGATCATCGACGCCATGCTCGCCCGTGGCTACGGGTTCGTCACCATGACTGCACTGACCGGCGGCTGACCCGGCGCGACCCGCGGCGGGCTATCCCGCCGGGGGCGGCGCGAGGGGATGCGGCATGCAGAGCTCGTCGTACTCGGCGATCACGATGCGCT
>DASSDH010000173.1:0-4940 GCA_035697245.1 Jiangellaceae bacterium
GCGCGCGGCGTCGGATGGGACGTCGCGTCAGATACGTCGCGGTGATGGCGTCGTTCGGCGCCGAGAAATCTCCGCCGGCCGTGTCGAGAATTCGATCTCTGGTCCGTCCCAGTGTGAACGCGGCCAGCGGGGCCGCCGTCACACAAGGAGAACACCATGGCCAAGTACCTGTTGCTCAAGCACTACCGAGGCGCGCCGGCGCCCGTGAATGACATCCCGATGGACCAGTGGACGCCGGACGAGGTCGAGGCGCACATCCAGTTCATGCGCGACTTCGCAACTCGGCTCGAGGGCACCGGAGAGTTCGTCGACGGGCAAGCGCTGTCGCCCGAGGGCGTCTGGGTCCGATACGACGGCGAGGGACGACCACCGGTGACCGACGGCCCGTTCGCCGAGACGAAGGACCTGATCGCCGGCTGGATGGTGATCGACGTCGACAGCCACGAGCGAGCGATCGAGCTCGCGGGCGAGCTGTCAGCAGCGCCCGGCGCCGGCGGCGAGCCGATCCACGAATGGCTGGAGGTCCGACCGTTCCTCGCTGCGCCGCCGGCCGTCACCGAGTGACCGTGGCCGATGTCGAGCTCCGCGAGCTCGTCCCCCAGGTCTTGAGCGTCCTCGTCCGTCGCGGTGCCGACTTCGCGACGGCCGAGGACGCGGTGCAGGAGGCGCTTATCCGGGCAGTCTCGGCATGGGAGGAAGAGTTGCCCTCCGATCCCAAGGGCTGGCTGATCACGGTCGCCTGGCGAGCATTCGTCGACTTGGCGCGGTCGGACGCAGCGCGTCGCGACCGAGAGGTCCGATTCGATACCGAGCCGCCGACCGGTGTGGTGCCGAGCGCCGACGACACGCTGCACCTCTACTTCCTGTGCGCGCACCCCGAGCTGACCCCATCATCAGCGGTGGCTCTGACCCTCCGGGCCGTGGGCGGCCTGACCACGCGTCAGATCGCGCAGGCCTACCTCGTGCCGGAGCCGACCATGGCGCAGCGCATCCGTCGCGCCAAGCGCACGGTCGGGCGGTCTGGTCTCGATCGTCCTGGCAACGTGCGAACGGTGATGCGGGTGCTGTACCTCATCTTTAACGAGGGCTACTCGGGCGACGTCGACCTCGCGGCCGAGGCGATCCGACTCACCCGGCAGCTGGCGTCGTCGGTGAACGACCCCGAGGTCCACGGGCTGCTCGCCCTGATGTTGCTGCACCACGCGCGCCGGCGCAGCCGCACCCGACCAGACGGACGGATCGTACCGCTCGCGGACCAGGACCGGAGCCTGTGGGACAACGAACTCATCGCCGAGGGAATCGCCATCGTGCAAGCCGCGCTCGCACGCGACCGGCTCGGCGAATACCAGACGCAAGCGGCGATCGCCGCGCTCCACGCCGATGCGACGCGTGTCGAGGACACCGACTGGGTCCAGATCGTGGAGTGGTACGACGAGCTGCTGCATTTCGCCGACACTCCAATCGTCCGGCTCAACCGTGCCGTCGCCGTCGGCGAAGCGGGGGGCGCTCTCGCGGGATTGGCGGCACTCGCTCAGGTCGACGAGCACATCCCGCGGCGCGATGCGGTCGCCGCATATCTCCACGAGAAGAACGGAGATCTCGAACTCGCAGCCCGCCTCTATGCCGACGCAGCCCACAACGCGCCCAACCTCGCTGAGCGCGACCATCAGATGCGCCAAGCTGCGCGACTCAACCAGATGCTGCGCCACCACCAACGACCGCGGTCGCAGGGACGCGGCCGGTGATCGGCGGTGCTGGGCTACGGCGTTCGCATCGCCGAGCCGCATGCGCAAGGTGTCGCTCCGGTGTTGGAGAGGGAGGCTGCCCGTTCAAGCCGGTTGGGGGCGCAAGGCTCCTGGCGGGTATCCGCCATCGCCCGTACGGGGTTCAGCCGGCGGCGCGGCGGCCGTGCTGGGCCTCCGAGACGATCTTCGTGATGCGCCGTGCTCGTGTCTCGGGCGTGCGCGCGCTGGCGACCCACCACAGCATCTGCTTGCGCGCCGACGGCGGGAACGCGTCCCAGGCGGTGCGGGCGGCGGTGGAGGCATTGAGGGCATCGGCGAGGTCATCGGGCTCGAGCATGTCCTCGATGGGGTCGTAGATCGTCCACCACCCATTGGCCTTGGCCACCTCAACGGCCCGGCGGCCGGCATCGGTCATCCGCCCCTGCGCCTCCAGGACGGCAACCCGCCGCCTGTTGAGTCGTGTCCAGCCGCTCTTGGGCTTGCGGGGCGTCATGAGTTGCAGAGCCCGCTCGTCGTCGAGGATGTTCACCGTGGAGTCGATCCAGCCGAAGCAAATCGCTTCCTCGACGAGTTCCTCGTAGCGAACCGGGTCCCGCCCACTGGCCTTCCTCCACGATGCGACCCACACGCCGCGGGCTGTGCCGTGGTTGACCGCCAGCCAGGCTCGCCAAGCCGCGGGGTCTGTCGGGTGGTAGATGGGAAAGTCGAACTTCCAACCTGCCGGGTGGTGCGACGCCGATGGCGGAATCCCCGTCACGTTCTGCTTCCGATCCACCCCGGTGTGCTGCTGGCCGCGGCTCGGCGAGATCGTACGACGACGCGGCCCCGCGTTGTCGCCCGTCCCCAAACGCCGGCTGAGCGGTTGCCCGCATGCCGCCTCCGATGAGTCTGGTGCCTCGCATCGGTCCAAGTCGTAGGCCGTCCGGCCGACTCGCCAGAGCTTCCCGACGTCGAGATGCGCGACGTCCAAGTGGCGAAGCACTACGTCGACAAGACGACGTCCCCCTTCGGCTAGCAGTGAGCGACGGCTGCGTGGTCCGACATGCCCTCGCCCCCACACACGTCCTGGTCATCGACTGATCGCAAACTTCAGGACCGCTGCACCTGTCCCGGAACGCCTAATACACGTGTGATCCATCTGGTATCCCCGTGTATCTCGCTGGCGTCCGGCCGTCGCTCGGTCTGTCAGCGTGGCCGGTGCTCGGTTCCCTGGCCAGGCGTGATCGTCATGAACCGGACCGGCTCGTGGACGTCGGCGGTATGCCAAACGCCGGAGCGGTTGATCATCGCTTCGTATGGCCCCAGCCCGATGGGCTCGTGCCCTCCGTCGACCTCCTGGATGACCGTCATCCGGCCGGATAGGCAGATCACGACCTCGTCACCGGCGGGGTGCCGTTCCCAGACGTCCCATGATCGGCTGCCCTCGAAGACCATCACCATCCGGCCCTCGGCGCCGTCTTCGGAGACCGCTGCGGTGTAGGCCTCCAGCACGCGGCCGTCCCACTCGAAGCCTTCGACGGCCAGTGCCCGGGACCCGAGGGCGAGATGAACGGGGGTGGCAGTGAGGTCGATCGCGCCACGGGGTTCAGTCACGAGCTCCATGCCCCGGAGCGTCGCACGAACGAGGCCCCGAGGTCTTGGACGAAAGGAACCGCCGGAGCCCGGGCCGCACACCGATTGCTTCGAACCGAGCGCACACCGCCTTCCCGGCGGGGGGCACAGAACGCGCGGCGCCGAGCGGCAGTCTGTGCGTCAGTGATGTTCAGTGCGACGCGCTGCCGTAGCTGGTGTTCGTCCACACGCCAGGTGGTGTTCGGCCTGGGGGCTTCGCCTCCCGCGGCGCCCAAGTCAGCGGTTGCGTCGTCAGGTAGCTCGACGCTGAGCGACGCGTAATTGTCTGCTGCGGCGAACTCGTCGGGCGAGATGCCAGCCTCCGTAAGGGCAGCCACGTCAACCACATCGACGATCCCCGTCACAACACAGGTCGCCTGCGTCTCGTCGAGGGGCAGTCCCACGCCTGTCTAATTCCACAAGGCAATTACGGCTTCGACGTACGCGTCGGCATCTCCGCCGTGCGCATCCTCCGCCGATGTGGCTGGGTCGCCTCATCGTCATCGTCGCCGCAGGCGCCGAGCAACAAGCTCACCGCCACGACCACCAGGATGCGTCTCATCAGGCCGGGGACGCTACTAGCGTCGACCCGTCCCTTCGCCTGGGGCTGAGATGGCATGAGGTACGCGATTTTCAGGTCAGCCCGGTGACCAGACGGCTGACGCAATGCAATCGTGCCTGCTCTGCACGCGTCTCAACCGCCGCCACCGCGCCAACCCTCGACTCATCAAACGCATGATGCCGAAGCGGTACGTCAAAACGCGCCCGACCCGCAATTTCGTCGACATCCCGGTCCGGATCGGCAGATCGGCGCGGAGCGAGAGCACCTAGGGACGGGCCAAGAAGACCTCGCCGGCCACTAGTCGACCCGTTCGTCTCCTCCCGCGGGTCGGGGAACGTGCGAGCTGCCCCACGAGGATCCGCCTGGCCGACCAGGCCACGACGGCAGCGCTGCCCGACGTGATCCCCGAGATCTCGGGAGCGGTGGTGGACGACCTCGTCGACGAAGCCGGCGTCAAGGGAGCGGCGAACACGTGACGCGTCCGAGATCGGCGTTTACCCTCGTGGCGTGGACGGCGACCGGCTCCTGCGGGATCCCAACGACGCTACGGACGTCGCCCGGAGCGGCCTCGACTGGGCGCGCTTCGCCAGCGAGGTCACCGGCGCGGTCCGGAAGGCGATCCCCTTCGAATGGTGCAACTGGCACACCGTCGATCCCGGAACCGTGCTGTTGACCGGGAGCGTGAACCGCGACGTCAGCTGCTCGGGCACTTGGCTGGCTGAGCACGAGTACCCCACCGAGGACGTGAACAAGTGGTGGTTCCTCGCCCGCAGCGGCCACCGAGCCGGGGCGACGAGCTTGGCGACGCACGGCGACCGCTCGCGCAGCGCTCGCCGGCGGTCGAGCACTGGATCGCCCAGCTGGTCGAGGAGCCACCACCCGGGACGCCGACGCAGTCGAGCAAGGCCCTAGCATCGCTCGGTCCGGTGGAGCGGAGGGCACCGTGTTCAAGCACATCGAGGGCCTCGTGAACGCACTGAAGCTCGTGCACCTGCGGTTCACGGTCGTGTGGGTTACCGCAG
>DASSDH010000174.1:0-29407 GCA_035697245.1 Jiangellaceae bacterium
CGTCGGGCTGGCGGGATTTGAACCCGCGACCCCTTGACCCCCAGTCAAGTGCGCTGCCAAGCTGCGCCACAGCCCGAAGTCTGGCACTCAGCCAGCGCAAGCACCCTATCGCAACAAGTGCGGCCCCACTGAGGTCACGACGGCCGCCGCCATGATGGCTGTATGCATTCCGACGTCGTGTACGTGCGAACCGAAGCCCGGCTCGTCACCGAGATCACCGACAAACTTCATCAATTCTGTCGCGGCCGCGGCGATGGCCAGTGCCACGTCTTCGTTCCGCACGCTACCGCTGGCGTCGCGTTGATCGAGACTGGCAGCGGATCCGAGGCCGACCTCGAGGATGCGATAGACCGGCTGCTTCCCGCCGAGAACCTATACCGCCACCGGCACGGCAGCATTGGACACGGGCGCGATCACGTACTGCCGGCCTTCGTGTCACCGTCACTCGTGGTACCGGTACTGGCCGGCCGGCCGGCTCTGGGCACATGGCAGAGCCTGGTGCTGGTCGACACGAACGTCGACAACCCTGACCGGAACGTGCGTTTCAGCTTCCTTTCCGGTTGACGCGTTCACCGCTAGCCTGCCCACGGCCGTTCAGCGGAGGAGGACTCGCGACGATGCAGCGGCTCTTGGGTCGCTACGACCTGCCCTTGCTCAGCCCGGAGATTGTTCGATACCGGTGTCGCGTGGATCTTTGCGCTGATCGGCGCCGCGGTCCACCTGCTCGCATTCGCCTGGGAGGTTCTGCTTTTTGACCGTCCCGGTGTCCACCGCGGGATCTTCGCAATCCCGACGACCGACGTCCCGGCCGTGCGGCTCTGGTCGATCAACGTCGGTTTCTACAACCTCTTCCTCGGCTGCGGAGCGATTGCGGGCGTGATCTTCTGGATTGCCGGCAACGAGGAGGTCGGTAGGACGCTGGTGATCTATACCTGCCTGTTCATGGTCTTGGCCGGCGTCGTGCTCTTCGTCTCCGATCGGATGGCGCTCAGCCGCCCCCGCGGGAAGGGTGTCGGCGGGGCGCTGGCGCAGAGCGGACCGCCGCTCGTTGCGCTCGTCGCTGCGGTGTTGACCTAGCGATCTCGCCGACGCACACGCACGTGACCACGACTCCGGCCCGATAGCCCAGGCGATCACGACGACGAGGCCCCTCCATGTATGAGATGGAGGGGCCTCGCCTGGTCCCAGCGGAGCCCGCATCGCCGATCTCTCGGCGACCGGCTCCGTGGAACCTTGTCACCTGCGAGAACCCTGGCGCCGGTTCCGGTCGCCCGATACCGGCGTGTTCCGAAGCTGACTCCGAAACTGAGCCCTCGCTGGTGACGTGAGAGATTTCTAGCGACCTTGGCAACGTCGCGCAAGAGCCTGTTCCGCTATTTTCGAGATCTTTTCGCCGTCCACAGAACATGAGTGACATGTCCCCAGCAGGAACCGGTTTTCCACCGCCCGTCCACCGTTTCCTACACAGCAAGGCTGCTGGGAGACTGTCGTCAAGCCACTGCTAGGTACCTCAGGGGCGGCGGCGTTTGTCGCGGATGCGCATCGAGACCTCGATCGGGGTGCCGGTGAAGCCGAACTCTTCGCGGAGGCGACGTTCGAGGAAGCGGCGGTACGACGGCTCCAGGAAGCCGGTGGTGAACAGCACGAACCGCGGCGGCCGGGTGCCGGCCTGGGTCGCGAACAGGATTCGCGGCTGCCGACCGCCTCGCAGCGGATGCGGGTGTCCGGCGACCAACTGGCCGAGGAACGCATTCAACCGTGCGGTTGGAACCCGGGTTTCCCACCCGGCCAGCGCGGAGTCGATCGCCGGCACCAGCCGCTCGGCGTGCCGGCCTGTACGCGCGGAGACATTCACCCGGAGGGCCCAGGCGACTCGTGCCAGCTGCCGGTCGACTTCCCGTTCGAGCGTCAGCCGACGGTCCTCGTCGAGGAGATCCCATTTGTTGAACGCGAGCACCAACGCCCGCCCGGCGTCGACCACCATCGACACGATCCGTAGATCCTGCTCGGACAACGGCTCGCTTGCGTCGATCAGCACGACGGCCACTTCGCATCGGTCGAGCGCAGCCGCCGTGCGGAGGGACGCGAAATACTCCGCCCCTGAGGCCTGGCCGACCCGGCGGCGGATGCCGGCGGTGTCGACGAACCGCCAGGTCCGCCCGCCGAGTGTCACCAGCTCGTCGACGGGATCGATAGTGGTGCCGGCGACCGGGTCGACGAGCACCCGGTCTGCGCCTGCGATTCGGTTGAGCAGGCTGGACTTGCCGACATTGGGCTTGCCGAGCAGTGCGACTCGGCGCGGACCACCCTCGGCGGCGCCGAACATCTCGGCCGGTGCGTCGGGCAGCGCTGCCAGCACTGCGTCGAGCAAGTCACCACTCCCCCGCCCGTGCAAGGCGGAGACAGCTCGCGGTTCCCCGAGGCCCAGGTTCCACAGCGCCGCGGCATCGGCCTCACCCGAGCTGCTGTCGACCTTGTTCGCTGCGAGCACGACCGGTTTGCCCGCCCGCCGAAGCACCCGCACGACAGCCTCGTCCGCATCCGTGGCGCCGACAGTCGCGTCCACCACGAACACGACCACGTCCGCTGCCGCGGCGGCGATTTCCGCTTGCGCGGTGATCCGGGCCGCCATGCCCTCGGCGTCAGGGTCCCAGCCTCCGGTGTCGACGAGTGTGAACCTGCGGCCGGACCAGGCGGCGTCGTAGGCGACCCGGTCCCGGGTGACGCCGGGAACGTCTTCGACGACTGCCTCGCGGCGGCCCAGAATCCGGTTGACCAGTGTCGACTTGCCAACGTTCGGGCGGCCGACGACCGCCACGACGGGAAGCGGCCCTGCCTCGTCGAGATCGACCAACGCGTCCTCGTCAGCCAGCAGTTCTGCGTGCGGACCCGCCGGTGGTGTGCTGTCGCTCACGCCGCTAATCCTCACCCGTCGGGCTGGTCGATACCTGGCCGGCGAACCGGGCCGCCACAGCCGAGTAGTGGGCGGTCAGTGCGGCGTGCAGTCGGCGGTTCGCCTCCTGCACAGCAGCGTGCGAGCGCACGGTCACCGCGGGCAAGTAGACCGGAGAACCGAACACGACGTCCAGCCGGGACCGCACCCGCGGCAGCGCGCTCATCGTGGTGCCGCGCGATCCCACGCCGAAGGCGACAACGGGAACGACAGGTGCGCCCGAGCGGACCGCTAGCCAGGCGAGCCCGCGCCGCATGTCGGCGAAGTTGCCCGATCCGCGGGTGCCCTCTGGATAGACCACGAGCACGCGCCCGGTTGAAAGCACGGCGAGCGCGCTGGTCAACGCGATGCGATCCGTACCCGACCGGTCGAGCGGAATCTGCCCGATGGAGCGGAGAAACCACCCGAGCGCGCCGCGGAAGATCTCCCGCTTTGCCAGGCAATGGATCGGCCGAGGCGACGTTCCCATGAGTAGCGGTGGATCGAGGAAGCCCGTGTGGTTCGGCGCGAGGATGACCGGCCCGTGTGCGGGTACCAGGTCCGGGTCGTGCACCCGGACCGACCAGCCGGTCCGCATCACAACCCAAGCGATCCGCCACCCGGTCGTGGCGCCGACACCAGTGGGGGGGTGGGCGTGGGCGCTCAACCGGGCGTCACCCCCGCACGGAGACGCACCAGGTCCAGGACGGCGGCGACGGTCTCCTCGACGCTGTGGTGCGAGGAGTCCACGACGTCGACGCCTTCGGCGGCGTCGACGAAGCTGGCCACGGTCGAGTCGTCGGCATCCCGGCGAAGCACCTGGTCGTGAATGGCCGCCACAGCGTCGGCATGGTCGGCGCCGTGGACGTCCCGGGCGCGCCGCGCGAGCCGGACGTCCTCCCGGGCAGTCAGTAGGACCCGTACCGGCGCATCAGGCGCTACTACCGTCGTGATGTCCCGGCCCTCGACCACGACACCACCCTGTTCTACCTCGGCCCGCTGGCGGCGGACGAGTTCTGCCCGGACCCCGAGGTTTCTCGCGACGTCACTCACCACCGACGAGATGCGGGTCTGTCTGATGGCTGATCCAACGTCGACGTCGCCGACGTGCACCGTCGGATGGCTGGGATCGGTACCCATCCGCAGCGGAAGTTCGCGAGCCAAGACGGCAACCTCGTCACGGTCGCCGAGGTCGACACCCTGCTCGAGGAGCCACCACGTCAGCGCCCGATACATCGCGCCGGTGTCCAGATAGCGCAACCCGAGTGCGTCCGCGACCCGGCGGGCGACCGTCGACTTGCCGGAGCCGGACGGACCGTCGATGGCGACGACCAGAGACGACGGCGACGACACGGCACTCCTTCGCTGGTTCAGGACGAGGGTAGTGGGAAGCCATGCACGGTCCAGCCAGCCGTCCGCAGCGCTGCCGCGAGCACGGTCTCGGCGCCGACTCCGACGTCAAGCTCCACGACGCCCACGGGTTGGCCCGGGCTGTGCTCGATCCGGACATCCTCGACGTTGACGCCTGCCCGTCCGGCGTCGGCGAACAGCGCCGCGAGCTGCCCGGGCCGGTCGTCGACAACCACGGAGACCGTCGCGTACGACGTCGCGGGCGCGCCATGTTTTCCGGGTAATCGCGCTCGCCCTGCCACACCGCTCTCCAACAGCGCGCCAAGCTCGTCCCGGCGCCTGGTCGCGGAGTCCTGGTCGAGGGCCAGCAGCGCCTGATCGAGATCAGTTTGAAGCCGGCGCAGGACACCAGCCACCGCGGCCGCGTTGGCGGCGAGGATGTCCGTCCACAACGTGGGATCGGCGGCGGCTACGCGGGTGACGTCCCCAACTCCCGCACCGGCCAGCCGGACCTCGTGATCGGATGCCACTGCCAACCGGCCGGCCACCAGTGCGGCGACCAAGTGCGGCGCATGCGACACGAGCGCGACCGCCGCGTCGTGGTCCGCCGCCGACATGGTGACCGGAACCGCTCCGGCCAGCCGCACCACCTCGAGAGCCCGGGTCACCGCCTGCGGGTCGGTTCCCTCGTCCGGGCACAGCACCCACGGCCGGCCCTCGAACAGGTCCACCAGTGCGGCAGCAGGCCCGGACACCTCCCGGCCGGCCATCGGATGCCCTCCGACGAACCGACCAGGCTCGGCGGCGAGCGCGCGGACCTGTTCGACCGGAGCCACCTTGACGCTCGCGACATCCGTGGCGTAGGCGGCAAGGCGGTCGTCTAGCACCGATGCGACTGTCACCGCCGTCGCCACCGGCGGAACGGCGATCACGGCCAACGCAACCGGTGCACCCTGTTCGTGCCGACGCCCCGCGCCGAGCTTGGCTGCCTCGGCGACGGCGTCGTCGTCCTGGTCGGTGAGCTGCACGTCGACGCCGGCTCGCCGGAGGGCAAGTCCCACGGATGTGCCGAGCAGGCCGGTGCCGACTACCAGCACACCGCCGGCGAGGGACTCACCATTCACTGTCGATCCTCGGTGGCCAGGGCGGTCGGGGCGTCATCGCGGCGTAGGTCGGTTCGCAGGTTGCGGGCGCCATGCAGGTATACGTGCCTGACCTGATCGCGAGGCAACCCGGTCTCGACCAGGGCCAGCAGGCGCACGACCCTGGGCATCGCGCCGGCGATATCGAGCTCTTGAGCGCAGAGGAACGGAACGTCGTCGATCCCCAAGGAGCGGGCAGCATAGGCGGGAAACTCTGACTGCAGGTCCTGGGTAGCCGTGAAGACGATGCTGATCAGGTCCGCTGGAGTGAGCTGGTTGCTGTGCAGCACACGTTGCACCAACTCGGTGACCCGCTCGAGCAGGTGCTCACGTTCGTCGACCTCCAGCTGGGTCGCCCCGCGCACCGCCCGTAGCACCACTAGAGCCCGACCTCGCGGTAGAGCCGCCCAACCTCGTCCGAGGTCAGCGGTCGGGTCCGGCCGGGAGCCAGTTCCCCCAGGGCAACCGGTCCGATGTCGGTGCGCACCAGCCTCCGGACCGGATGTCCGACGGCGTCCAGCAGCCGGCGAACGACGTGTTTTCGACCTTCGTACAGCACCACTTCGATCATGACGCGGCCAGCGGTTCGGCCCACGACCCGAAAGCTGTCCACCGAGACCGACCCGTCGTCGAGCTCGATGCCGGCTCGCAGCCTCTTGCCGACGTCCCGGGCGAGTGGGCCGGCCACCTCGGCCAGGTAGGTCTTCGGCACGCCGTAACTCGGGTGGGTCAGCCTGTGGGCAAGGTCGCCGTCGTTGGTCAGCAGGATCAGACCCTCGGTGTCGGCGTCCAGCCGTCCGACGTGGAAAAGCCGGGTCCGACGCCCCTCCACGAAGTCCCCGAGGCTCGGCCGACCCTGCGGGTCGCTCATCGTGCTGACCACGCCACGGGGTTTGTTCAACGCGAGGTGGACCAGACCCGACCCCGCCGTCGCGATCCGCAGGCCGTCGACCCTGATGACCGCTTTTCTCGGGTCGACCCGAGTACCCATCTCGCGGACCCGCACCCCGTCGACCTCGACCCGGCCGGCCGCGATGAGCTCCTCGCACGCGCGGCGGCTGCCGACCCCGGCCGTCGCGAGCACTTTTTGCAGCCGGACGCCGGTCTCAGCCGGCACCGTCGACGTCTCCGACGTCCGGCAGGAACGGCGCCAGCGGCGGCAGCTCGGATACCGACGACATCCCGAGGCGCTCGAGGAAGTAGGGCGTCGTCCGGTACAGCGTGGCGCCGCTTTCGATGTCCACCCCCGACTCCACCACCAGGCCCCGGGTGGTCAGTGTCCGCATGACGCCGTCGCAGTTGACCCCGCGGACCGCCGAGACCCTCGACCTGCTCACCGGCTGTCGATAGGCCACGACTGCCAGTGTCTCCAGCGCCGCCTGGGTCAGCCGGGCGTGCTGACCATCGCGCACGAACCGTTCGACGACCGGTGCGCAATCGGCCCGGGTGTAGAGCCGCCAGCCGCCCGCGATCTCCCGTAGTTGGAAGCCTCGTCCCTGGTCGATGTACTCCGCTGCGATCTGGCGCAGAACCGACGCCACCTCCCGCCGCGGGCGCTCCAGGACCTGGGCCAGCACCACCTCGGTCACCGGCTCGTCCACGACGAGAAGTACGGCCTCGATCGCTGCCGACAGCGTCGGCTCGTCGGCGCTCACCCGTCGTCACCTGCCCAGCGGACGGTGAGATCGCCCAGCGGGGTGAGCTGCTCGAACATGACGATGCGCTCCCGGTAGAGGTCGAGCAAGGCCAGGAACCGGGCCACCACATGCGCGACCGTCGCGCAGTCCGCGGTCAGCGCGCGGAAGGTTGCGCTACGGGCCCTCTGCAGTCGATCGCTCAGCAAACCTGCTTGCTCGGACACGATCACGCGTGGGCTGTGCAGGTGCTCCGTGGCGACGGTCGGCACTGGCTTGGGCTCGAGCACGCGGGCCGCGAGGGCAGCGAGTTCCGTTGGTCCGATCGCGACGACCACCTCAGGCAGTAACACTGCGAATGGCTTCTCGAGCCCGACGACGCGGGGAAAACGCAGCGACTCGTCCCGCATTCGTGCGGCGAACATCGCAGCGACCTCCTTGTACGCCCGGTACTGCAACAGTCGGGCGAACAGCAGGTCCCGAGCCTCGAGCAGAGCCAAGTCCTCCTCGTCCTCCGCCTCCGCATCGGGCAGCAGCCGGGCCGTCTTGAGGTCGAGCAGGGTGGCCGCGACGACAAGGAACTCGCTCGTCTGGTCGAGATCCCAGTCCGCCCCCGAATCGACATCCGCGGTGCGGATATACGCGATGAACTCGTCGGTGACCTGCGACAGAGCGACCTCGGTGACGTCGAACTTGTGCTTGGCGATCAGACTCAACAGCAGATCGAACGGTCCCTCGAAGTTGGCCAGATGGACCTCGAACCGGTCCGCGAGTGCGGACGATGCCGCCGCGGGCTCCCCGATCAGCGCCTGGACGGCACCGCCCACCGGGCCAGCACCTCCCTGGCCAGTTGGCGATACGCGACGGCACCAGGAGACTCCGGGGCGAAGCTGGTGATCGGCTGGCCGGCAACGGTTGTCTCCGGGAACCGGATCGTGCGTGAGACCACCGTGTGGAAGACCTTGTCACCGAAAGCTTCGACCAGCCGGGTCAAGACCTCGCGGCCGTGCACAGTCCGTGAGTCGTACATGGTGGCGAGCAACCCCTCGATCTCCAACCGCGGGTTGAGTCGGTCCCGGACCTTCTCGATCGTCTCCTGGAGGAGGGCCACCCCACGCAGGGCGAAGTACTCACACTCGAGCGGCACGATCACCCCGTCGGACGCAGTGAGCGCGTTGACCGTCAGCATGCCCAGCGACGGCTGGCAGTCGACGAGCACGACGTCGTAGTCGGCCAGGACCGGGTGCAGTGCGCGCGACAGCGCGTGCTCACGGGCAACCTCGCTGACGAGCTGAATCTCGGCGGCAGACAGGTCGATGTTGCTCGGCAGGAGGTCCATGCCCTTGACGGAGGTCTTCAGCAGGATGTCTTCGGCCCGGATCCCCCGCTCCATGACCAGGTTGTAGACCGACAACTCGAGGTCGTGAGCGTCTATGCCGAGCCCGACGGACAATGCCCCTTGCGGGTCGAAATCGACGAGCAGCACCCGTCGGCCGTAGTCAGCAAGCGCCGCACCAAGGTTGATCGTCGTGGTGGTCTTGCCGACGCCGCCCTTTTGGTTGCACATCGCCACGACCCGGCCGGGTCCGTGTCGTTCGACTGGTGGCGGCTCGGGAAAGTCCCGGCGTGGACGCTGCGTCGGGCCGAGGTCGATGTCGTCGAACTCCGCCGAGGGGTCCAAGCCGTCGATCAACACGCCCGTGCGGGCGCCTCGAGTCGAGGTGTCCACGAGCCGTCAGTGCTCCTCGCGACGTTTCGTACTCTGTCGGCTCGCGAGCCTACCCCGCCCACGTGGACCTCCGGCGGCGCCGCGCCACGTCATGGGGCGACAGCCCGTGGATGCGCTGCTGCGTACACCTCGCGCAGCCGGTCGACCGTGACCAGGGTATAGATCTGGGTGGTCGTGACGGACGCATGGCCGAGCAACTCCTGAACGACCCGCACGTCGGCGCCGCCGTCGAGCAAGTGGGTCGCGAAGGAGTGCCGCAACGTGTGCGGCGAGATGTGGGTGGCCAGCTGCGCCCGGCCCGCGACCGTGCGGAGCACCGTCCAAGCGCTTTGCCGGGAAAGCCGTCCGCCGCGGGCATTGAGGAACAGGGCGGGTGTGGACCGACCGGTGGCGGCCAGCTGAGGGCGGGCGCGGACCAGATAGGCCTCGACCGCGTCCCGCGCATAGCTACCGACGGGCACGATCCGCTGCTTTCCACCCTTCCCACGCAGCAGCACCGTCCCGGCGTGCAGGTCCAGGTCGTCACGGTCCAGGCCGACGGCTTCAGAGATCCGCGAGCCCGTCCCGTAGAGCACCTCGAGGAGCGCCCGGTCCCGCAAGGCGAGCGGAGTACCATCGGCGACCGCGGCCGCCAGGAGCCGCTCGACGTGCTCGAGCGAGATGGCCTTCGGCAGCCGCCGCGGAGGCGTCGGCGGTCGGACCGCTATGGCGGGATCGCCGGGTGCCAGCCCCTCCCGAAGAAGGAAGCGGTGCAGACCACGAACTGCGACGACCGCCCGAGCCGCCGAGCTCGCACCCAAGGCGGAGTGCTCGGCGTCGCCGTCGCGAAGGCTGCGTAAGAACCCGCTGACGTCCTGCTCGCCGATCGCGCCCGGATCCTGGACTCCCCGCTCGGCCAGGAAGTCCGCGTAGCGGCGCAGGTCCCGGCGGTAGGACGCGAGAGTGTTGGTCGCCAGGCCGCGTTCGACGGCGAGATGGTCGAGGTATCCGCGGACAGAGCGCTCGAGCCGGTTCTCGCTCACCCTTCGGCCAGCACCTCGGCGAGGTCGACGGGCTCCATGGCGTGCGCCTCGGCGACCGGGCCGTAGGTGATGCGGCCGTCGTGGGTGTTGAGGCCGAGAGCGAGCGCCGGGTCAGCCGCCAACGCTGCACGCCAGCCGTGGTTCGCCAACTCCACGGCGTAAGGCAACGTCACGTTGGTCAGCGCGTAGGTCGACGTGTGTGGTACCGCACCGGGCATGTTAGCGACGCAGTAGAAGATCGAGTTGTGCACCCGGTAGGTCGGGTTGTCGTGTGTCGTCGGACGCGAGTCCTCGAAGCAGCCGCCCTGGTCGATGGCGATGTCGACGAGCACACTCCCGGCGCGCATCCGGGAGACCAAGTCGTTCGACACCAGGGTGGGTGCCTTGGCTCCTGGTACCAACACCGCGCCGATCACGAGGTCGGCGTCCAGCACGGCCTTCTCGACCTCGTACAGGTTCGACGTGATCGTCTGCGCGTGGCCTCGGTACACCCGGTCGACCTGACGCAGCTGGGCCACGTTCTTGTCCAGGATCCAGACGTCGGCCTGCATACCGAGGGCGATCTCTGCGGCGTTCATGCCCGAGACGCCGGCGCCGATGACGACGACCTTGGCCGCCTTGACACCGGGCACCCCGCCCATCAGGACTCCCCGGCCACCCTGTGCCCGCTCCAGGACGTGGGCGCCGACCTGGGTGGCCATCCGGCCCGCGACTTCGCTCATCGGCGCCAGCAGCGGCAGCGAGAGGTCTGGCAGCTGCACGGTCTCGTACGCGATGGCGGTGATTCCGGAATCCAGCAGGGCCTGGGTGCATTCGCGCGAGGCGGCGAGGTGCAAGTAGGTGAAGAGCACCTGCCCCGGGCGCATCCGGTGGAACTCCTCTTCGACCGGCTCCTTGACCTTGAGGACGAGGTCGGCCTCGGCCCATACGTCATCAGCGCTTTCGAGTATGCGAGCGCCAGCCGCCTTGAACTCGTCGTCGGTAATCGACGATCCCAGCCCGGCGCCGCGCTGCACCGCAACGTCGTGCCCGTGCCGGCTGAGCTCGTGGACTCCCGCGGGAGTGATGGCAACCCGGTATTCGTGATTCTTGACCTCGGAAGGAATGCCGACCCGCACGGCGATCGCGACCTTTCTGGTCTCCAATCCGACGACGTTGTCGGACGGCCGCCTCCATGTGGCGGCGGCGCCGAGTCTAGGTGACCGCTCCACCGGAGAGGCCATGATCAACGCGAAGACCTGCCCGTACCCGGGCGCCTTCGCGCAACGCTTCGGCCTCGGCGACGCACGCGCTGCGCAGCTCACCGACGTCACTGCGCGCCTCCGCGGCCGCGTGCGCCACCGCCTCGGCGAGGTCGTCCGCGGCGCTCACCAGCTCTGCAACCCGCCGCTGCGCACCGGCAAGCAGGACGGCTCGCCGGGTGGGATCGGTGACGGCCGAGATCGCCCGCAGTTCGCCGGACGTGTCGGCGGCCGCCGTCTCGATGCGGTCGAGCAGGCTGGGCACATCGCCAACCGGAGTGCCGAGAGAATCGGCTACGACCAGCGCTCTGTGGCCACGCCGGACGGCTTCGTCGAGGTCGCGGCGAAGTCTGGCGACCGCGCCGCCTGCGCCTGGAGCCTGGGCCGCCACAGCGAGTCCTGCTCGCTGGACCATCGGGGTAACCGCACGTTTGGCTGCTCGCACCACGACCAGGACCAGGACAACCACGGCACCGAACAGCACCGCAAGAACAGCGAGAACAGCGAGCAACCACTCCATCGTTCGAGAGTACGCCGCAGCGCCGACCCGCTCACGGGCATCCGGGATATCGCGGCTCGGTGAGTAGCCTGCAGCGGTCCGGGTGCGGTAGACCCGGGTTTGTGCCTATCTATGCTGACGACCCCGCTCACCGCCTGCGACAGATCATCGCCGACGTCGCCGGCATCATCTGGTGCGTGTTTGCGGTCATGGCCGGCCGAGCCGTGTACCGCCTCATCGACACGCTGGCCGGTCCTGGCCGGTTGCTCGAGGACGCCGGCAACGGTCTGTCGGAAAACCTTGGTGGCGCCGGAGAGAACCTGTCGGATATTCCGCTGATCGGCGATGCGATCTCAGCGCCGTTCGAGGGTGCGGCCGGTGCCGCTGACAGCGTGGCCGGCGCCGGCCAGACGGTGCAGGACTTTGTCGGCACCACGGCCGCCCTGGCCGGCATCGCCACGGCTGGATTCTTCATCCTGCTCGCCGTGCTGTTCTGGATACTTCCGCGGCTGTCCTGGATGCGGCGAGCCGAGGCCGCTCGGGCCGTCCTCTACGACCCGGACGGTATAGAGCTCCTGGCACTACGGGCGCTGGCGACCCGCCGGCTGTCCCGGCTGGCTCGGATCGGGGACGGGCTGCTGCCGGCATGGCGCCGGGGCGACCCCGAGGTAGTCCGCGCGCTCGCCGAGCTCGAGATGGGCCGGCTCGGCATGCGCCTGCCCGCTCGCCTGCCTGCCGCGCCGGCAAAGCCGGCGATCACCGCCGAGTAGCCTCCCCGAACGGATCAGCCGGGCTGGGCCTCGCGGGCATCCCAGGGCGCGTCGACGGGCCGAAGCGCGTCGTAACCCTGGCCCGGCCGGACGGCCCACGTGGCAAGCACTCCGGCGGCGACCAGCGGGTTGTGGAGGCGCCCGGCCAATACGGCGGCGACCAAGTCGGCCAGCGGCGCCCAGGTCACCGGCATGTCAGCCTCTTCGTGCACGCCGACGTGCCGGTCCCCGTCCACGACGGACAGCCCGCGGGCGAGATAGATCCGGGTGGACTCGGTCGTCATGCCCGGCGAGGTGAACAAGTCGACGAGGACCTGCCAGTCCGTCGCCTGCACATGGCCTTCCTCGTAGAGCTCACGAGCCGCCGCGACCGGGTACGGCTCCCCCGGCACGTCGAGCAATCCGGCTGGTATCTCCAGCAGCCGGTGCCCGACAGGATGCCGATACTGCGAGACGAGCAGCACTCGCTCGTCCTCGTCCAGTGCGACGATGCCTACCGCCCCGGGGTGCACGACGACGTCACGGACGAACTCGGCCCCGTCTGCAGGTGACTTGACGTGGTCCTGACGCACCGCGATGACGCGGGAGGTCTGCAGGACGATCTCCGAACCCGTGACTGGCCACCGCTCGGGCTGGTCACGCAGTGCTTCTGGCCAGTGGGCGATCCGCTCGCTCACGATGGGACGCCGACCGGCTCGACCTCGACGTCGACCGGCAACCGGGTTTCCTGTTGGCGGGCGAGCGCCGCGGCAATCAGGCCGGCGAACAGCGGGTGCGCCCGGGTCGGGCGCGAACGCAGCTCCGGATGCGCCTGGGTACCCACGAAAAATGGGTGCATGTCGGCCGGCAGCTCGACGAACTCGACCAGCTGACCATCCGGGGACATGCCCGAGAACACCAACCCAGCGGCCAACAGCCGGTCGTGGTAGGCGTTGTTGACCTCGTAGCGGTGCCGGTGCCGCTCGTCCACCCTGTCGGTGCCGAACAGTTCGCGGACCACGGTGCCGCGGCTGAGTACGGCTGGATACAGCCCCAACCGCATGGTCCCGCCCAGGTCGCCGTCACCGGCGACGATGCCCTTCTGGTCCTCCATGGTGGCGATGACCGGGTGTTTCGTCTCCGGGTGGAACTCCGAGGAACCGGCATCGGGAAGGCCGGCGACGCTGCGGGCGTACTCGATCACCATGCACTGCAGTCCCAGGCACAGACCGAGGACCGGAATGCGATGCTCGCGAGCGAACCGGATCGCCCCCACCTTGCCTTCGATACCGCGGACGCCGAAGCCACCAGGGACGCACACCGCGTCGACGCCGTGCAGCTGGGAAGCGGCGCCGTCGGAGGTCTCGCAGTCGTCGGACGGGACCCAGCGCACGTGCACCTTCGCGTCGTTGGCGAACCCTCCGGAGCGCAGCGCCTCGATCACCGAGAGGTAGGCGTCGGGTAGGCCGACGTACTTCCCGACGAGCGCCACGGTGACCTCTTGGCGCGGGTGGTGCACGCGGCGGAGCAGGTCATCCCACGACTGCCAGTCGACGTCGCGGAACGGGAGACCGAGCCGGCGCACGACGAAGGCGTCCAGACCCTCGGCGTGCAGCACCTTCGGGATGTCGTAGATAGACGGGGCGTCGGCGGCGGCGACGACTCCATCGACGTCGACGTCGCATGTCAAAGCGATCTTCTTCTTCATCCCGGCCGGGATCGGACGGTCCGAGCGGCAGACGATCGCGTCGGGCTGGATGCCGACCTGGCGCAGCGCAGCGACCGAGTGTTGCGTCGGCTTCGTCTTCAGCTCACCGGATGGGGCGATGTATGGCACCAACGAGACGTGCAAGAAAAAGCAGCGGTCTCGGCCGATCTCGTGCCGGACCTGGCGCGCCGCCTCGAGGAACGGCAGCGACTCGATGTCGCCGACCGTGCCGCCGATCTCGTGGATCACCACGTCGACGTCCGGCCCGCCGATTTCGAGCATCCGGTCTTTGATCTCGTTGGTGATGTGTGGGATCACCTGGACCGTGTCACCGAGGTACTCGCCGCGACGTTCCTTGGCGATCACGGTCGAATAGATCTGGCCGGTCGTGACGTTAGCCCAGCGGTTGAGGTTGCGGTCGAGGAAGCGCTCGTAGTGGCCGATGTCGAGGTCGGTCTCGGCTCCGTCGTCGGTGACGAAGACCTCGCCGTGCTGGAACGGGTTCATCGTGCCCGGGTCGACGTTCAGGTACGGATCGAGCTTCTGCATGGTCACCCGGAGACCGCGGGCCGATAGCAGGTTGCCCAGGCTGGAAGCGGTCAAGCCCTTGCCGAGTGAGGAGACGACGCCGCCGGTGACGAACAGGTGGGTGGTGTTCACCAAGAGGGCTCCCGTGGTGTCGGTCTGGCCGGTCGGTCCACGGAATTCCAGAGTAACAGGAACGCCCTGGCCACCCGGGCGCCACACGCCCGCGTCGTGGCTAATCGGGCGCCAGCTGCCGGTAGACGGCGGCGACCTGGCGGGCGGACTCGTCCTCGTCCGGCCATCCAGCAGCCCGGTTTCGGCCACGTCGGGCCACGTCGGCGCGCCAGTCGTCGTTGTCGAGAAGGTCGACGACGGCGCGCGCAATGGCGGCCGCGTCGGTGGGCGGGACGAGGACGGCTGCGTCGCCAACCAGGTCGGGCAGGCCGCCGACGGCCGTTGCGACGACGGGAACCCCGGCGCGCATCGCCTCCTGCACCACCAGCGCTCGCGCCTCCCAGGTCGAGGTCATGACATACACGTCGGCGGCGGCCAGCAGGTCAGGGACATCGGCCCGGTGGCCCAGCAGCTGGACGTCCAGCCCCCGTGCGTCGATTACGCGCTGCAGCCGGGAGCGCTCCGGGCCCTCCCCGGCGACTACGACCGCCGGCCTGGGTGTCCGGTCCTGCCAGGCGGCCGCAGCGTCCAGCAGCGTGTCGAAGTCCTTCTGCGGAGCGAGCCGGCCAACCGCGACCACCAGCGGCCGGTCGCCTACGCCCAGCTCGAATCGCACGTCAGCACGGGCCCGCTGAGCGGGCGGCATCGCCGGCGCGGCCACCGGCACCAGCCGAGCTGCAGGTGCGCCGAGCTCGACGGCTCGGGCCACCAGGTCCGCCGACGCGCCAAGCGTCATGTCGGCCCTGCGGGCTGACAGGAGTTCCAACCCGGCCAGCACCCGTCGCTGTATGCCCGAACCGAGCAGAGCGTTGTGCCAGGTCGCGACAAGCGGCACCCGATCCGGCCGACGTGGGCCTAGTGCCAGGGCGGTCACCGAGGTAGCCCGCAGGCCGTGGGTGTGTACGACGTCGGCTGTGCGCAGGGCCGCCCGCAGCGCCCGCACCGCCGCGATGTCCTCGACGGGCCGCGGTGCGGTCGTGATCTCGACTCGGATGAAACCTGCGCCGAGTGCGCGGAAGCCGAACCGCTCTTCGGTCGCGCTCGGCGACACGACCTCGACCTCGATCCCCAGGGCGGGCAACCGCTGGACAAGAGACGCAACGTGCGTGCCGATCCCGCCGGTACTCGTCGCTAGCACGATCGACGCTCTCATCGGCGCAAGACCGACCGCAGGTCGTCTCGGTCGATCACTGCGATGACACCGGCGAACACGACTGCCGCCGCCCCTGCCGCGAGCACCCCGGTTCCGACGATCGCGACGGTTCCATTGCTGTCCATGGAAGCACCCAGCGCATAGCCGGCAGATCCGCCTGCAGCCGCCCCCAACAGTGCCGCCAGGCATGCCCGGCCGAGGCGTCGCCAGCCCGCGCCTACCGACCCCGACCGCAGTGCCGCCAACAGCATCCCCGCAGCCACCACCATGCCGGCGGTGTGTCCGAAACCCACCGCGGCGACGACCCACCCTTGGGCCACCAACCGCGCGAGCGCCATCGCCACCAGCACGGTCACGCCCCAGCCGACCGTCGTCGCGACCCCGACCCGGCGCACCCGGCCGGTGGCGAGCAGCGCTCGATTGAGGTGATAGACGAGACAGAATCCGATCAGCCCGGGCGCGAAGGCAACCAGCGCTCGGGCCATCTCGGCGTCGGGCACGCTGCCGTGGTCACCGAGAACACCGAAGAACCGCGCAATCGGCCACGCTGCGGCGGCGAGCGTTGCGACACCGAGACCGGCCGCGAGCACGACCCAGCGAGTCGAACCGAGCGTGGTACGCGCCCACTCGAGATGGTCGCCCCGGCTGGCATGGCCGGCCAGAGCGGGAAACGAGCTGGTCGCGATCGGTACCGCGAGAACCGCGTAGGGCAACAGATAGACCATCCAGGTGTTCTGGTAGGTGACGATCCGACCGGCACCGCCGTACTCGTTCACGACCGGAATGAGCACCAGCAAGGCAACCTGCTGGGCGGCCACCATGGTGGCGCCCGCTGCCGCCAGCTTGGCCGCCCGCCGGCCTCGCCCCTCGGGTAAGCGCAGTCGGGGTGCCGCCCGCACTCCGAGCACATAGAGCGGCACCAGCGTGGTCGCCGCGAGCGCGACGGCACCCAGCGCCGTTCCGGCCGACAACAGCACCTCCGCCGACGTCGGAACCGTGCCCAGCCGATTACGGTCGCCGGAGAAAGTGGCATCAAAGACCAGATACGTTCCCGCCACAACCAGGCTGGAGACGATCGGCGCGAGCGCCGGGGCGAGGAAACGGCGGTGTGCCTGTAGGACGCCGGCGGACACCGCCGCCAGTCCGTACAGCGGCACTTGCACCAGGAATACGCGCAGCATCCGCTCGGCCATGTCCTGAGCCTCTGGACCGCCCTGACCCTGCAGCGCATAGCCGCTGATAGGCCCGGCGAACAGACCCGCGACTACGGCGATCGGTACCAGAACCAGGAGAGTCCAGCCCAGCAGCGCGCCGGTTGTTTCACGCACCTCGTCCACGTCCCGGCGGTCGACTGCCGCGACGACCAGCGGGACGACGACGCCGGCGAGAGCACCGCCGGCGACGATCTCGAACAAGATCGCCGGAATGAAGTTGGCCGACGTGTAGACGGTCCCGAGGTCGGTTGGGCCGACCGTTCCCTGGTAGACCAGCTGGCGGCCGAAGCCGACCATACGGGCGACCAGACTGACCGCGGCGACCAGGGCCGCCCCCCCGGCGATGCCGGCCGCCGCGCCGAGCGCGATCCTGCCGCTACGGCCCATCGCCCGCTATCGCCGACGCCCGAGCTGGTCCAGTTCGCGCAACACCGGCGTGCGCGCGATCACGCGCGTGAAGCTGACCTTCTCGCTGGCCAAGGTCAACGCCGTGACCAGGCCGAGGTGAGCCAGCCGGGCAGCGCGGCCACTGCGAGCCACCAGCGCCAGGCCGAGCACGGCACCCAGCGCGTTCGCACCGGCGTCGCCGAGCATCGTCCGTTCACCGAGGTCGTCGGCGAGCACGCTGGCACCGGCCCCGAGCCCGGCGGCAGCTACTGCTCCCGCGGGTGAGGAAAATGCCAGCGGCGTATGCAGCAAGGCCACTTTCAGGGCCCGCCCTGGCCGCAGGTCCAGCAGGTTGAGCAGGTTGGCGTGCCCGGCAACTGCGGCACCGCCGATCACTGCGTCGACAGCGTTGTCACTGACGGCGGCACCCGCAGCCAGTCCCGCCGCACCGATCACGACGACCTTCACTGCTCCGCTGGTCACCTCTCCCCGGCGCAGTGCTGAGAGGTGTCCCCGCAACCCCTTGCTTGCGGCGGAGCCGCTCAGATCATCGAAGAGGCCGACGGCGCCGACAGCGCCGGCCACTACCGCACCAGTCGCTCGGGTCCGAACCGGCGTCCTTGGTGCCAGCGCCGCACCAGCTGCGGCGCCGAGGGCGACTGCCGGACCGGCCGCGAGGGTCAGGGTGCCGCCACGGTGGTTGATCCGCTCCCACCGGACGGAGCCCCCTGGCGGGTCTGCGGAGATCCGCTGGTAGACGGCCCTGGCAACCCCAGCGCCGATGACTGCCGCGGCTGCGGCGGTCACCGCCCCTCGCCTAGTAGGGGTCACGAGTTGTCGGCCTGGTCGTCGACCACAGGCAGAGCGCCGTCGGTGGTCCCGACTCTCCCGTACTGCCCGGATTCGCCCTGCTCCTGCTGCACGGCTGCGAAGACCACCGCGACTCGGCCTGAGCTCAGGTCGACCGAATCCACCGTCGACACGGCCGCGGCAAGGTCCTGGTCCTCCCGAACGGCCGTGATGAGGCCACCCTCCCCCGCCGCTGCCGGCGGTCCACCCACGACGGAACCGGCTGCTGCCTCGTCCAGAGCCCGGACCAACGACGTCAGCGTGCCGGTGCGCTGTTCGACGTCGTCCTCCGGCGGCGGTCCAGCTACAACCACGGCGAGAGTGGCCTGCGGGTCGTCATCTCCCTCGGCGATTTCGATGGTGGCCAGCCCAGCCTCGCCATAGCCCGTTTCGACGGCGGTGATCTGGTCGGCATCGCGGTCGGCACTGGCCTCGTCGTCAGGTCGCAACAATGCACCGGCGAGAACGGCCGCGCCCCGGTCGTATCCGTCTCCCCCGAGGGGAAGGGTCGTACCGGACACGACGAGTTCTGCGGCCAGGGCGTTGAGGGCGGGCTCGGAGTCGGGGTCGCTCCAGGTCGGCGCCACGGTCACCGTTGACGAGATCGACGCGCCCGCGCTCTCGACCTGGCTGCGGATTCCGGCAACCTGCTCGTCGTCGGCGCCGGGAAGCACGACGAGCGCCACCCGGCGATCGGCCAGTCGGTCGGCGACGAGCAAAGGTGCGCTGCTGTCCACGAAGGTCTCTTCGTACGCGAGGTCGGCCTCGAGGGCGACGATCTGGTCGCGCAGTTGCTGGTTCTCGTCTCGCAGCTGCGGAATCTGGTCAACGAGCGTCTGGTCCACCTGCTCGTCGAGCGGCCCGGCGCCCAGGATGATCCCGGTGGCCAAGGCGAAGAAGATGGCGATGATGGAGACCAGGTGGTAACGGAAGTCGATCACGTCAGAAAAGCCCTCGCAGCCAGAAAAGGAACCGGTCCCACCAGGAGCCGACGACGTCAAGATATGCCTGCCCGGTCGGGGTCGCCGCCAGGGCCACGATCACCGCGAGGACGCACCCCACCAGGAGCAGCACGAGCGTCCATGCCGGGATCCGGCTGCGATAGAGCCGGCTGACGCCCTTGGCGTCGACCAGCTTGCTACCCACTCGCAGCCGGGTCAGGAACGTGCTGGCCATCCCGGCGCGGCCCTTGTCCATGAACTCGACCAGCGTGGCGTGGGTGCCCACGGCCACGATGAGAGCAGCGCCCTTGTCGTCGGCCAGCAACATGGCGACGTCCTCGCTGGTACCGGTGGCCGGGAACGAGACGCCCCGCAGGCCGAGATGCGCCAGGCGCTCCAGGCCGGGCGCGCGGCCGTCTCGGTACGCGTGGACGACGAGCTCCGCGCCGCAGCGCAGCGCGGCGTCGGACACGGAGTCCATGTCACCGACAATCAGGTCCGGCTTGAGGCCCGCCTCGAGCAGCGCGTCGGCGCCGCCGTCGACACCGATCAGCACCGGCCGGTACTCACGGATGTAGTGGCCGAGCATGGCCAGGTCTTCTTTGTAGTCATACCCGCGGACGACGATCAGAACATGCCGGTCGCGGATCCGGGTCTCGATGTCGGGCACGCCGACACCGTCCAGCAGCAGTTCGCGCTCCCGCTTGAGGTATTCCATGGTGTTGGCCGCGAACGCCTCGAGCTGCGCGGACAACCCCTGGCGGGCGGCTTCCAGGAGCCCGGCGACCGAGTCCTCGGTTTGCAGGTTCCCTTTCCCGATGGGAACGCTGTCCGCGGCGCCGTCCCGGAAGATGGTGCTTCCATCGATCCGTACCCGCTCGCCTTCGTGGACCTCCGTCAGCAACTCCGGGCCGACGGAGTCGACCAGCGGGATGCCGGCCTCGACCAGGATCTCGGGACCGAGGTTGGGGTAGCGCCCGCTGACCGACGGCCGGACATTGACCACGGCGCCGGCGCCACACGCGACCAGAGCCTCGGCGCTCACCCGGTCCAAGTCCACGTGGTCGATGATCGCGATCTCGCCCGGCTTCAGGCGCTTGGTGAGGTTCTTGGTCC
This sequence comes from Jiangellaceae bacterium, assembly GCA_035697245.1. Classification (GTDB taxonomy): domain Bacteria; phylum Actinomycetota; class Actinomycetes; order Jiangellales; family Jiangellaceae; genus JACVRX01. The sequence continues at coordinate 20,366 of DASSDH010000174.1, forward strand.
GCCGGTCGACCCGCGCGACGCCGCTGACGCCTGGCAGGTCGGGCGACCTGCGCCGGCGGAGCACGGGAATTCTCACTGGCCGAATCCTGCCACGTCTACCCGGCGGATTCCGGGACCGGTCCGCAGCGCGAGTCCGGTCTCCCGTCCTAACCCCGGCTCGGCCGGCTGTTCGCCGCCGTCGCCAGCAACTCCTCGGCGTGCGCACGCGCGGTGGCCGAGCCCTCCAGCCCGGCCAGCATCCGGGACAACTCCTGCACCCGGCCGTCGTCGTCAAGCATTACGACGCCGCTGCGAGTGACCAGACCGTCGTCGCTTTTCACCACCCTGAAGTGCCGGTCGGCGAAAGCGGCGACCTGCGGTAGGTGGGTGACCACAAGCACCTGGGCGGAACGGGCCAGCCGAGCGAGCCGACGACCGACCTCGACCGCCGCCTTGCCGCCGACGCCCGCGTCGATCTCGTCGAACACGAACGTCGGCACCGGGTCGGCCCCGGCGAACACGACCTCGACGGCGAGCATCAGCCGCGACAGTTCCCCGCCAGAAGCACCTCGTTGTAGTGGCCGTAACGCTGTGCCCGGGTGCGCCGCAAACAGCATCTCGACGTCGTCGATGCCAGTCTGTCCCAAGGCGACGCTCTCGCCGTCGACCACCAGGCCGGCCGGGTCCGGCCGCCGGCTCACGGTCACCACGACACGGCTCTGCGGCATCGCCAGCGCCGTGAGCTCCGCTCCGACGGCCGCCCCGAAGCGCTCCGCCGCTGCAGCGCGCGCGGCGCTCAGCCGGCTGGCGAGCTCACCGAGCTCCGCCCGCAGGTCGGCCCCTTGCTGTCGTAGGTCATCGAGCCGTTCGTCGTCGTTGTCGAGTTCGATCAGCTGGCGGGAGGCGCGATCCGCCCAGGCCAGTACCGCATCGGCGTTTTCGCCGTACTTGCGGGTGAGGACCGACAGCACGGCCCGCCGCTCCTGCACCGCGGCGAGGCGGGCAGGATCGGTGTCGATGCTGGCCGCGTAGGACGCGAGATCGGCCGCGATGTCAGCTACCAGGTAGGACGCTTCGGCCAGCCGCCCGGCGAGCGCGGACAGGTCCCGGTCGTGATTCTGCTGGGGCTCCAGGGCGCGCCGGGCGGCGGCCACCAGGGCGAGGGCGTCCTCCGCGCCGCTCGCGGATTCGTCGGCCGCAAGGCACCCATGGGCGGTCAGTGCTGCCGCACGGAGGCCGTCGGCGTGTGCGAGCCGGGCGTCCTCGGCGGCGAGATCCGCGTCCTCGCCGGGGTTCGGCTCGACCTGCGCGATCTCCGCCAGGCCGAACCGCAGCAGGTCGGCCTCCTGGGCTCGTTCTCGGGACCGTGTCGTGATCTCGGCGAGCTCTGCCTCGACCGCTCGCAGCGCCGCATAACGGTCGACATAGCTGGACAACGGCTCCGCGACAGTCGCTCCCGCGTACCGGTCCAGTGCCTCGCGCTGCCGCGCTGGACGCAACATCCGCTGCTGGTCGCTCTGGCCGTGCACGCCGACCAGCTCCTCGGCCAACTCGGCCAGCACGCCGACCGGAACCGATCGCCCGCCGACGTAGGCGCGTGATCTTCCTTCCGCAGACACGGTTCGCGACAGCAGGAGTTCGCCGTCCTCGACGTCACCGCCAGCTTCGATCGCCCGGGCGGCGGCGGGACCTGCCGGATCGACCAGCAGCCGGCCCTCGACGATGGCGTTCCCAACGCCCGCACGCACAGCTCCTGGGTCGGCTCGGCCGCCCATCAGCAGGCCGAGGCCGGTGACCACCATCGTCTTGCCGGCACCGGTTTCGCCGGTGAGAACGGTGAGGCCGGGCCCCAGCTGGAGTTCCGCGTCCTCGATAGCTCCGAGACCACGGATCCGGATCTCGTCGAACACGACCCGGCAGCCTACGCCGAGCCGGGACCCGTTTCCGGTTCGGCGAGCCGTGACCCTCGCCACCCTTCCACCGGAAGCGCGAACTTGGCGACCAGCCGGTCGGTGAACGGCGATCGGTGCAGCCGGGCCAGCCGGACCGGCCGCTGTCCGCGCCGCACCTCGACCCGGGCGTTCGGCGGTAGATCCACCCTCCGCCGGCCGTCGCACCACAGCACGGCTCCAGCGGTCACCGGCTGGACGGTCACCGCGAGCTCTGAGGTCGGAGCTACGACGAGTGGTCGCGCGAACAACGCGTGCGCGCTGATCGGGACCAGCAACATCGCTTCGACCTCGGGCCATACGACGGGTCCGCCGGCGCTGAACGCGTAGGCGGTCGAGCCGGTCGGTGTAGCCATCACGACACCGTCGCATCCCCAGCGCGACAGCGGCCGGCCGTCGACCTCGGTCACCAGGTCGACCATCCGCTCGCGGCTTGCCTTTTCGATACTTGCGTCGTTGAGGGCCCACTCCCGCGCGACGGCCTGTCCGTCGAGACGCACTACCACGTCGATCGTCATGCGCTCCTCGACGTGGTAGTCCTTCGCCACCACGCGTTCGACGGTGTAGCTGAGGTCGTCGCGTTCGGCCTCCGCGAGGAAGCCGATGTGCCCGAGGTTGACTCCGAGCACCGGAGTGCCCGACGGGCGGGCGACCTCCGCGCCGCGCAGGATCGTGCCGTCGCCGCCGAGGACGATCACCAGGTCACTGCCACGAGCCCCGTCGGAACCGGACACCACCTCGACATCCTCGGGCAGCGTGAGTTCGCTGCTTTCAGCTGCCAGGACCCGGACGCACAAACCCGCCTTACGGAGTAGGCCGACGGCTTCGGTCGCCGCCTCCAGCGCCTCCGGCCTGCCGGTGTGCGTAACGACCAGCACCGATCGCTCGGTCACTGTGGTCCCTCCCGGACGGCTCGCTCCGTCAGGGCAGGATCCAGCTGCGGCGCTCCCGCACGAAGCCAGAGGAAGTACTCGACATTCCCCGACGGGCCCGGCAACGGGCTCGCGGTGACGCCCGCCACGCCCAAGCCGAGGTCGCCGGCCGCCACCGCGACCGAGCCGACGGCCGCGGTACGCAGTGCCGGATTCCGGACGACCCCGCCCGGACCGACGATCCCCCGACCGACCTCGAACTGCGGCTTCACCATCAGCACGAGATCACCGTCGCTCGCGGTGCAGGAGAGCAACGGCTCGAGTACAAGCCGAAGAGATATGAACGAGAGGTCCGCGACGACCAGCTCGACCGGATCACCCACCACGTCGGGTGATAGCTCCCGTACGTTGGTCCGGTCCATGACGACGACCCGCGGGTCCGTCCGCAGTGTCCACGCGAGCTGGCCGTATCCGACGTCGACCGCCACAACCTGGGCAGCTCCCCGGCGGAGGAGCACGTCGGTGAATCCGCCGGTCGACGCCCCGGCGTCCAAGCAGCGGCGACCGACGACCGCCAATCCGGCTGGTTCGAACACGTCGAGTGCACCCGCCAGCTTGTGAGCGCCGCGCGATACGTAAGGACTCATGTCTCCAGCGCTGACCACGATCGGCTCCGCCGGTGCAACGCCGGTCGCGGGCTTCGACGCCGCTCGCCCGGAGACCGTCACGCGGCCGTCCGCGATGAGCGCGACGGCCTGCTCGCGCGAACGGGCCAGGCCACGGCGGACCAGTTCGGCGTCGAGGCGCCGGCGCGGTGGCACCCAGTCACTCCTGTTCCTGGGCCAGGATGTCTCGCAACTGTTGATGCACGTCCTCGACAACCGCCGGGTGTTCGTGCACCGGCACGTCGTCCAATGATGCGAGCGGCTCGACAGCCGCGTCGACGCGACGGTCCCCGGTGGTGGCTGGGCGCGTCGCGAAGGAGGCGTCCGGGTCAACCTGTTCGTGCTCGGGCATGGCACTCGCTTCCCGTCAAGGCGTGGCCGTCACGCTAGTACGTGCGGCTCGAGCTTGGTGGCACCGGCCAGCCGGCGGCGACGACGACGGGCTCCACGCCAGCGACTCGTCGACCCTGGTCGGCGGCGGCCCAGACAGCGCCACAGATGGCTCGAAGTAGGCCGACGGAATCGTCGGCCTCGTCCTGGTGAGAGCCGCCCTGGCCGCTTGTCTGCCGGATGACGAGGCGGCCATGCTCGATCATTGCGGTATGTCCGCCTTGTGACGACTCGCCAGGTATGACACGGAGGTCTCCGGGCGACGCGTTGAGTGCCCTCAGGTCTCGGGCGACATAGGTGGGTCGGCTCTCCGGACCGGCAGTGATGAGGTCCAGGGCACTTGTCACACCGGTCAGGACGAGCAGGCTGTCTGTTCCCGTGCGAGCCGCCCCCGCGATGTCGGTGTCGAGCCGGTCGCCGATAACCAGCGGGTTGTGAGCTCCCGTCCGCAGCACCGCCTCGCGGTGGATCGGCGGCTCCGGCTTGCCGGCCACGACAGGTCGCCGACCGGTCGCCAGCCGGATCGCCTCGACGAGCGCCCCGTTGCCCGGCGCATTGCCCTGGGGCATCGGGATGGTGGGATCGACGTTGGACGCCACCCAGGGAAGGCCGGCCGCTACGGCGTACGCACCCTCGGCCAACAGCCGCCATCCGACGTCGGGATGAAAGCCCGACACGACGGCAGCGGGATCGTCCGCCGCCCGGGCGACCGGGGTCAGGCCCAGCTCGGTGAGAGCTGCCACCAGCCCCTCTCCGCCCACCACGAGAACCCGGGCGCCGGCAGGGAGACGCTCCGCCAGCAGCCGGGCGGCCGCCTGTGCCGAGGTCACCACCTCGCTGGCCGACGCCGCCACCCCGAGATCGGTCAGCTGCTCCGCGACCGCCTCCGGGCGGCGCGCTGCGTTGTTGGTGACGAAGGCCAACCGCATGCCGGCAGTGCGCGCGCTTGCCAATGCCGGCGCCGCGTGATCGACCGGCTGGGTCCCCACATAGATCACACCGTCCAGGTCCACCAGGGCGACGTCGTAGATCTCGGCAAGCGACCGCATGACGGCGATCTTCCCAGCCGCTTGGCACCATGGGTCGCCGCCGCGGGAACGTAGCATTCGCGGATGACCGAGCCTATGCGCAGTCAGCGCAAGGGACGGCCATTGCAGCTGGCGCCGTTCCGGGCGTTGCGATACTCCCCTGACGTCGTGCCGGACCTCGCCGCGGTGACCTGCCCGCCGTACGACGTGATCGGCGAAGGCGGGATCGCGACCTGGGAGGCGGCCGATCCGTACAACGTGGTCCGGCTGATCCTGCCGCGTGGTAGCCCGCACGGGGATCGGTACGAGCACGCGGCGCGGGACCTGAATGACTGGCTCGCCCAGGGCGTGCTCAGGGTGGACAGCGAGCCTGCGCTCTATGTCTACGAGCACAGCGGGAATGCCGGCACCGCGGTGGGTCTGGTCGGCGCGATTTCACTGCATGATCCGGCCGATAACGTCGTGCTGGCGCACGAGGACGTCCTTCCTGGCCCGGTCGCGGACCGTACCGAGCTCATGGCCGCCACTCGCGCCCAACTCGAGCCCATCCTGCTGACGTACGGCGGCGGCGGCCCGGCGAGTGCGGCGGTCGATGCCGCGCTGCTGACCGAACCCATGATCGCGACGAAGACAGCCGACTGCGCACAGCACAGGATCTGGCGGCTGATCTCCCCCACCACCATTGCGGAGATCGAAGCCGATCTCGCCGGGCGGCAGGCGCTCATTGCGGACGGTCACCATCGCTACGCGGCCTACCGCGCCCTGCGAGAACGGGCCGGCCAGCCGACGGATCAGGTGGCGGTCCGGTTCGGCCTGGCCATGCTCGTCGATGCTGGCAGCCATCCGTTGCGCCTAGGCAGCATCCACCGATCGATTGCCGGCCTCCCCCTGTCCGAGGCGACAGCCGCCGCCGCACGAGGGTTTCGCACTGTCGCGCTCTTGCCGACCGAGCTCGACCCGGTCGGCGTTCTGTCCGAGGCCGGCCACGCCGGACCAGCATTGGTTCTCTCAGACGGTCGGCACAGCGCGCTGCTGCGACACCCGATCCGGGATCGGGTCGAGGCCTGCCTGCCCGCAGGGCGGTCCCGGACGTGGCAAAACCTGGACGCGACCATCGCGTACGAGTTTCTGTTGCCGCGGCTGTTCGGCGTGGACGACGCCGATCGCCGGGTTACCTATCACCACGAGGCGCGCGCGGCACTTGACCGGGCCCGCCGCCTGGGCGGAGTCGCCCTGCTGCTCAAACCCGCGAGTCACGACGATGTGCTCGCCGTCGCCGCCGCTGGTGAGCGAATGCCGCGGAAGTCGACGTCGTTCGGCCCGAAGCCGCGCACCGGCCTACTCATGCGACTGCTCACCGAGCTTGCGGTGCCCGGGCCCGCGCCAGCCGCCGCGCACCGCTGAGCTCGACTTCGTAACGGCTCTGCGGAACGCCCTCCGCCCGCCAGAACCGTCGGCGCATTGAGCCGTCCACCTCGACCACATCGCCAGGTCCCCACCGCAGCAGCGTCCGTCGGAGGGCCGGAATCCAGCCCGCGCACGCCAAAGTGTCGACCTGCTGACGGCGGCCGTGGCCGGCGGGCGGTCGGGGCCGCTCGACCACGAGGCGGACGCTGACCACGCTGTCGCCGCTGGGCAACGTGAGCAGCACCGGATCGGCTGACACGCGGCCCACGAGATGGACCTCATTGCGGTGCTCGAGTATCGGGACCGGTTCGGCGCTCACGAAGCGCTCCTCTACCTCGACGGTCTGGACCAGCCGATGGTCGGCCGTCGCAGCCTCCGGCGAAACCCGTCGCCTACGAGCTGTGGATTGTCCAGCCGCTGCGGACCGGCTGTGGACAGCCCCTCCGGGTAGGGCGCCACGAGATCCCGGTTACGTGGCCCCCGTCCGAATGTCCAGCTCGTCGATGCGCTCGAGCGCATCGGTTTGTCGTTCTTCGTCCGACTCGGCCGCACGGACGAACCATTGCCGGGCCTCCTCGTACCGGTCGAGCGCGACCAAGGCGTCTGCGTACGCATAGCGCAGCCGGGCGACCCAGGGTTGGCCTGACTGCGAGCGCAGTTCCGGTACCTGCAGCGCCACTGCCGCAGCCTCGAGCTGGCCGAGGTCCCGTCGGGCGCCCGCCGCGACGATCAACATCTCCGCCCGGCCGGCCTCCTCAAGGCTCGCAACGGCCGGGTCAGCAGCCAGGTCGAGGGCCCGCTGCGGCCGACCCAGTCCGCGCTCACTGTCGGCCATCATCGGCAAGTATTCCGCCGAACCCGAGATCCGCCGGGCCGCACGCAGCTCAGCCAGCGCTTCGGCGTATCGGCCCGCGTGGTAAGCGGCGATACCGGCGGCTTCGCGGACAACACCGACCCGGGCGGCCCGTCTCCGCGCCGCCAAGGCGTGCTGGTACGCCAGCTCAGGATCGTCGTCGAGCAGGCGGCCGGCCATCACGAGATGCCGAGCGACCGCCCCGGAGGCACCACCGCTCAGAGTGCTGAGCTCGGCCCGGACGTCGTCGTCGAGCTCGCGGCCGGTGACATCCGGATCGGTCGGCGGATCGGGCGGGCCGGACCGGCGAGACCGTTCCGGCCTGCGGTCCGAACCCTGCTGGCTCCTCGGCTGCTCCGTTCGCCGCGGAGAGCGCCGCTGCGCGTCGGTTCGGGCGCCCCGGTCGGCCCGGCCTCGCTCGCCGCGCGGCTGGCTGCCATCGCCCCGCGCGCCGGTGCCACCGTTCGGTCCGACCCTCGGCGGCGGCCGACCCTTCTTGCGCTCGTCAGCCATGGGCGCACTCCTCGGTACTCGGGTCAGGAGGCATCTTGCCCCCGTTCGGTAAAACACACGAGGGGCCCACCCGCCGTGATGGCAGGTGACCCCTCGTCGTCAGCATGTGTCCGGCGGCGTCCTACTCTCCCACCCCGTCTCCAGGGCAGTACCATCGGCGCTGAAAGGCTTAGCTTCCGGGTTCGGAATGGGACCGGGCGTTTCCCTTTCGCTATGGCCGCCGGAACTCTATGGAGATGTGGGCCGGCTCCCGACCGTATCTCGGGAACCGCACAGTGGACGCAGCAAATTTGTTGGTCAAGTCCTCGGCCTATTAGTACCGGTCAGCTCCACCTGTTTCCAGGCTTCCACATCCGGCCTATCAACCCAGTCGTCTGGCTGGGGGCCTTACCAGGTCAACCCTGTGGGAGACCTCATCTTGAAGCGAGCTTCCCACTTAGATGCTTTCAGCGGTTATCTCTTCCGAACGTAGCCAACCAGCCGTGCTCCTGGCGGAACAACTGGCACACCAGAGGTTCGTCCGTCCCGGTCCTCTCGTACTAGGGACAGCCCTTCTCAAGTCTCCTGCGCCCGCAGCGGATAGGGACCGAACTGTCTCACGACGTTCTAAACCCAGCTCGCGTACCGCTTTAATGGGCGAACAGCCCAACCCTTGGGACCTACTCCGGCCCCAGGATGCGACGAGCCGACATCGAGGTGCCAAACCATGCCGTCGATATGGACTCTTGGGCAAGATCAGCCTGTTATCCCCGGGGTACCTTTTATCCGTTGAGCGACAGCGCTTCCACCAGCCACTGCCGGATCACTAGTCCCTGCTTTCGCACCTGCTCGACATGTCTGTCTCACAGTCAAGCTCCCTTGTGCACTTGCACTCGACACCTGATTGCCAACCAGGCTGAGGGAACCTTTGGGCGCCTCCGTTACATTTTAGGAGGCAACCGCCCCAGTTAAACTACCCACCAGGCACTGTCCCTGATCCGGATCACGGATCGAGGTTAGATATCCAGTTCGACCAGAGTGGTATTTCAACGTTGACTCCACTGGCACTGGCGTGCCAGCTTCACAGTCTCCCACCTATCCTACACAAGCCGAACCGAACACCAATACCAAGCTGTAGTGAAGGTCCCGGGGTCTTTCCGTCCTGCTGCGGGTAACGAGCATCTTTACTCGTAATGCAATTTCGCCGAGTCCATGGTTGAGACAGTGCCCAAGTCGTTACGCCATTCGTGCAGGTCGGAACTTACCCGACAAGGAATTTCGCTACCTTAGGATGGTTATAGTTACCACCGCCGTTTACTGGCGCTTAAGTTCTGAGCGTCGCCCCGAAAGGCTAACCCGTCCCCTTAACGTTCCAGCACCGGGCAGGCGTCAGTCCGTATACATCGT
>DASSDH010000175.1:0-104107 GCA_035697245.1 Jiangellaceae bacterium
ATTCAGCGCCATGGTCGGAGGGATCGCAGGGCAACGCAAATGTCTCGCACGGATGCATCAATCTGAGCGACGCCAACGGCAGGACGTATTACGAGCTGGCCCGTTACGGCGACCTGGTCACGGTCACGAACTCCACCCGCGCCGCCAGCGACCTCGTGGCCCGCGGCGACCCGGGCATGGTCGACTGGAACCTGCCCTGGTCGGAATACGTCGCTGGCTCGGCACTCGGCCGCCCCATAACGACCGACGCGTTTGCCGGTTGAGGTCAACGGTGTACCCCAGGAGCGCAGCGGCGAGTCGCGAGGTCTTCGCCCGCGGTTAGCGGACTGTCCTGTCGACATGCCATCGCATGAGGACGGCGGTGGTAGTCCACCATGGCATTTGGACGCGGTTTCCGGATTCGAGGCACGTCACACGCGACGCCTATACTCATCCGGCGGGCCGGTCGACCGGCTTCCGCCGCCTTAGCTCAGTCGGTCAGAGCGACGCATTCGTAATGCGTAGGTCCGGGGTTCGACTCCCCGAGGCGGCTCCCAACAAAATCACGGGCCAGCGGCATGATCTGTCCGTCGCCAGGCGGGAGTAGCTGCCCGCGTCGTCCGGGTTAATCCGGTTGCCGTCTCCGCCACGGGCCAAGTCGCAGGTGGAGGCCACAGTGGTCGTTATCCTGCGTCCCGCTGCCGCCACATTGCGGACGCCGGTACCCTATCTAGCCCGGCCAGCCAGCGGGCGTTGGGCAGCGACCAGCGGCGAGTGTGCCACGGCGTAGTCTGAGTTCGTTCGGTTCCCCACGTGGGGAGATCGAGATGGAGGACGAAGCACGGCCGACACCCGGCGCGGCGGCCGGCTCGCCGTCGACGAGCGACGACCTCGCGTCGCATCTCACCCGTCGTGAGTTCCTTGGCTCGACCGCCGCCGGCATCGGCGCCGCCGCGTTCGGCGGGGCCGCGCTCGGACGCGGCGCGCGGACCGCTCCCGCGACGGTCAGCGTCTCCGGTACACAGTGGGGCGTGAGCACCGCCCACATCGGAGCGACCGAGGGCAACGTCCGCTTCGACGTGGCCGATCTCCAGGACGCGGGCATCAATACCTACCGCATCTATGGCGGCATGTCCCGCTGGGAGTGGCAGGACGACGACGGGGTCTATGGCACGCCGACGATCGACGAGATCAAGGCCGATGCAAACGTCATCGACTGGACCTGGTGGGACAACGCCATGACGACCCCACCGAACGGGAGCGACTACTGGTGGTCGGGGGACGGGGGACTCTGGCAAGGCAACGCGCGGACGATCTTCGCAGGGCTGAAGGCCACCGGGATCCGCCCAGTGCTCACGATTCGCAACCGCGACAACAATGGCAACCCGCCCTGGTCGCCCAACCCGCCCGTTACCGCCGCGGACTGGAACGAGTGGTGGGAGCACGTCTTCGCCACCGTCTACTGGCTCAACGTCCGCAACGACTACCGCGTGGACGACTTCGAGGTCCACAACGAGCCGAACAACCGCGGGCAGGGATGGGGTGGGACCGAAGCCGACTATTTCGAGCTTGTCCGCTACACGCATGATGCGATCGACTCCGTCTTCGGCACCTATTTGCCGGGCCGCGCCTACCACGTCTACGCGCCGGTCACATCGGGCGGCTCGAGCTGGCCACTCGATGCCCTCCAGCAGGTCCCGGCCTTCTTCGACTCGGTGGACGTCCACAGCTACAGCTCGGACATCACTGACTATGTGCGCATGGTGCACGCCTGGATGGAAAGCACCTCGCACGCCAGCTACCCACTGTGGCTGAGCGAGTGGTCGACCTACCTGGACCGATATCACATGGCTTCGACCGCGATAGGCCGGGTGGTGAACAATCTCATCCGCGGCTCGCGGCCCGGCTCGGACCACGTCGACGGAAGCCACCTCTTCACCTTCTACGACTGGGACGGCTTCCCCGGAGGCTTCCAGAACTTCCAGGGCCTCGTCGCGGCTGATGGGACCAAGAGGATGAGCTACTACGCCTTCCGGCTTGCCGTGCGCGCACTCCAGGGCGAGCGGCCGACCCACGAGAGCACGACGAGCACCGACAACCTGCTCGCGATCACGACCGAGGACGCTGCGGGCAGCCTTTACCTGCTCGTGGCGAACAGCGCGGCCAGAACCTCCTACGCTGTTGACGCCGACCTCTCCGCGCTCCGGACGACTGGGACAGGGACGATGTGGCAGTTCGATGCCACCCATCAAGACCTCATTGTCGCGACTCCCGCGCTCGCCGACGGCCATGTGGCGTTTGAGATTCCGGGCACCGCAGCCGTGCTACTGAAGTTCTAACGCACCCCTGTCGGCGTCAGATGTCACCGAGCCGGTCGTCCACGAGCCGGTGCCGTGATCGCATGTCGTTGCGAGTCCGGGCTGGGCGTTCGTTCATCAGGCTCGTCGGGAGTCGAGCCCGGCGAACCGTCCGGCGACGACCACCTGAGTCCGCTGCGCGGCAACGACGTCCGCCCCCCAGCGGACGTCACAGATCGGTCACGCTCTGGACGAGCATGCCCGAAGCACTTGACTACGCAGTCATCACGATGACAGCGTAGTCAATGGAGAGGGCGGCTATGCTTCTCGACCCGAATCGCTCTGCGACGAGGCCCGTGATGACCGACGTCGCACGCCTCGCTGGGGTCTCGCAGAAAACCGTTTCGCGGGTCATCAACAACGCTCCCAACGTCAGTGCGGAAGTTCGTGACCGGGTCATCGCCGCCGTCGAGGCTCTCGGCTACCGACGCAACTCGGCGGCTCGTGCCCTTGTCACCCAGCGCACCCACGTGATTGGGATCGTTACCCCCGGGACAGCGCTCTACGGACCATCCGCCCAGCTCTTCGGCGTGGAGCGGGCCGCGTGGCAGGCCGGGTACTCCGTGGTGATCGTATCCACGGCCGACAGCTCGGGTGAGGAGCTGAGGCGTGCTATCGACAGGGTCGTCGACCACGGTGTCGACGGGGTCGTGCTCGCCGCCCCCATCACCGCAGAAGGGCTGGCCTCGAACGTCTTCCGCGGCGTCCCGACGATCAGCGTCGGCGACCCGGTGACCGGAGACTTCGGATGCCCCGCCGTCATCGCCGACCAGCAAAGCGGTGGTCTGCAGGCCACCGAGCACATGCTGTCCCTCGGCCACCACACGGTTTGGCACGTCGCCGGGCCGGTGTCCTGGTACGCGGCGAATGCCCGCATCGAGGGGTGGCGCGAGGCCCTGCACCGCGCGGGAGCCCCCGTCCACGGACCCCTGGTTGGGGACTGGACTGCCCGTGCCGGCTACCAGGCCGGTCTTGAGCTGGCCGAGCGGCCCGACGTGACGGCGGTCTTCGCCGCGAACGACCAGATGGCGACCGGCCTAATGCGGGCCTTCAAGGAGAAGGGTCGGCAGATCCCTGAGGACGTTTCGATCGTCGGTTTCGACGACGCGCCTGACTCCGGGTACCTCATGGTGCCCCTGACCACCGTTCGTCAGGACTTCACCGCGATCACACACCGAGCGGTGACCGAGCTCGTGCACGCAATTGCAGGAGAGGAGTTCAACCGGGGAGTTACGCGAATCCCCGTCGACCTCGTGATCCGAGCAAGCTCGGGTCCCGCGCCGACACCGACCAGCGTGGGCTAGGTATCCGGCGCATCGCCGCGCCGTATGGGGCCGCTGCCAGAACGGCATTCAGCATCACTCCGACAAGGAAGTTGGTATCGAGATGCATCGACTCACCACCCGGCAGTCGCGCGCACTTGCGGTGACAGCAACCGCTGGCGCGCTCATCCTGGCCGGCTGCGCCGACGGCCAGGATGAGGGCGGTACGGACGCCCCCGAATCGGATCAGATCACTCAGGAGGAAATCGACGCAGCGATGGCCACCGAGACGAAGCTCACCTTCTGGACCTGGGTGCCCGACATCCAGAACCAGGTGGACCTGTTCGAGGCCGAGTACCCGGCCATCGATGTCGAGGTCGTCAACGTGGGTCAGGGCGCCCCGCACTACCAGAAGCTCCGGACGGCCCTCGAGTCGGGCACGGGCGCCCCCGACGTTGTGCAGATTGAGTTCCAGCACCTGCCGTCGTTCCGGCTCGGTGACCACCTGCTCGACCTCGCCCCCTACGGCCTGGGCGACATCGCGGGCGACTACGCGGAGTGGATCTGGTCGCAGGTCGCCGAGGGCGATGCCGTCTACGCCGTCCCGCAGGACACCGGGCCGATGGGCAACCTCTACCGCGAGGACCTGCTCGGCGAGGCCGGCATCGACGTGCCCACCACCTGGGAGGAGTTCGGCGAGGCTGCCCGCACCTACCGGGAGGCCAATCCGGACTCCTACCTGACGAACATGCCGGGCAACGACCCCGGCCAGTTCGTCGGGTTGCTGTGGCAGGCGGGCGCTCGGCCCTTCGGCTACGACGGCGCCGAGACCGTGACGATCGCCCTGGACACGCCAGAGGTGGCCCAGGTGATCGACTTCTGGAACTCCCTCGTTCAGGACGACCTGATCGGGGTCGACCCCGACTTCACTGACCAGTGGTACCAGGGTCTGGCCAACGGCCGGTACGCGTCGTGGCAGACCGCCGCGTGGGGGCCGGTATTCCTCCAGGGCACGGCAGGTAACACGAGCGGGCTGTGGCGTGCAGCTGCCCTGCCGCAGTGGGAGGGGGCGGAAGCCGCCGGCAACTGGGGCGGTTCGACCGACGCGGTGGTGGCGACGACCGCCAACCCAATCCCTGCGGCGCAGCTGGCACTCTGGATCAACACTGAAGAGGAGCCTGCACTGAAGTTCGCCACCGAACAGTTCCTTTTCCCCGCCTCGCAGCAGATCCTCGAGGACAGCGCGTTCCTCGAGCAGGAGTCCGAGTTCTACGGTGGACAACAGGTCAACAAGGAGTTCGCCGACATCTCCGCGAGCGTCGTGCCGGACTTCGGCTGGCTCCCGTTCATGGACTTCGCCTACTCGTCCTTCAACGAGACGCTGGGCAAGGCATTCGCCGAGCGAACCGACCTGAGTGATGGTCTGACCGCCTGGGAGAGCCAGCTCGAGGACTACGCGACCGCTCAGGGCTTCACCGTCGAGTGATCCTGTGGGCGGGTCGGTCATGGGCCGATCCGCCCACTCTGAACCCTGAGGGAGGTGGACGACGATGTCCACAGCTGCCACGGTTCAACCGTCAGCCGTGCCAGCCGCGAGATCGGCTCGCGGCACGGGACTCAAGCGCCGGCAGGCCATCGCCGCGTACTGCTTCGTCGCGCCGTTCTTCCTTGTGTTCCTCTCGATGCTCGTGCTGCCGCTGTTCTACTCGGGCTACCTGTCGCTCTTCCGGGAGCAGCTCGTGGGGGGCACGGTTTTCACCGGGGTGGGCAACTACGTCCGCGCACTGCAGGACCAGGTATTCCTCGGCGGCGTGCTGCGGATGGTGCGGTTCCTCGTCATCCAGGTACCCATCATGCTGGGGCTGGCGCTGGTGTTTGCGCTCGCCCTCGACAGCGGTCGGCTGCGTCTGCACCGCTTCATCCGGCTGAGCATATTCGTGCCCTACGCGGTGCCCGGGGTGATCGCCGCGCTGATGTGGGGATACCTGTACGGCCCGGACTTCGGTCCGTTCGGGCAGGGGGCCAGGGCCATCGGCCTGCCCACGCCGCAGTTCCTCAGCAGTGAGTGGATGCTCGGCTCGATCATGAACATCGTCACCTGGAGCTTCGTGGGTTACAACATGATCATCCTCTACGCGGCTCTGCGGTCCATGCCGACGGAGCTCTACGAGGCGGCCCGGGTCGACGGGGCCGGTGAATTCAGGGTGGCGTGGTCGATCAAGATCCCGGCGATCAAACCGGCCCTGCTGCTCACCACGATCTTCTCGGTGATCGGGACCTTCCAGCTCTTCAATGAGCCGAACCTGCTGCGGATCCTCGCGCCCAACGTCATCGGCGTGGGCTACACACCCAACCTCTACGCATACAACCTCGCGTTC
Organism: Jiangellaceae bacterium; assembly: GCA_035697245.1. Lineage (GTDB taxonomy): Bacteria > Actinomycetota > Actinomycetes > Jiangellales > Jiangellaceae > JACVRX01. The sequence goes on from DASSDH010000175.1 coordinate 5,977, forward strand.
ATCAACCAGGAGATCAACTACGCCGCTGCGATCGCCTTCCTCCTCGGGTTCGTGATCATGATCGTGTCATATGTGGTCCAGCGGGGCGCCCTGCGGAGAGAGCGCCGTTTATGACCTCGCAACCCTCGGCCGCTCGCCCGGGCGCAGGCAGCCTCCCCGGTGCTTCCTCCACCACGGACGAGCCGAGCCGCCGTCGGGGAAAGCGCCGACCGGTCGGTGGTGGGCGGAGCATTGTCCTTACGATCGCGCTGATCGCCTGCGCCGCGTACTTCCTCCTGCCGTTGGTGTGGCTCGTCATCGCCTCGACCAAGTCGAACTCGGACCTGTTCTCGACCTTCGGCTTGTGGTTCGCCGACTTCCACCTCCTTGAGAACCTCCAGGACGTCTTCACCTTCCAGAGCGGGATCTATGCCTCGTGGTTGCGCAACACGATCTTGTACGCCGTGGTGAGCGGGGTGGGGGCCGCGGCTCTCGCCACGGCCGCAGGGTACGCGTTCGCGAAGCTGTACTTCCCCGGTGGCAATGCCCTCTTCGCGATCATCCTGGGCGCCATCATGGTTCCGCTGACGGCGCTTGCCGTCCCGACGTACCTGTTGTTCTCCAAGGTCGGTCTGACCGACACCCCGTGGGCGATCATCCTGCCTTCCCTGGTCAGTCCGTTCGGCGTCTTCCTGATGCGCGTCTACGCGGCGGGTGCGATCCCTGATTCCCTGCTCGAGGCGGCGCGCGTCGACGGGGCCAGCGAGGCCCGCATCTTCTTCAGTGTCGCGTTGCGACTGCTCGCACCGGGGTTCGTCACGGTGCTGCTGTTCGCCCTCGTGGCGACGTGGAACAACTACTTCCTGCCCCTGATCATGCTCAACAGCCCGGAATATTTCCCGCTGACGGTGGGGCTCGCGCAGTGGCAGGCCACCTCGGCCGCCGGTTCGGGCTCCCAGGCCCTGTTCTCGATGGTGATCACCGGCTCGCTGGTGTCCATCGTGCCGCTCGTCGTCGCGTTCCTGTTCCTGCAGCGGTACTGGCAGTCGGGGCTCGCGACGGGCGGCGTGAAGCACTGACGACCTCGTGCGCGAATTGAAAGGACCGCGGCCTCATGCGCCAGCTTCCCCAGCCCGTCCTCTTCGGCGCTGCGTATTACCACGAGTACCAGCCCTCCCCCCGGCTCGAGAAGGACCTCGACCTCATGGCCGCAGCCGGCTTCTCGGTTATCCGGGTGGGTGAGTCGACCTGGTCGACCTGGGAGCCCGAGGACGGCGTCTTCGACCTGGAGTGGTTGGCCCCCGTCCTGGACGGTGCCTACGAGCGAGGCATCCACGTCATTCTTGGCACCCCCACTTATGCGGTGCCACCGTGGCTGGCCCGGAGGCACCCCGAGATCGCCGGGGAGCGGGGAACCGGGCAGCGCATCCCGTGGGGGGCTCGCCAGGAGGCGGACTTTACGCATCCGGCCTTCCTCTTCCACGCCGAGCGCATCATCCGGGCCGTCGTCGGGCGGTACGCCGACCACCGTGCGGTGATCGGCGTGCAGGTCGACAACGAACCCGGTCTCGAGCTGCTGCACAACAGAGGGATCTTCGAATCCTTCGTCGACAACCTGCGGCACACCTACGGTGACGTCGAGACCCTGAACCGGGAGTGGGGGCTGACCTACTGGTCGCACCGGCTGTCCACCTGGGCCGACCTGTGGACCCCGGACGGCAACGCCCAACCGCAGTACGACTTGGCCTGGCGGCGGTTCCAGGCGCGGCTCACCACCGACTTCATCAGCTGGCAGGCCGGCATCGTTCGGGAGATCGCGCTGCCACACCAGTTCGTCACCACCTGCATCGCCTACAGCCGCCCGGCCCTCGACGACCGCGCGCTCACCGCTTCGTTGGACGTGACCGCGGGCAACTCGTACTACGCGATGCAAGACTCCCTGGCTCTGCCCGACCAGAGCGTCGCGGCGCAAGGATGGACGACCTCCGGGACCTGGAGCATTCTCCATAGCGCCGACCGGATGTACTCCTCCCGCCAGGAACCGTTCCTGGTCACCGAGACGAACGCCGGCGCCATCGGCGGGTCCGCGATGAACTTCCCGGCCTACGACGGGCAGTGGCGCCAGGTGGCATGGGCCATGGTCGCCCGTGGCGCGAGGATGATCGAGTACTGGAACTGGCACACCCTCCACTACGGCACGGAGACGCACTGGGTGGGTGTCCTGCCCCACGACCAGATCCCCGGCCGCGTCTACGACCAGCTGTCGGTCCTGGGAGCCGAGCTGCGAAAGGCGGGCGACCTCGTCGCGGGGTTGACCCCCGATGCCCAGATCGGCCTGCTGTACTCCAACGCCTCGAAGTGGGGCCTGACCGCCCAGCCCGCCCTGGCCCGCGGTCCGGAACCCGACCGCGACTCCTACCAGCGCATCGTCGGGGCCTTCTACCGGGGTGCCTTCGACGCGCGCGTCCCGGTCCGCCTGGTGCACGACACGCAGGTAGTTCGCGACGGAATGGACCTGATGAACCCGGCCGAGACCGCGCGCAACCTGCCCGTGTTCCTCGTACCGGCCCTTTACATCGCCTCGGACCACCTCCTGGAGTGGTTGCGCCGCTACGCCGAAGCCGGCGGTCACCTCGTGCTCGGCCCGCGTTCGGCCTACGCAGACGAGGAGGCGCGTGCACGCCTGGAGGTCAAGCCCGCTCTCCTGTCGGAAGCAGCCGGGGTCTCCTACCAGGAGTTCACCAACCTTGCGGCCCCCGTCCCGGTTCGGTTCGTGGACGGCGCCCTCGACGTGCCGTTGGGCGGCCACGCCACCGGGTGGGCCGACAGCCTTGTCGTCGCAGGGGCCGAGGTGATCGCTGAGTACGAGCACCCGTTCGTGGGCACCTGGCCCGCCGTGGTGACGGCCGCGTACGGCGAGGGGCGCGTCACCACGGTCGGCACGGTGCCCGACGCCAATCTCGCCCGTGCCCTGGTCGAATGGCTCATACCGGTGGCTAACGACGCGTGGCGCGCGGCCGCCACCGCATCGGTGACCGTGTACTCGGCGACCTCCGGCGCGGGCCGACGGTTGCGGTTCCTCCACAACTGGTCCTGGGAACCCACCGGCGTCGTCGTGCCCGTTGCGGTGCGGGATGCCCTGTCCGACGACATCATCGAGCGCGACCACGAGGTCTCTCTCGGTCCGTGGGACGTCCGCGTCCTGATCGAGGAGTGAGAACGACCTGTGCAGACGACGCAGCGGTGGATCCGGCGGCCTGAGGGCACCAACAACCGCATGCCCACCGAGGGTGGCAACGGTCCCATCGTGTTCGGGGGACTACAACCCCGAGCAATGGCCCGAGGACGTGTGGCAGGAGGACGTCCCGGGCAGCTCGCCACCCCACACGGCTCGGCCAAACGACGGCGGCAATGGGTGACCACCGGTACCGGCACTGGAAGGCCCCAACGACGAGCAGTTCCCGCCCACGAGGAGCCGGTTCTCAATACTGAGTCCCAAATTCTCCGGCTTCAATAGCAACCGGCAGCACATTGCCGGCTGGCGGCAAGGGGCATACCCACCGCGCGTCGTACGCACACGAGGGATTGTATAGAAAGTTGAGATCGACAATTAGGCTGCCTTGCTCCTCACCTAGGTCCGCGCCCTTGACCGTATCGAGGAGATACCTGCCACCTCCGTAAGATGTCTCTCCACACGTGGCATCCTTGAGTGGCAGAAAGATTCCTCCTCCATACGTTTCGAGCCACCAAACGTCGAGCGAACCCAAGCCGGGTAATTCGACCCTACCGGCACGGGTAAACGGAACGATTCCGTCAGTCGCCGTATGAACCTCAAATCGAGCGGGTTCAGTACCGTGCACTGGAACAGCGAACCGATAATTCGAATCGTAAGTGCGGTAGCGAAGACCTCGAAAGCTTGATCGCTGAACGGGAGAGTTCGGGTGTGCTGCAAAGAGTTGATCGCGACCCACGCGCCACCGATTCCAAGCCGCCTCCGGGTCAGGTGTCGCGCGGACTCCTGCATAGAGTTCCGAGACCGTACGCCGCCAGCTCAGGAGTGACAATGTCATCGTATTGCTCCCTTGACGCGACGGCGTAGGCCGAGGTCACAGATGACTTCGTGAGGTTCGACGCCGCTACTCGCCGGAGCGTCGGCACTCGCGGGTCCGCTGACATTGGTGCTATTTGCGACTCACCAGCGACCAACTTTCGTGGTGATGCTCAGTCCGGCGGCTCTTCGACGTGCATTCGCGGCCTCCTCGGCAGGCCTGACGTTTCGGGAGTCACCACGCTCGGGACGATCCAGCTCCTCGTGGGCCAGCAGTGTCTCGAACGGCTCGCCCGCCGCCCGTTCTCGGCATCGAAGTTGACTCAACCTCCTCCGGCACCATTTTGAATGGTTGCTCGAGCTGGCTGTTCAATGGCTTAATGGTCCGCCTCCACGCGCTCCATCGTTGTGCGTACAGTTCCGCTCGAGGTGTGATCAGCTCACGTCGTCCTCGGCCTCGATTGCCCCATCCTCGTACCGCCAACGGATCTGCTGAAAAGCAAACGACACGTCCTCGAGCGCACTGATTGCGGGTGGGGCCCCGGGAAAGACCAAGCCGTCCGGGCTGAACTGCGAGGTCGACGCGACGGCGGCCTGACTGATCTCGATCGTGAAAAAGTGCTCAGGCGTGCCACCGCCGGTCGGTCGAAAGAACCGGAAGACGGCCTCGACCTCTTGGTTCAACACCAGGGCACGCACGATCAACGGAGTGGCGCGATCGATGCGCTTTCGGATCGCGATCGGCTCGTACGATCGCCGGCCAGTGGGCATCCCGGTGCTACGGGCCAAGGCGGCGGACTGTGCAACTGTGAACGACAGACACTCGATCGTGGCGTCTTTACCTGGTAGGCCGGGAGTGCCGTCTCCCTCGATGAGGACACCGTCGACCGTGAGCTCGAGCGCCACCCGCTCCCCCATGCGGGGAAGGTCGACGCCCGGTCGGCTCATTCCTGCTCCCTCGACGCGGATCCCTGGGCCGTGACGTTATACCGCTGGACGTCGAGTTGACGATCACTCGAAGTCGACCACGACCGGCCGGTGATCTGACACCGTGGTGGCGACGACGGATGCTGTTGACGGGCGCAGATCCACTGAATGCATGACCACATCGATGCGGCGGCTCGGCGTGGCCGCTGGGTAGGTGAATCCGCGACCGGTACCGACGGCCCACCCGTCTCGAAGGACGGCGGCGATCGCCGCCATTTCGGCCAAGTCGGGCCGAGCATTCAGATCGGCAAGCAAGATTCGCGGGCCCTCCCCGTTCGCGATGGCCGTCGCCACGGCTCCTGCCTGCAACGCCCGCTGTCCGGTTTCGTGGGCCTCCAGGTGGGTGGTGTAGACGTCCAGCAGGCGATCACCGATGTCGATCTGCGCCCGGAGCAATGCCCGCTGCTCTACCGCTGCCGTGCGCGGCAGCAGCACGTTGTTGCGCCTGACGATGGGACAGCGGGCCAGGATCGCGTTGCCGTATTGGCGTCGGGGTTCATTCTGGTCGGCCGGCTCGAGGTTGAGCGCTGCTCCGTAGGCCAGCCGCATGCCCAACCTGCGTGACAACATCCGGGCCTGGTCAGCGAACTCGCTGCGCTCGGCGAACCGTCGATCAACCTCCTGCATCCCGACTACGTCGGCGTGCAGAGACTCGATGGTCTCGGCAATGCGCTCGAGGTCCAACCGGCCGTCCCCATCGACGCCGTGATGAATGTTGAACGTCACCGCCCGCATGGCTCGATCCAACCGCTCAACCCGACCCCGCGGGTGACGTATCGGCGCAAGAGTGACATGCTTGCCGCCGCATATATCGAAGACGAGGCGCCTCGGCTCGTGGGGGGTTCGCGGGCAGCGAAGGTGCGGGACGGCTTGGCAAATGGCACCGCGACACCGGTCACACAAGGCTCGACCTGCGGCGATCGGCCCGGTTGTACTGATCGCCCTGGTCGCTGTGGCCGGCACGGCGGGAGTTGTCGCGGTGGCGCAGGATGACTCCAGCCCCGATGCCGAAACGACCGGGTCGGTGCCGGAGTCCACGGATTGCGAGACCACGCTGCGGATCGTCACGGCCAGGTCGTTCGACCCGGTGCTGTCGGAGCTGGCGCCGTCAGTGGGCACCGGCGAGAACTGTGCAAATCTCGAAGTCGAGGTTGTCGACGGACGTGCCGCGCCTGCGCAAGTGGCGGAGCTCGCGGCACACGTGTGGATTCCTGACGACGCGGCCTGGGCGGAGACCGCCGGCTCGCTGGAACTCGCCGAGGAAGAGGTCGCGGGCGCTGGGACCGTCGTCGCCACGAGCCCGATTTACATGGTTACCGATGAGGCCACGGCCGAGAAGATCGCCCAGGCCGGAGGCAGCTGGCGTGGACTCGCCGATCTGGTGACCAGCGATTCGGGAGTCAACCTGGTCGTCCGCGATCCCGCCAGCTCGGGAGATGGCTTGATCGGGATCGGGTCGGTCGGGGAGGCAGTCTGGCAGGACGACGGCATGGATGCTTCAGCTGTGACGCTGGCAACCGCGCTCCCGACCACCAACACGGTGGCGAATCAAGCCCTCCCGGAGGAACCCGGAGACGTCGGGCTGGTCTGCGAGTATGCGCTCACCCGGCTGTTGGAGAATCCCAACCGCGAGGCAGCGGCAGGGGTGCGCAACGCAGTGCTGCTGACCGGCTCGGACTACACCGCCGAGCTGCGCTACACCTGGCTGCCTACGGCCGCGGCGGCCGCCGATCCTGCCCTCGCCGGACCGCTGGAGCGACTGCTGACGGCGCTCACCGACGCCGAGGCGGACGATGCGCTCGCCGCCGCGGGCCTGCGCCGTCCGGACGGACCGCCCCCGCCTGGTGCGACGGCCGAACTGATGCCGGAGGTCTCCGCCGCGCCCTTCGAGGTGCTGAGCGGGCACTCCGTGGATCACGTGTTCGCGACTTGGTATGAGGCGGACCGGCAGAGCTCGATTCTGGTTGTCGTCGACGTGTCCGGCTCGATGAGCGCACCAGCGAGCTCCCCTCTCATCGATGTCGTTGCCGACGGTATTTCCGCGTTGGCCGACGAGATGCCGGATGGCTCAGAGCTGGCGCTGTGGGAATTCGCGTCCCTGCTCGACCCGCCGCGGGACTACCGGACGCTGTTGGAGCGCGCTCCGTTGGACGCGGCGCAGCGAGGCCGGGTCGAGGCTGTGGTCGGCGCGCTCGACGCTGGGGCCTCGGGAACCGGCCTTTACGACTCGACCCTCGCCGCTTATCTCGCTGCACAGGCGGACTACCGCAGCGGCGTGCCAAACCACGTCATCGTCTTCACCGACGGCAAGAACGAAGACGACCTGGAGACGATCACCATCGAGCAGCTGACCCAGCAGCTGGTCGCCGCTCAGGATCCGGAGCGGCCCGTGGCGCTGACGCTGGTGCTGTTCGGGCCTGAGCCGCAGAAGGATCTGCTGGAGGCCGCCCTGGAGCCGGTCGAAGCCGACGTCGAGGCCTTGGAAAGCCCGGAGCAGGTGCGCCCGCTGTTCATTCACCTTGCCGCCGGTGGCGTACATCACTGATGACACATCATCGCCCGGAGATCACCCGGGCCAGGTGATGACCGCGAGCAAACCGGCTCGTATGGTCATGACCAGGAACGATCCCAACCGCTGGTGGACACAGGCGGTGGAGAACGGGCGGTTCAGATGACAACGCGGCGTCCTGGCGACAGCCAGTACCCGGCTGCCGACGTCGATGTCGTGGTCGTCGAGGCCACGGTCTCCCGAGTGACCCGCGAGCCGTCGACGGATCAGCCGACCGGGCTGTGGCGCGCCGCCCGACTTGTCCTCGGGGTCGCCGAAACGGTAGGCGACACCGTGGCGGTCCCGGTCGAGCGCCGGAGCCAACCGGCCGTGGTCGGCTGGAACGTGGCCGTCGGGGCAGGACTGCTCGCAGGGGCGGGTGTAGGGGCGGCCGGTCGCCTTGCGGCTCGAATCGTGCGGCCGGTCGCCTCGGTTGTTTTGCACCCGCCGCTCGTGCCGGAAGAGTGGCACCCGGCCCGCGGTGTCGAGGCACTGGCCCGGCTGGGTGGACAAGAACGCGCATCCGCCCGGCGGGATCTCGACCGCATGGTCACGGCAGTGATGCCCGTCGTGGCCGAGGAGGTTGTCGCCCGGATCGACCTCGACGCGATCATCGCCCGCATCGACATCGCCGGTCTGGCCGAGGAAGTGATCGAGAGCATCGATCTCCCGGAGATCATCCGGGAGTCAACGGGGACGGTTGCCTCTGAGGTCGTGCGCGGGGTTCGGATGCAGAGCATCGACGCCGATGAGGTGGTGGCGCGCGTCGTCGACCGCTTGTTTTTCCGCCGGCGTCGTCGAGCCACGGACGCACTCGGCGAACCGTTGTCCGTCAGCGAAGTGGACGGCGTCGACCTGACCGCGCCTGCAGCGGGTGACGGGGCCCGGCCACAGGCGCCGACATGACCCGGGTCGCCTCGTCGATACCGAAGGAAGCCCGGGCGTACCAAGGGCATCGGGCCGGTCAAGTCAGCCGGCTACTCGCCGCCGGTGTCGATCTGGCTGTCACCGTCACCACACTCGTGGTGCTCTACGCCGCCTGGAGCGCGTTGCTGTTCGTTCTCGACCCGCGTGGGTTTCAGTTCCCGACGCCGTCGCCGCTCGCTGACTGGTTCGCCGGCATGGCTGTCCTGACGGTGTACCTCACGGCATCGTGGTCGACGACCGGCCGGTCGTTCGGCCAGCAGCTGATGGCGCTGCGGGTCGTGAACCTGCATGGCGCCCTGCTACGCGTACCGCTGGCATTCCTGCGAGCAGTGTTCTGCGTCGTATTTCCGGTCGGCCTGTTCTGGGTCGCGTTCAGCCGGCAGAACCGCTCTCTGCAGGACGTGGTGCTGCGCACGTCGGTCATCCATGACTGGCTGATTCGGGTGCCTCGAAAGAACTGACCGTCGCCGCCGGCTCCGGTTCGCTCGCTGGTCCCCGAATCAATCGCCCGAGCCACCCCTGGTCGGTCGCGATCACCTCTCCGATCAGTGCGGCTCCGAGGAAGCAGAACGACACAATGTAGAGCCACGCGATATAGGTGAACGCCACTCCGATCGTCCCGTAATGGTCTGCGCTGGCCTCCAGCGCCCGGGGAAGGAAGGCGGCGCTCGCGGGCCGCACCACCAGCATGATCAGACCGAAGACAACGGCTCCCGGGAGCAGAAGGCGGGCTGGTAGCTGTCCGGCGAGGAGCAGCAACGGGATCAGTATGGCGATCGCCGTATCGAGCGTCAGGGGTACCAGCCAGCCCCAGGTGTCGGCCGCCGGTAGCCCGTCGATGACTCTGATGAGCCACCTGACCAGGACCATGTATCCCACCAGCGTCAACACCGCGCCCAGCCAGCGCCAGGCCACGTTGATCCCGGCCCTCGGGCGGGCGAGGTCCCAGATGGATGCAAAAGCCCGGGTCAGGGCTCGGGAAAGGCTGGTGGCGGAGACCAACACCAGCAGGGTCCCGATGACACCGAAGGCGTTACCTGCGTTGTTCGCCAAGGCGTCTTGCAGGACGATCTCGGTCTCCTCCGGCACCCCGACGGCATCGGTGATGGATTCGCTGGTGCGGCTGCCGAGCCAGGCTGCCGCCATGATCAGGATCGGGAACACCGAGACGAACACCTGAGCGGCTATCGTCATCGAACGGTCGAACGTCTGTACCTTGATGAAGTTGGCCGTGAGACGCAGCACGCTGCGGCCGAGCCAGGTGCCCATCACCCACGCCACAGAGGGACGAAGCCGCGATGGTGTGCGGGCGACGATCTGCGCCACCTCGACGGTCGACCGGTCGTTGTCGGTCACGGCGGTCTCCCTCCGAACCCGGCCTCGTCACCGTACTGCCAACCGGTCCACGACTTGATCGTCACGACCAGCACCGGCCCGTTCGGCGGGTCGTCGTCGTACTGCGGGTATTTGGCAACCAAAGCCGACACCGCACGCTCGCGGATCGTCTTGTCGTCGACCAGGCGGGCCGCACCGTCTGCCCGTACCCACCACAACCGCTGCCAGTCGTCGTCGTAGTGGTCGCACAGCACGGCCACGGCCGGGTTCTCGGCGATGTTCCTCAACCGCCGTAGCTTGGTCGTCGACTTGGGCTTGTGGTCGACGGAGGTGACGATGCGGTCGTCGACGACAGCGAACGTCACCGGGACGATGTGCGGTTGTCGGTCGGCGCCCACCGTGGCGAGATACCCCACCCGGGCAGCCGTCATCCGGTCGCGGCACGCCTTCTGATCAAGCCGCACGCGCTCTCAGTCCTCGCCTTCCGAAAGATAGCTGACGATATGGTCGACGGCGCGGCGGCGTCAGGTGATGTTCTTGTGGATCCGGATGATGTTGCCCGTTTCCCCCACCACGATCTGGAGCAAGTCGCTCATCATCGCGGCAAGCAGCAGTCCGCGCCCGCTGGCCTGATCTGGGCCGACCCGGCGCCGTCCGGCCAGCGGGTCGGTGATGCGTCCTTCGTCGGTTATCTCGCAGACGACGGCTTCGTCATCTCCCCACACCCGAAGGGTTCCGAGGCCGTCGGTATGCACGATGGTGTTCGTCGCAACTTCGTTGACAGCGATTTGAAATTCGCGACTACGGTCGTCGCTCATACCGGCCTCGGCGGCGTGGGCGCCTACCAGTCTGCGGATCGCGCGCAAGCCCTCCGCGCCGAACGTCATCGACTCAGCGGCGGTTGGCGGGTCGGGAAGCGGAAGCAGGCACGATGCGGCGACCGTCGTCGGGTCGGCATATTGCACGCTAGCGGCCCGTGTCCCGTTGTCGAAAACGTAGGGATGCGTCCGGCCGACGTCTTCCCGAATCGTGGCCTGCAGGCCGGATGTGCCGTATGCACAGAGGATCGCGGCGTCCTGATCTGCGAAGGCGAGGTTGATCAGCGCCTCATGCTGGACGGCTCCCAGGTAGCCGGCTGGGGAGCGGGTCGGCCAAGTGGGCTCGCCGATCATTGAGATCCGTTGGCCCGGATGCTCGTCCGCGAACGCCTGTAGCACTGTAGGGATGATGCTGGTGGGGTTGCGTCCTGCGAGGGTCATGTCGACATATGTCACGGCGTCCGCGTCACTGCCGAGCGCGGTTTGCAGCGCGTCGATGCCAGGTGCCGGTACGGCAGCGAGCAGTGGCTCACCGTTGTCCATGCCGGTGCGCAGGAACGGCAGCGTTCCGGCCAGGAACCCGTCGAGATTTGTGTAGAAGAACGCCTCGTGGGCAAGGCCGCTGGAAGACACTGGATCACTTCCGGTCACGCCACGTCACCTCACGCGGATCACCGCCGCCACCATTGGACGCAATCGATGCCCGGTTGGACAGCTGCACGCCTGTGAGTATTCCCCGCTGACCGGGTGAGCTACCGAAATCATGCCAGTTCTGTGGCGACGACCCGGAGGTCTGAGACCAGTCCCGCATACATGTCGTCCTGCTCCCGGGAGCGCAGCACAGCTGACGGATGAACCGTTGCGACAACCACCAAGCCGTCTCGAGACCACTCTGGTGGGCTCGGCAGTGGGATCCCCCGCTGCTCTGTCACTTTGAAGGACGGTCCGAACACCGCCTTGCCGGCAGTCGCTCCCAGGCAAACGAGCACGTCGGGGTCGAGCACGTGCAACTCGGCCGCCAACCAAGGTTGGCACGCGCGAATCTCGGTCTGGCTCGGAGATTGATGGATCCGACGCTTTCCACCCTCTGCTCGTCGGAATTTGAAGTGCTTCACAGCATTCGTCACATAGGTCTGGCTTCTGGCAATGCCGGCGTCCTCGAGTGCGCTGTCCAAGATCCGTCCCGCGGGACCGACGAAGGGGCGACCTGAGCGGTCCTCCTGGTCGCCCGGCTGCTCTCCGACAAATACCACCCGCGCGTTGGAGTCGCCCTCCCCGAACACCGCCTGCGTGGCCGCCTGGTAGAGCTGACAGCCTCGACATCCCTGGACCGCCTCTGCCAGCCGGTCGAGCCCCGCGCCAGAGGGCACGAACGGCTCTGCGCCGGGTACCGACGGCCGCGTCATTCCGTGCCCGTTCCCGTCCTGTCAAACGTCGAATCATTTGGTACCAATCCGCGCACGCCGCGGCTCCGAACGCACGGGTGAGCACCTCAGCCCGGAGGAGGTCCGGTCCATGCGTCGTACTGCCGCCCTGCTGGCCATGCCCGCGGCCTGCGCTCTGATGGTGGCGATGGCGCCGTCTGCGGCGGCGCACGGCAGCCACCCGCCGGCGGGCGACTCCAGCGCCGGCGAATCGGGCAGCTATAGCATCGAGCTCGCCGAGCTAAACGGCAGCGGATCGTCTGGCGTCGCCGTTCTGACCCTCGCGGACGACGGCAGCCTGACGGTCAACATCGCGGCCCAGGGCATGGTTCCGGGTCAGCCACATGCCCAACACGTCCACGGGGACAGCAGCCTCGAGCGGGACTTCACCTGCCCTAACCGGGATGCGGACGCCAACGGTGACGGCATCGTCAACACGCTGGAGGGCATCCCCTCGTACGGCGAGATCCACATCGCCCTGACGACTCAGGGCGACGCCACACCGGCATCCGGCCTAGCCATCGACCGGTTCCCTGTCGCCGGCGCGGACGGCGCCCTGACCTACGAGCGCACGTTCACGGCGGCGGAGTTGCCGGACGGCACGGCGACGGCGGTGCGCAACCTGCATGTCGTCACGCATGGAATCGACGTCAACGGAAACGGCGACTACGACATGGCCGCGGGGCCCAGTGAGCTCGACCCCGCGTTGCCGCAGGAGGCAACCGCCCCGGCGTCCTGCGGAATCATCGAAGGCTCGAACATCTCGACAATTCCCACCGGCGGGGTCGATACGGGTGTCGGGCCGCTCACCGGCACAGGCAACAGAGCCGTCGCCGGCCCACCGGTGCTCCTGATCTCGGCGATCGTCGGTATCGCCGCGCTGTGGGTGATGGGCATGGGCCTGTGCCGTCAGCGGACCGCTCTCCGGTGAGGACTCGATTCCTGATCTCGTTCGTACTCGCGCAGGCGCTGTGCCTGGCCGGGTGCGCGGGAGCCAACGACGAGCTCATCGGGGCCGGGACGGGTCCGAGGGTCACAGGGGAGCCCTCGGGCCCGTCCACCACCATGCCTGCGGCGCCCAGCGTCTCGCCGTCACTGGCACCGACGGCCCCGGCTGGTTTGCCGTCGAGTAGGCCGGTCCAGGTCGACATCCCGGCGCTGGGTGTGTCCGAGCAGACCGTCGACCTCGGTCTCGAGCCCGACGGCACTATGCAGGTGCCCACCGGCCCTGCACCCGTCGGGTGGTTTGCCGAGAGCCCGACGCCGGGTGAGATCGGGCCGGCAGTACTCGCCGGACACCTCACCTGGAACGGCGTCGACGGCGTCTTCCGCCACCTCCAGACGCTGAAACCGGGCGACGAGATCGTCGTCACCCGCGCCGACGGCAGCCGGCCGCGCTTCGTCGTCATCGAAGTCGCCCAGTACTCGAAGAACGCGTTCCCCACCGCCCGCGTGTACGCGAACACGCCCGGGCCACAGCTGCGGCTGATCACCTGTGCGGGCGACTACAACCCGGGATCGCACAACTACAGCGACAACGTCGTCGTCTACGCCTCGATGCAGACGGCCTGACCGACCACCTCTTGTGTTTTGTGTTATACCCCCATCGGGTATCATCGCCACGATGAGCGAGCATGCCCACCATCAGATGACGGCGCCGGCAGCGACCTGGGGAATGGCCCGCCAGGCCACCCTGCACTGCCTGACCGGCTGTGCGATCGGCGAGGTGCTGGGCATGGTCATCGGGACCGCGCTGGGCTGGCCGGTGCTTCCGACGGTCGTTCTCGCGATCGTGCTCGCGTTCTTCTTCGGGTATCTGCTGACTATGCGTAGCGTCCTCCGGACCGGCGTCGACTTCCGGCGCGCGGTGCGTATCGCGCTGGCCGCCGACACGGCATCGATCGCGATCATGGAACTGGTCGACAACGCGGTGCTGGTCGGCATTCCGGGCGCTATGGACGCAGGCCTGACCTCGGCGTTGTTCTGGGGGAGCCTGGCGTTCTCGTTGGCCGTGGCGTTCGTCATCACCGTGCCGTTCAACAAGTGGATGATCGGGCGTGGTCGTGGCCATGCCGTCGTCCACGCGCACCATCACTAGCCGCCCTCCACCAGCCGCTGTCCTCGACTCCGCCGCCGCCGATCTACCGATTGGCACGGTGAGGCGTTCCACGAACCAGGCGAAATCGGGCGCTTGAGCAACCGGTCAGCGTGCCATTCACGACCGGGTGGCGTGCCAATTGGCCGTGCGGCGAGGGAGACCCAAATCGGCGAGGGACGCGGTGACCGCGAGACGCGGCGACGGCGAGACGCGACGACCGCGAGACCCGCGAACGCTAGCTCAGTGGCCGTGCTCGTAGTAGCCGGTGTCCTTGGCGCGCTGGTAGGAGCGCAGGATCTCCTGCTCCGCCTCCTCCCGGCCGACCCAGGTTGCGCCCTCGACCGACTTGCCCGGCTCGAGGTCCTTGTAGACCTCGAAGAAGTGCTGGATTTCCAGCCGGGCGTACTCCGGGATGTCCGTCAGGTCACGCATGAACGTCATCCTGACGTCCTCGGCCGGAACGCACATGACCTTGTCGTCGCCGCCGGCCTCGTCCTTCATCCGGAACATGCCGAGCGTCCGGCAGCGGATCAGGCAACCGGGAAAGGTCGAATCCTCGATGAGGACGAGAGCGTCCAGCGGGTCACCGTCTTCCCCGAGCGTCTGCTCGACGAACCCGTAGTCCGCGGGGTAGCGCGTTGACGTGAACAGCCTCCGGTCCAGCTTGATCCGTCCGGTCTTGTGGTCCAACTCGTACTTGTTCCTGCTTCCGGACGGAATCTCGATCGTGACGTCGAATTCCACGACACCCTCCAGCTCACGACTCGCACTGAGTGTCCCGTACCGTGGCCGGTCGTGTCTCGTCGCATGGTCGCGATGGTGGCCGCGATCATGGCGTTGATCGCCGGCGTGATCGCTACCGTGGTCGCGACCGGAGCACTTGGCCCTGGGGCGGCGCCGCCCACGTCATCCGCGAGTGTGCCGGCGGACCAGACCCCGACGCCGGCCTCGGCGCCCACCGTGCTGTCTGCGGCGTCGGGTACTCCGACCCCCGCGGCACCGCCACTGGCCGAGGTGCTCGAGCGTCCGCTCGGCGCCGATGCGTTGGGAGACAGCGTGGCGGTATCGGTGGTCGACTTGTCCACGGGCACGAGGCTCTTCACCGCCGACGCAGATGCCGCGCTGATCCCGGCCAGCACCATGAAGATCCTGACCGCGGCAGCCGTATTGCAGGTACTGGGTCCCCAACACCGGTTCGCCACGCGGGTGGTTGCCGGTAACGCTCCAGGTCAGCTGGTTCTCGTCGGTGGTGGGGACCCGGTGCTGACCGCCGACCAGGACCGAGCCGGCGGTACCCAGTTGTCCACCCTGGCCGACCTCACCGCCGCTGAGCTGGCGGAATCGGGCACCAGCACGGTGGAACTCGTGGTGGATGACGGCATGTTCACCGGACCGGCCGTGAGTCCGGACTGGCGGTCGTACTACGTTCCCTCGGGCGTCGTCGGACCAGTGTCCGCGCTGACCCTCGACGGAGGAAGAATCAGCCCGGGCCGGAGTGAGCGGGCCGATGACCCCGCCATCGCCGCCGCGACCACCTTCGTCGACATGCTCGCCAGCCGCGGCATCGTCGTGAGAACCGGGCCGGTCCGTGATGATGCCCCCGCCCATGCCGCTGAGGTGGCAGCCGTCCGCTCTGTTCCGCTGGAGCAGATCGTCGAGCACATGCTGCTGGTCAGTGACAACGACGCTGCCGAGGTGCTGGCCCGGCACGTCGCGGCGGGCACCGGCCGGCCCGCGAGCTTCAATGCTGCGAGCCGAGCAGTCGTCGAGGCGGTCGAGGGCCTGGGAATCGACATGTCGGGCAGCACTGTCCTCGACGGGAGTGGCCTCGCCCGCGGGAACGCCCTCTCGCCGAATGTGCTGGTGGCGGCACTGGCGGCCGCTGCCCACCCGGAGAACCCGGATCTGCGTAGCGTGCTGACCGGCCTGCCGGTAGCCCGATTCACGGGCACACTCGACGACCGGTTCGACTCGCCGCGGGCAGCGGACGCAGCGGGAGTCGTGCGGGCGAAGACCGGCACCCTGACCGGGGTGAGCTCACTGGCCGGCACCGTAGTCGCGCGGGACGGCAACGCCTTCGGCTTCGCGATGCTGGCTGACGACATCGTCAATTCCGAGGCGGCTCGGCTGGCGCTCGACGAAACGGCCGCGGCGCTGGCGGGCTGCGGTTGCGCGCACCCTGGGACCGGGTCGTAGACCTGGGTCCACGTAGCGTGGGCGCATGACGACGAACGACTCGGCAGACATGGTCGACTGGGACCTCGCGGTCGCGACGGCCCGCCGGCTCGCGAAGCCGGGCCCGGCAGTTACTACCGAGGAGGCCAGGCGAGTCGTCGAGGACCTCAAGACTTTCGCCGCCGAGGCAAGCGCACCGGTCCAGTCGTTCACCGGTCTGCGTGCGGCGGCCGCACAAGCACCAGTCGTGGTGGTTGATCGCGGCGGCTGGGCCCAGGCGAACGCGGACGGCATGCGGGAGATCATCACCCCGCTCGCAGCCAAGCTCCGGGCCCGCAGAAGCAGCTCCGGGTTGATGGATCAGGTCGGTCCGAAGGTCACCGGCGTGGAGACCGGTGCACTGCTGGCCTTTCTTGCTGCGAAGGTGCTGGGCCAGTTCGACCCGTTCTGGTCCGACGCATCCGGTTCCGGAGCGGGTGCGGCGGGACGTCTGCTGCTCGTCGCACCCAACGTCGTCCACGTAGAACGGGAGCTCGAGGTCGATCCGCGTGACTTCCGCATGTGGGTGTGTCTGCACGAGGAAACGCATCGGGTCCAGTTCACCGCCGTGCCATGGCTGCGCGACCACCTCCGCTCGGAGATCGCGTCATTCATCGAAGCCACCGAGGTGGATCCGAGCGTTCTGCTCTCTCGGCTGCGGGTGATCATCAAGTCCGTCATCGAGAGTGCCCAGAGAGGCCAGGACGGACCGTCGGTCCTCGAGCTGGTGCAGTCGCCAGAGCAGAAAGCGATCATCGACCGGGTCACCGCCACGATGTCACTGCTAGAAGGTCATGCCGACGTCGTCATGGACGGTGTGGGCCCCGAGGTCGTGCCCAGCGTCGCGACGATCCGGGAGAAGTTTCAACGGCGGCGGGCCGGTGCCAACAGCTTGGACCGGACCGTGCGCCGGCTGCTCGGTATCGAGGCGAAGATGCGGCAGTACCGGGACGGCGCCAAGTTCGTCAATGCCGTCGTCGACCTCGTCGGCATGAGCGGGTTCAACCGCGTGTGGGAGTCGACCGAGATGCTCCCCACGCTCGAGGAGATCACCGACCCGGTCGCCTGGGTGCGCCGGGTCAACGGCTCGTCCCCCCCTTCCCCGTGATCATGTCGACCTTGCCACCGTCGACGCACTCATTGTCGACGTGATCACCGCGGCGGTGGCGGTCGTACGACGGGCCGTCCGGGAGGCGCTGACAGACCTGACGACCGTCGACGGCGTCCTGGTCGCGTGCTCCGGAGGCGCCGATTCGCTGGCGCTCGCTGCAGCGCTCGCCCATTCAGCCACTCGGGACGGGCTGCGCGCTGGGGCGGTCACCGTCGACCACGGGCTGCAGGCCGGCTCGGCCGACCGCGCCCGGGCGGTCGCCGCCGACCTCGTCCGGCTCGGGCTCGACCCGGTGGAGGTCGTGCACATTCGGGTGACCGACCATCAGCAGGGTCCGGAGGGTAATGCCCGACGAGCTCGATACGCGGCGCTTGACGCGGCCGCCCGTCGGCACACCGCCGCGGCCGTACTGCTTGGTCACACGCTGGACGACCAGGCTGAGTCCGTGCTGCTGGGGCTGGCTCGCGGGTCGGGAGCTCGCTCCCTGGCCGGCATGGCCGCGGTCGCAGGCCAATACCGCCGGCCGCTGTTGGCGGTGACCCGTGAGACCGTTCGGGCCGCCGTCCCACCCGGCTTTACCCCATGGGAGGACCCGCAGAACAGTCAGATGGCACTGGCCCGGGTGCGGGCGCGGCACCGGGTCCTCCCGGTCATGGAGACCGAGCTCGGGCCGGGGATCAGCGCCGCACTCGCCCGGACGGCGGACTTGCTGCGCGCCGATGCGGAGGCTCTCGACGCCCTGGCCGCTCGCGCCATCGCCGAAAGCATGATCGAAGGCGGATCACCGGGCCGCCAACCCCAGCAACTCGACGTGGGGCTGCTGGCCACGTATCCGCAGGCGGTCCGCCGCCGGGTCCTGCGCAGAGCGGCGATCGCGGGCGGCAGTCCACCGACGGATCTGACGTTCGCGCACGTCGACGCCATGGACTCGCTCATCATCAGGTGGCGCGGGCAGGTCGGTGTCGACCTCCCCGGCAAATTGCGAGCGACCCGCGCAGCCGACGTCATACGTATCGCCCCGATGGACTGATCGGCGTCTGAACGCGCCGGACTGTGGCAGGCTGCGGCACGTGGACCCGGACCACGTCGGCGCCGATCTGGCCAAGGTGCTCTTGTCCGAGTCTGACATCCAGCATCGGCTCGGCGAGGTCGCCGCCGAGATCGAGCGCGACTACGAAGGTCGCGACCTGTTGCTCGTCGGTGTGCTCAAGGGTGCCGTCGTCGTCATGGCGGATCTGTCCAGGCACTTCCGCCGGCATGTGGAGACCGACTGGATGGCGGTCTCGTCCTATGGCTCGGGAACGAAGTCCAGTGGTGTGGTCCGCATCCTCAAGGACCTCGACGCCGATCTGACCGGCCGCAACGTCATCATTGTCGAGGACATCATCGACACCGGCCTGACGTTGTCCTGGCTGGTCGCCAACCTTCGTTCACGCGGCCCGGCCTCAGTGGAGATCTTCGCCCTTTTGCGCAAACGCGAGGCCGCAAAGACCCCAGTAGACGTCCGCTATGTCGGTTTCGACATCCCCAACGAGTTCGTCGTCGGCTACGGCTTGGACTTCGCGGAGCGTTATCGCAACCTGCGGGTCGTTGCTACCCTCGCCCCGCACATGTACTCCTGACCCCTCGGGCCGGGAACTTGGGTTGGCCGCCTGAGTCTGCGGGAACAGTAAGCCGACCTGCGACGTTTCTCATTTGTCAGCTTTGGCGTGCGCTGAGCAGGCCGGGCTGGCCCGGTGTACCGTCAGGTGGACCGACATCTCCGGCGGGCCGGCCGCCGGACACCCTCGTCACCGGGTGTTCCGACAGGCAGGAGGCGCGGGGCCGACCGGCTCCCATCATGGACGTGAAGAGACTGCTCCGAGGCCCATTGTTCTGGGTACTCATCTTCGTGTTCGCTGCGATCGTCCTCACCCGGTTGCTGGACACGACAGGTGGTTTCGAGCCCGTCGACACCGCCCGCGTCGTCTCCGAGATCGACGACGGCACCGTCAAGTCAGCCAAGGTGATCGGTGGCGAGGCGCAAGAGATCCAGCTGACGCTGAAGAACGACGACCGCATCTCGGCCCAGTATGTCGAGGGGCAGGGCCTGGAGCTGGTGAACCAGCTGCAGGAGCAGCAGGACTCCGGCGGCCTCACCGAGGGTTACGACGTCGAGGTCCCCCAAGCCAGCGTGTTCTGGAGCCTGCTGGGCGCGTTGCTGCCGTTCCTCCTGCTGGCCGGGCTGATCTGGTTCTTCATGACCCAGATGCAGGGCGGCGGCAGCCGGGTCATGAACTTCGGCAAGTCGCGGGCGAAGCTGCAGAGCCGAGACACTCCCAAGACCACGTTCGCCGATGTCGCCGGGGTCAAGGAAGCGATCGAGGAACTCCAGGAGATCAAGGAGTTCCTGCAGGAACCGGCCAAGTTCCAGGCCGTGGGCGCGAAGATCCCCAAGGGTGTCCTGCTGTACGGCGCGCCTGGCACCGGCAAGACGCTGCTGGCCCGGGCTGTCGCCGGCGAGGCCGGGGTGCCGTTCTACACGATCTCCGGCTCGGACTTCGTCGAGATGTTCGTCGGCGTCGGCGCCTCCCGGGTCCGTGACCTGTTCAAGGAAGCCAAGGAGAACGCCCCCGCCATCGTCTTCGTCGACGAGATCGACGCCGTCGGACGCCATCGCGGCGCAGGGCTTGGCGGCGGTCACGACGAGCGCGAGCAGACGCTGAACCAGTTGCTGGTCGAGATGGACGGCTTCGACATCAAGACCAACGTGATCCTCATCGCGGCGACGAACCGGCCGGACATCCTCGACCCGGCGCTGTTGCGTCCGGGCCGGTTCGACCGGCAGATCGCGGTCGAGCCGCCCGACCTCGAAGGCCGGCACGAGATCCTGCAGGTGCACGCCCGCGGCAAGCCACTCGGCGACGACGTGGACCTGCTTGCGGTCGCGCGCCGCACACCCGGATTCACCGGCGCCGACCTTGCCAACGTCCTCAACGAGGCAGCGCTGCTCACGGCCCGTAATAACGACAAGATCGTCAATGCCCGCGCGCTCGACGAGGCGATCGACCGAGTTGTCGCGGGGCCGCAGAAGCGGTCCCGGCTGATGAACGACAAGGAGAAGAAGATCACCGCCTACCACGAGGGCGGGCATGCTCTGGTGGCCGCGGCACTCCACCACACCGACCCCGTGCACAAGGTGACGATCCTGCCCCGCGGTGGAGCCCTCGGATACACGATGGTGCTGCCTGACGAGGACAAGTACTCGACGACGCGCAACGAAATCCTCGACCAGCTCGCCTACATGATGGGCGGGCGCGCCGCGGAGGAGCTTGTTTTCCACGACCCGACGACGGGGGCGGCGAACGACATCGACAAGGCGACGACACTGGCACGTCGAATGGTCACCCAGTACGGCATGACTGAGCGCCTCGGCGCGGTCAAGTTCGGCACCGACCGGGCCGAGCCGTTCCTGGGCCGGGACATGGGGCACGAACGCGACTACTCCGAGGAGGTCGCCGGTCAGGTCGATGAAGAGGTCCGCCGGCTGATCGAGACCGCGCACCAGGAAGCGTTCGACATCCTGGTCGAGAACCGCGACGTGCTCGACGCGCTCGTGACCGCCCTGCTGGAGCGCGAGACGCTGAACAAGGAAGAGGTTGCCGAGGTCTTCGTGCCGGTTCGCAAGCGCGACCGGCGGCCGGCATGGACCGGCTCCGCGACGCGCAAGCCGTCCGAGCGGGGACCAGTCGACGCGCCTGTCAAGGCGATCGAGGCACCGTCAAGCAATGGTGCCGGACGCAGCCAGGTTCCCGTCGACGAGCCTGCGGTCTCCCAGGCCGCGGAGCGCACCGACCGGAGCTGAGCCCGTGGTCGCGGAGCCGGGTCTCGACCGGATCGCACCGGTGGCGTTCGACAGTGCGCGCATCGAGGCGGCCGTCGGGGAGATCCTCGAAGCGATCGGGGAGGACCCGTCCCGTGAGGGGCTGCGGCAAACGCCGGCCCGGGTCGCCCGTGCCTACGAGGAGATGTTCCGAGGTCTACGGGAGAACCCGGAGGAGGTTCTCACGACCACGTTCGAGCTCGACCACGACGAGATGATCCTGGTCAAGGACATCGAGGTCGCCTCGACCTGTGAACATCACCTGGTTCCGTTCTACGGATACGCCCACGTCGCCTACATCCCTGGGAGCGAAGGGCGGATCACCGGGTTGTCGAAGCTGGCCCGGCTGGTCGACGTCTTCGCCAAGCGCCCCCAGATTCAAGAGCGGCTCACCACCCAGATAGCCGAGTCACTCTGCCGGCTGCTCGAGCCGGCCGGCGTAATGGTCGTGATCGAGGCCGAGCACCTGTGCATGACCATGCGCGGGGTTCGCAAGCCCGGCGCGAAGACGCTCACCAGTGCCGTGCGGGGCCAGCTGCGCAACCCCGCAACCCGGGCCGAGGCGATGAGCCTCATCCTCGGGCACTGACAGCCCGTGGGCGAGAGGGGGGCGCCGGCGCCCCGCGTACGCTGGCGCGCGTGACGGACGGCACCGTTTCGCCTCGGTGGAGCGGGCGGGTGCGCAAGCCGAATCTGTACGTACCTGGCCTCCCCACTCCTGGCCGCTGCCTGGTCATGGGCGTCGTGAACGTCACCCCGGACTCGTTCTCCGATGGCGGCGAATGGTTCGAGCCGACTGACGCCATCACCCACGGATTGCGGCTCACGGCACAGGGCGCTGACCTGGTCGACGTCGGCGGTGAGTCGACCCGTCCCGGCGCGGAGCGGCCGTCCGAAGACGAGGAGCTGCGCCGGGTGCTGCCGGTCGTACGCGAGCTGGCATCCGCCGGCGTCGTGGTATCCATCGACACCATGCGCGCCGAGGTGGCCAGGCAGGCGCTCGCGTTGGGGGCCCGGATGGTCAACGACGTCTCCGGCGGCAAGGCGGACCCGGCGATGTTCGGCCTCGTTGCCGACGCTGGGGTCCCCATGGTGATCATGCATTGGCGCGGGCACTCCGACCATATGCAGGAGATGACGTCTTATGGCGACATCGTCGAGGACGTCATCGCGGAGCTTCGGCCGCAGATCGAGCGAGCCGAGTCCGCCGGCATTCCCGCGGAGCGGATCGTGATCGACCCTGGGCTCGGCTTCGCCAAGACCGCCGAGCACAACTGGACGTTGCTCACCCGGCTAGAACACATCGTCGGGCAGGGCTATCCCGTCCTGGTGGCGGCGTCGCGCAAGGCGTTCCTCGGTCGTCTACTCGCCGACCCGACGACCGGCGAGGATCGACCACCTGACGGCCGCGACGCCGCGACTGCCGCCCTGTCCGTGCTGATCGCGCTGGCCGGTGTGTGGTGTGTCCGAGTGCACGAGGTACCGGGGTCGCTCGACGCCGTCCGGGTTGCCGCCCAGTGGCACGCCGTCGCAGCGGACGCACGCGCCGGGGGTGTCGAATGAACACCGAGACGACCTCGGTCGTCGCTGCGAACGAGGCGTTCTACGCCGCGCTGGAGTCCGCCGACCTCGACGCGCTCGAAGGGCTGTGGGTGGACGACGCTGCTGTCTGTGTGCACCCGGGTCTGCCGCCGATCCACGGGCGCAAGGCAGTGCTTCGTTCGTGGGCGGCCATGCTGGCAGCAACCCGGTACCTGCAGTTCGTGCTCACCGACGTCGTCGTAGAGATGCGCGACGGGACGGCCGTCGTCTCGTGCACGGAGAACCTGCTCTCTGCGGCTGAGGGAATGCCGGAGACCATCTTCGCGGGTGGGCACGCCGTCGCCACGAACGTCTTCCGTCGGGAGGGCGACAGGTGGCGGCTGTGGGTCCATCACGCGTCCGTGGTCCAGCGTCCCGACGACTGACGAGACCGGGGGAAGCGGCGAGCCTGCGGGCGGACTAAGGTCATGCCGTGCCCGACCGGATCGCACTACGCGGCATCACGGCGCGCGGACGACATGGCTGGTTCCCGCACGAGCGCGAGAACGGCCAGCGGTTCAGCGTCGATGTCGTCTTGGGCGTGGATACCCGGTCGGCCGCTGCGAGCGACGACCTTGTCGAGACCGTCGATTACGGCATCCTCGCCGAGAAGATTGCCGGCGTCGTCGCAGGTGAACCGGTCAAGCTTCTCGAGACGCTGGCCCAGCGCATTGCCGAGGTATGCCTCGGCGACGAGAGGGTGGAAGACGTCGAGGTGACTGTCCACAAGCCGGAAGCACCGGTCGCGGTGCCGTTCGACGACGTGGCCGTGACGATCCGGAGGACCCGTACGTGACCGATCCCAATCAGCACGTTTTCGACGCAGACACGCTCACTGACGAGATGCGCCCGCTACGCCGGGCTGCGCTGGCCCTCGGCAGCAACCTCGGGGACCGGCTGGACTACCTGCAAGCCGCTGTCGACGCGATCACCGAGTCACCGGGGATCTTTCCGGTAGCCGTATCGTCCGTCTACGAAACGGAACCAGTCGGCACCCGAACCGATCAGCCGCAGTTCCTCAACGCCGTTCTTGTCGTGGACACGTCGTTGCCGCCGCGGCCGTTGTTCGAACGCTGCAAGGCCGCCGAGGACGCCTTCGGGCGCAGCCGCAAGGAGCCCAAAGGACCTCGGACTCTGGACCTCGACCTACTTGCGGTGGGCGACTACACGATCAACGATCCCGACCTCATCGTGCCGCACCCACAGTTTTCGGAGCGCGCATTCGTGCTGATTCCGTGGGCAGAGGTGGACCCCGACTTCGAGGTCCCGGGTCACGGGCGCGTCGGCGACATTCTGGAAGCCGCCACCGACGAGCACGAGGTGCGGCGCCTTGACGACGTCGCCATCGAGTTGCCCGACTGACCTGTTCGCACGGTGCGTCCCACTCGGGTAAGCACGCTGCTGTGGGTTGCGCTGGCAGCGATTCCGGTGGGCTGGTCGATTGGCATGGTCGTCGATGCCGTCTCGAACACGTTGCCACCGATTCCCTGGATCCTTCCGCTGCTGCTCGCGTTCCTGGCCCTGCTGCTATTCGTCGGCGCCTACGCCGTCCGGGGATGGGTGCAGGAACGTCGCTACGACCGACGGCTAGACGCCTTGCGCATCGCCCGGTTGTTGGCGCTGGGCAAAGCGGCCGCTGTGTTCGGGGCCCTTGTCGTCGGCGTGTACGTGGGCATCGCGGTGCTGGCGCTCGGTTCGCTCGAGGTCCCGGCCGGCCGGAATCGAGCCCTCCTGTCGGCGCTGGTCGTCGTGGCAGCCGTGGTGGTGGTCGTTGCGGCGCTGCGGCTGGAGCGGGCCTGCCTCGTGCCGCCACCTGACGAGGACTCCGCCGAAAACGGCGGCGCACGTCCGGCTTGACGGGTACCGAAGATCAACGGCGTGGCGCACCCGCCGGCCCCGTCAGCGTCGATACCGTGGGCTCCATGAATGGCGTTCGGCACCGTCGCCGGCTGCGTTCGGTCCTCTTCCTCACCTTTGCAGCACCCGCCGCCGCTCTCGCCTTGACCGGAGCGGCGCTGGCATTCGGTGGCCGCTGGTGGATCGTGGCATCCGCCGCCGGGGCAGGGCTGTCAGTGCTGCTCGGCGCCGTGCTCCTTCGCCTCGACCGGCGGTGGCGGACCTATTACGCCAGCCAGCGCGCTCGCCAGGCCGCCAGGTTCGCCGCGGAACACGAGCAATACGCAGCCGAACACCAGTCGTTCACAACGCACATGCTCGAGCTGCTCGACGCAGCAACAGATCGCATCGGCGTTCAGCGCATCATGCTCGACCTGCTCGAGGCGGACATCGCCGCTCTCCGCAGCGCCCGCCCAGCGGCAGCCGAACCGGAACCCGTGGCAAGGGGACCGGGTCACGTGGTCGACGTGCTAGGTGAGGTACCAGAGTGGACCGAGCTCTGGCCCGACGCGTCCGAAGTGCCGACCGTCGTCGATCTCGCCGTCTGGGACGAGCGGTCGCAATCGGGCCCCGTCAGCGAGCCAGCGGACGAGGTCGTCGAGCAGTCGGCTTGACGGGAGCCGAAGCAGCGACTGCTAGGCGTCGAGCACGCTCTCGAGTTCAACGGCCTGCGGTTCTACCCGCTGTGCTTCCGCCTCCACGGATCGCCGCAACGCCGCATGCAGGGTCGACGGCGTCAGCACGCCGAGAAAACGACCGCCTCTGTCCAGCACCGCGATCCAGCCGGCATTCCACTGCAACATCTCACCGAACGCGAGACGCAGACTGTCGCCGAGGTTCACCCAGGCATCCATGCGCCGAGCATGATCGCGCACGAGGCCGGGACCATCGTCCACGTCGCTGCTGAGCCAACCGGCCAGCCCCCCGTCGGCGTCCAGGACGACTGCCCATCGCGAATCGCCCATCGCCGCCTGAGCGGTTTGGAGCGGGTCGTCGAGGCGGACCAGCGGTGGATGCTCGAGATCGGCCTCGGTGACCGGCGTTACGGACAACCGTTTGAGTCCCCGGTCAGCGCCCACGAAGCCGGCGACGAACGGTGTTGCCGGAGCGCCGAGAATTGCCGCCGGAGTGTCGTACTGCTCGAGGTGGCCGCCCTGAGCCATGACAGCGATGCGGTCACCCAACCGGACGGCCTCCTCGATGTCGTGGGTGACGAACAGGATCGTCTTGCGCACCTCGTCCTGTAGCCGGAGGAACTCGTCCTGCAGCTGCGCTCGCACCACCGGGTCAACGGCGCTGAACGGCTCGTCCATGAGCAACACCGGAGGGTCTACGGCCAACGCACGCGCCACCCCCACTCGCTGACGTTGTCCGCCGGAGAGTTGATGCGGGTATCGCGGACCGTGCACGGAGGGATCGAGCCCGACCAGCTCGAGCAGGTCGCGGGCCCGTTCCCGGCGCCGCTGGGCCGGCCAACCGACCAGCTCGGCAACCGTCGCGACATTCTCCTCGATCGTGCGGTGGGGAAACAGGCCGACGTTCTGGATGACGTAGCCCATACCTCGGCGTAGCTCCACGGGATCGACTGTCATGATGTCGCGCCCGTCGACGAGGATGTGCCCACCGCTCGGCTCGACCAGTCGGTTGACCATCTTCATGGTGGTCGTCTTGCCGCACCCCGACGGCCCGACCAGCACCACGAGCTCGCCCCTGCGCACGGACAGCGACAGGTCGTGCACTGCCACCGTCCCGTCGCGGTAGCGCTTGGACGCGTGATCGAACCGGATCATGGGATCTTCGGTAGCGTCCCTCGGGTGGAGCTCGGTCATGCGGCAACCCTTGCCGACGACTGCATCATCCGCAACGAGTGGATCTGCCCGGCGTATGTGAGATCACGTCAAGACCAGATCCTCGCGGCTCTCGGTGAACACGTGTACATCACGGTGATATCGATGGTCCTCGGCACGCTGGTGGCCTTTGGGCTGGCACTCGTCGCACGACGGTGGCGCCGTCTTCAGGGAGCAGTGCTGGGGACGTCGACGACGCTGTACACGATTCCGTCGCTGGCCATGTTCTCGCTGCTGTTGCCGATCATGGCCAGTCTCGGGCTCGACACGCTGTCGGCGACGACGGTGATCGTCGGTTTGGTTCTCTATTCGCTGACGATTCTCGTTCGCGGCATCCTCGCCGGGCTCGACGGAGTTTCCCCTGACGTACGGGAGGCCGCGGTCGGCATGGGGTACTCCCAGCTGCGGTTGCTGTGGCAGGTCGAACTGCCGCTGGCCATGCCGACGATCTTCGCTTCGCTTCGGGTAGCTGCGGTGTCGACTGTTGCCCTGACCACGGTGGGGGTTTTGGTCAACCATGGCGGGCTGGGCAATCTCATCGACCAAGGACAGGACAGCAACTTCAAGCCAGAGGTCCTGACTGGCTCGGTCCTGTGCGTGATGCTCGCGATCGTCGTAGACCTATTCCTCGTCGGTACCCAGCGTCTGATGATTCCGTGGCGACGGGCGGACGCGTGAGATGAACGCCTTCATCGACGGCATTCGGTGGCTCCTCGATCCGGCGAACTGGCCGGGACCCGACGGCATCGCCGCGCGATTGGCGGAGCAACTGTGGCTGACGATGGCGTCGGTGTTCCTCGCCTGCCTGATCGCCATCCCGATCGGTCTCTGGCTCGGCCACATCGGCAAGGGCGGAACTCTGGCGATCAACGTCAGCAACGTCGGGCGAGCAATCCCGGTGTTCGCCGTGCTCAGCATCCTCGTCCTCACCCCGCTGCGGTTCTCCATCTGGTCGACGATCATCGCCTTGGTCCTCTTCGCGATTCCGCCCGTGCTCACGAACACCTATGTCGGCATCCGCGAGGTCGACCGGGATGTCGTCGACGCCGCTAGGGGCATGGGCATGGACGGCCTCCAGCTGCTCCGCAAAGTCGAGTTGCCTCTCGCCATGCCGTTGTTGATGAACGGGGTTCGACTCGCGGCGGTGCAGGTCGTGGCGACGGCGACGATCGCCGCACTTGTCGCCGGACCTGGGCTGGGCCGGATCATCACCAGTGGGTTCCGGCGGCAGGATCTCCCGCAAGTCATCGGCGGCGCAATCCTCGTCGCCCTGCTGGCGCTCGTCGTGGAAGGTCTCATGGAGCTGGTGCAGCGCCGGCTCGACCCGATCAGACGCGGCACTGGGGACGGTTCGCGGCAAATGCCCGATGCTGTCGATGCCGTAACGGGATCGTGATGGTCCCTGCACCGGGTTTGTCGGTGGGGAACGGTTCACTAATCCATCAGCGGG
Organism: Jiangellaceae bacterium; assembly: GCA_035697245.1. Taxonomy (GTDB): domain Bacteria; phylum Actinomycetota; class Actinomycetes; order Jiangellales; family Jiangellaceae; genus JACVRX01. The sequence goes on from DASSDH010000175.1 coordinate 34,102, forward strand.
CGCGGCCGGTTCGGCGCGGCGCTCGCCGGACACGCGGGCCGGCACCGGGCCGTCCCGGGACACAGAAGGCGACGCGCTGGAAGGGCGGTGCCAGAGTTGATGATCAGAGCACGCACACTCGCTACGACAGTGGTGGGAGTCGGCTTGGCAATGGCTCTCGGAGCGTGTGGTGGCGGCGAGGATGCGCTCGAAAGCGGCGAAGACCAGTCGCCGACGGCAGCATCGGGTGGTGAGTTGACCGTCGGGGGCGCCACATTCACCGAAATGGCGATCATGCAGGAGATCTACCGGCTGCTGCTGGAGGACGCTGGATACACCGTTGACATCCAGTCGGCCGAATCACGCGAGCTCTACGCTCCGGCGCTGGAAAGCGGCGAGATCGACGTCGTGCCGGAGTACGCGGCGACGATGGCGGAGTACCTCAACGCCAGGAAGAACGGGCCCGAGGCACCGGTCAACGCTCCGATTGCGACCTCGGACCCAGCAGAGACCGTGGCGGCGATGGCGCCGATCGCCGAGGAGTACGGGCTGACGGTCCTGGAACCGGCCCAGGCGGCCGACCAGAACGGGTTCGCGGTGTCGGAGGAGTTCGCCAATGCCAGTGGCGGCCTGACGACGCTCTCCGAGCTGGGCGCCCTTGGGCAACCCCTGGTCCTCGCCGCAGGTGAGGAGTGTGCGGAGCGGCCATTCTGCGAGCCCGGTCTGGAGAGCACCTACGGGCTCAACGTCACCGAGATCTTGCCCCTGGGCTTCAGCACGCCGCAGGTGAAGGAGGCAGTTGCGGGTGGCGAAGCGCAACTCGGCCTGGTTGCCACTACCGACGGCACGCTCGAGAGCTTCGGGCTCATCTTGCTGGAGGACGACAAGTCCCTCCAGCTGGCGGACAACTTGGTGCCCATCGTCAACTCGGAGACGGCGAGCGACGAGGCTGTCGCCGAGGCGTTGAACCAGCTGGCTGATGTCCTGACCACCGAAGATCTGGCCATGCTCAACGCCCAGGTCGATGCGGAGCGGCAGCAGGCAGCCGACGTCGCCCAGGCTTACCTGGAGGAGAAGGGCCTAATCGGCGGCTGACCGCATGATGCCCGGCTCCCGGAGTGCGGACTGCGGACCCGGGAGCCGGGCGTCTTGCGTGTGGCGAGGCTGATGGCGTGCTCGCGACGCCTCTGCTTGATCATCGTGAGTCTGCTGTCGCTCTAGTGACAGCAAATCCACTGTGAATCGCCAGCGGCACCTTGCCTCAATTTCTGCGGCTTGACTGGGTGAAACTCACACTGTGGACAACGGTTGCCAGGATGATCAACGCCGCTAAGGTGCACCGCTATGCGTGCGCGCATTGGGGTGTCTGCCGCCGTGCTCGCGGCCACCATTACGGTCGCGGCTTGCAGCGGCGACGAGGATGAGCCCAGCTCGCTGCCGGACGCCACCTCCGCCGGTTCGGCTGTCACACCCACGGACACTGGATCCACCTCGCCGGCCGATCCCAGTGCTCAACTTGAAGCCGAAATCACGGAGTTCTTTGGCGATTACATTGATGCCAGTAATGCAAGCTGGACGTCCCGAGAGGCACTTGAAGCCCGGCGAAGGATGTTTGTCGACAGTTGTAGTGCTTGCCTTTTTGGATATGATCTCGCACTTCGTGCTCACGAGGAGGGCCTACGTTTCAAGGGCAAGCTAGGCGTGGTGGAGGATGTAAACATAGACGGCATTGAAGGTGATGTGGTACGTTTCTCTGGCTTTACTAGCACACCAGAAGCCCAATTAGTCACAACTAATGGCGACGTCGTCGAACACTTCCCCGCTACGGACAATCTGCAAGTTGCCTATCAGGCACAACGGATGGCCTCTGGCGAGTGGGTTATAGTTCAAAGCGAGGTTCTGGGGTGAAGCGCGCTATCATAACTACAATGATTGCCTTGCTCATTGGAGTTTCCTTCCCCGGTATTGCCGATGCCGGAGGATCCTGCCCCACGGATCCTTTCGGAAACCCACTGCCATGCGCTGACGATGATGCGGGGGGCATTAGCTATTACTACGACCGGGAGCGGCAGGCGTTCTATACCGAGAAGTCTGTCGATGGCTCGGAGACAGTGAACGGCGTGACGGTGCAACTGCGGTATGTCGTCAACTGCCCTGGAAACACGACGGACAATCCCGTCGGAGTTGGCGAATGCACCACGTCGCCCTGCCTGCTCGGATCTGGGGAGCAGGGCATCAGCTTTCTTGTCTACCAGCGCATGGGCAGCGCTCCGTGGCAGCTGAGACCGGGCTTGGTCTGCAGCGTCGTCAGCGATCCCATTCCGCTGGCCGACGTCGAGGCCGAGATAAGGCGCATCATCGAGGAACGGTTCAAACACGTGGCAGAGCCGGTGATCACAGTGGCGCCAGCAGTGAACGCTTTGGTCAACCTGCCGGTGATTGCGTCGACACCGAACGAAGGTCCGCTCGGCTTCGAAATCACGAACCCACTGCCGGGACGCGTCGAGGCAAGCCCGGTGTACAGCTGGGTGTGGAGCAATGGAACAACCAACGCGGGTGCTGGCGTCGGCTACGACGGGACCAGTCCGACCAACAACCCGGGTCATTACCCGGTCCAGAGCACGTACGCGAGCGGCGGCGCGGAGAGCGTCGGCCTGCAGGTTACGTGGCGCATCACCCTGACCGTTCCGGGCATTGCTCCCGTCACCGACATCGAGCCCTTGGTGTATGAGGCCAGCGAAGGCTTCGCGGTGCGCAGCGCGCGAACGGTGCTGGTGGAGTAGAGCGATGCTCGCCCGTTTACTGCTGCGACAATGACAGTAAATGGGCGAGCACGAGGGCGAGCTACTTGTCGATGTCGCCCACCACAAAGAACATCGACCCCAGGATCGCGACCATGTCGGCGATGAGGCATCCGGCCAGCAGCTCGGGCAGCACAGCGATGTTGTTGAACGACGCCGACCGAAGCTTGAGCCGCCACGGTGTCTTCTCCCCGCGCGAGACCAGGTAGTAGCCGTTGATCCCCAACGGGTTCTCGGTCCAGCAGTAGGTGTGTCCTTCCGGGACCTTGAGCACTTTGGGCAGCCGCACGTTGATCGGTCCGGCCGGAAGCGAGCGCAGCTGCTCGACACACACGTCGGCGAGGTCCAGCGAGACCGATACCTGCTCCGAGAGCACGGAGAACCGGGCGTAGCAGTCGCCCTCGTTCCGAGTTACTACCCGGCCCCTCCCACCGGGTCGGAACAGCTGCGGGTATGCCAGGTAGGGCTCGTCGCGGCGCAGGTCGAAATCGACACCACTGGCTCGGGCGATCGGGCCAGAGACCCCGTAAGCGTGAATCGCCTCGGCCGACAGGACCCCGACGCCACGGGTCCGAGCCTGAAAGATCTCGTTGCCCAGCACCATGTCACGCAGCGCCGGAAGACGGGACCGGACGCCGGAAACCGCGGAGGAGACCCGAGAAAGCCACCCGGCAGGCAGATCTTCCTTCAGCCCGCCGACCCGATTGAACATGTAGTGCATTCGCCCCCCGGAGATCTCCTCCATGACCTGCTGGATGGCCTCCCGCTCCCGGAACGCATAGAAGATCGGAGTGATCGCACCGACCTCCAGCGGGTACGAGCCGAGGAACATCAGATGGTTCAGCACCCGGTTGAGCTCGGCCATCAGGGTCCGTGCCCAGATCGCCCGAACCGGCACCTCCATGCCGAGCATTCGCTCCGCTGCCATCACCACGCCGAGCTCGTTCGCAAAGGCTGACAGCCAGTCGTGCCGATTCGCCAGCACGACGATCTGCCGGTAGTCGCGGACCTCGAACAGCTTCTCGGCGCCGCGGTGCATATAGCCGATGATCGGCTCGCACTGGACGATTCGCTCGCCATCAAGGGTCAGCCGCAACCGAAGGACGCCATGCGTCGCCGGATGCTGTGGCCCGATGTTGAGCACCATGTCGGTGGTGGCGAACTCGCCCGCACCCGCGCCGACGCCTACGGTCGTTTCCCGCGTCACGGCACCGAGTCTGCCAGCCGTTCGCACCTGGCACCTGGACGACATAACCTGCCGCAGGTGGACCAGGTCTTCGCGCCGCCAGGCGAAACGTGGCAGCGGGTCTCCCACCGGCTCGTCGATCTGCGGCGCGACCTGCTGGTGGGATGGGCCATTGCGCTGACCGCCATCGCCGCCGCGCTGGGCTGGTGGCTGCTGGGCTGGTGGGCAGCAGCGGCCGCCACCGCTCTAGGCGCCGTGACGGTTGGTTGGGGCCTGTGGCTGATCGATCGGAACTGGCGCGCGTGGGGTTATGCCGAACGCGAGGACGACCTGCTTGTCACGCGCGGAGTGCTGTTCCGTGAGCTCACCGTTGTTCCGTATGGGCGGATGCAGTTCGTCGACGTGAAATCAGGTCCACTCGAGCGCCGATTCGGCCTTGCCACGGTCCAGCTGCACACCGCGTCGCCGGCGACTGATGCGCGGATACCCGGACTCCCGCCCGCCGAAGCCGCCCGTCTCCGTGACCGGCTCGCCGCTCTGGGTGAGGCACGGGCGGCCGGGTTGTGACCGACGAGGCCGGTCGCAGGAGCGCTGCAGATCCCACTCCTGCGCATTTCCGGCGCCTGCATCCCTTGACGCCCGTGCTGCGCGGGTGGGCGTGGCTGGCAACCGCCGTCGCGTTCGGCGGCCAGGAGGTGCTTATTGCCGGTGAGCCGAGCCGCTTCCTGGCCATTCTCCCGGTCATTGCGCTCATCGGTTTTCTCGCGGGCCTGGCCAACTGGTGGTTCACCCGTTACGGCGTCGACGGCGACGCCTTGCGCATCGATTCCGGCATCTTCGAGCGCCGATCGCGGCGGGTCCGGCTGGATCGGTTGCAGGCGGTCGACGTGGTTCGCCCCCTCGCCGGCCGGTTGCTCGGCGTGTCCGAGCTCCGGCTGGAGGTGGCTGGGGGCTCGAGCACCGAGGCACCGTTGGCCTACCTCTCCGCCGACGATGCGCTCGCGCTCCGCGCTGAATTGCTGGCTCGAGCCGCAGGCATCGACGCCGCTACCCCAGAAGCCCCCGAGCGCGTTCTTCACGAGGTGCCACCTGGCCGGTTGCTTGGATCGACGGTGCTGTCCGGAATGTTCGTCATGGGCGTCGCCTTGCTCATCGCATTGGGTGGAATTCTCGCATTCTTCGGCGTTGAAATCGCTGCCGGTGTGTTGTCGTCGGCGCTGCCCGGTGTCGTCACCATTGGATTTGCCCTCTGGAACCAGTTCGTGCGCAACTTCGGCTTTGTGCTGGCGGAGTCGCCAGACGGCTTCCGAATTCGCAAGGGACTGCTCGACACCAAGGCGCAGACTGTTCCGCCAGGGCGCATTCAAGGCGTCGCGCTGCGGCAGACCATCTTGTGGCGGTTGACGGGCTGGGTTCGGGTCGATGTCGACGTCGCCGGCTACGGCGTCTCATCAGGCATGGATGGCGGTGGCAGCTCGACGCTGCTCCCGGTGGCCAAATATTCCGACGCTGTCGACGTGCTGCGCCGCGCATTGGCCGGCGCCGACCCGGCCGGAGTACCTCTAGATCCCGCACCCCGACGGGCTGCGTGGCTGCGGCCGGTGGGCTGGCGTCGGCTCGCCTTCGGGGCGAACGACCACGTGATCATGGTTCGGGAGGGGGTCTTCTACCGGACGCTTACCGTCGTTCCACATGCGAAGACGCAGAGTGTTCGGCTGACTCAAGGACCCGTGCAACGGCGGCTCGCTCTGGCCACGGTCCACGTCGACACCACGCCGGGGCCTGTCGACGCCACCATCCGGCATCGACCGGAGGGCCAAGCGCGGCGGCTGGTCGAGGACCAAGCATTTCGGTCGCGATTGGCGCGAAAGGCCGACGTTCCCGAGCAGTGGATGTCACCGGGTCCGACGAACGACGCCGCGATCGGTTGACCTGTCCAGCCTGGCCAGGACGTCCGGCAACGGACGGTTGACCGTTTGGACCAGCCAGCCGAATGCGCCCAGACCGGCCGGGTCGAGCAGCTCGACGGCCTGGGTCGTCAGCGAGAGTGCCGCCAGATAGGCCTGGGAGTCGTCGAGCGCCAACGACCTCGGGGGCAGGGAGGCGTCGACGCCGAGTGCACGCAACGCCTGGCGTTGCGTGGTCAGCAGCGTGGCTGTGGCGCCGGCTTCGTCGCCGGCCGAGGCACACGAATCCAGGGCAACGTGCGCGGTGATGTCGCACGAGCCGTCCGGCACCGGCGGCACCATGCGACCGGCACGATACGCGGCGAGTGTCCCGGCCGGCGGTCGGTCCCCTCGTCGGTGCCAATAGTCGATCGCAACGAGAACCCCTCGTCGCACGCGCCGGACCGCGTCGGCCCAGGCACTGTCTCGTTCCCGGCCTATCTCCGCCCGCGCTCCGGTCTCCGCTTCGTCCAGCGGCCACCAGCGAGCCAGCCAGCTCTCGTCATCTGGCCCAGGCGGGTTTCCGAGGCGTTCCGCGCCGGTCCCGGGTTCGACGTGCACGAGGCAGGGCATACCCGTCCCGTCGATCTCGACGACGTCCACCGGGAGGTCGTCGAGCCACTCGTTCGCGATCACGAGGACGTCGACCAGCCCGTCGGACAGTTGATCGGTCCACCCGATCGGACCCGGCAACTGGTCTGGTCGGGAGGCCAGGTCGACGCCGATCAGCTCTAGTTCCGGTGCCCGACGATGCAGCTCGCGCAGTAGCTCGCCGCCGCCCGCTCCTAGATCCACGACGGTGCTCACTACGCATTCGCGAGCTACCGACTCGACCGCTCGGGCGAACAGCGGCGAGGCACGCACCGATGTTCGGAAGTGGTCACCAGGCCGTTCACGCCGGTAGAAGCCGTCTGGACCATAGAGAGCGTGCTGGGTTGCTTCCCGCCAGGTCGGCCACGCCACGGAGCAACGGTAGGTGAGCTCGGCTTGTTAGCCTGAGCGGCCCGTACGGTCCGGAAGAGGCACGACCATGAGTGAGCCCAGCGGCCATCGTCAGGCCGACGTACAGACCGAAGGAGAAGACCGTCCGGCCCGGCTTGCCGTCGGCGTGGTGGGCACCGGCCGAGTCGGCGCCGTTCTCGGCGCAGCCTTGGCACGGGCAGGCCACCGGGTGGTCGCCGCATACGCCGTGTCGGTCGCGAGCCGGCAGCGCGCCCACGCATTGCTCCCTGGCGTCGCCTTGGTGACTCCACCCGAGGTGTTCGCCGCGTCGGACCTGGTGATTCTCGCCGTGCCCGATGACGCCTTGCCCGGTCTCGTGGAAGGACTCGTCGCCACCCGCTCGATCCGGGCGGGCCAGATCGTCGTCCATACCAGTGGCCGCCACGGAGCGGACGTACTCGAACCGGCGACCCTCCTTGGTGCACTGCCCTTGGCGCTGCACCCCGTGATGACGTTCACCGGCTCTGCAGTCGACCTCGAACGTCTCGGCGGAGCGATGTTCGGCGTCACTGCACCGGAGCCACTGTGGCCGATCGCCGCAGCCCTGGTCGTCGAGATGGGCGCCGAGCCGATCCGGATCGCCGAGCAAGACCGGACCCTCTACCACGCGGCCCTCGCGCACGGAGCGAATCACCTGGTGACGCTCGTGAACGACGCGATGGACCTGCTCCGGCACGCCGGCGTCGCGGAACCGGATCGAACGCTTGCTCCACTGCTATCCGCCGCGCTGGACAACGTCCTGCGGCAAGGCGACGCAGCGCTCACCGGACCGGTGGCACGCGGCGACGCAAGCACTGTCGAAAAGCACGTGGCGGCCATCGAGAGAATCGCGCCGGAGACCGTCGCCGCCTATGTCGCGCTCGCCCGGCGAACGGCGACACGTGCCCTGGCCTCTGGACGCCTGCGTGCGGCTGATGCAGAACCGCTGCTCGACGCCCTCGGCGGTCGCCCCAGCCAGGACTGGAACGGCAGCCGGTGAGAAGCGGGTCGCCGGCCGTTGCGCACACCCGCGCCGAACTGGCCGACACGCTTGGTACAGCGGACGCCGAGACGGCCGTGGTCATGACGATGGGCGCCCTTCACGACGGTCACGTTGCGCTGATCCGGGCTGCCAAGGAGAAGGTTGGCACAGAGGGCGGGGTAACCGTGACGATCTTCGTCAACCCGCTGCAGTTCGGCGCAGGCGAGGACCTCGACCGCTACCCGCGCACGCTGGACACCGATCTGGAGGTCTGTGCCGCGGAAGGCGTCGATGTCGTCTTCGCCCCCGAGCAGGACGAGATGTATCCGCGTGGCGGGCCGCTGGTCAGGATCGACCCCGGGAAACTGGGCGCAGAGTTGGAGGGCGCAGTCCGTCCGGGCCACTTCGCCGGTGTTCTCACGGTCGTCGCCAAGTTACTCAACCTGACTGTGCCCACGTACGCGTTCTTCGGTGAGAAGGATTACCAGCAGCTGGTTTTGATCCGCCGGATGGTGCAGGACCTGGAGATGCCGTTCGAGATCATCGGCGTGCCGACCGTCCGGGAGCCCGACGGCCTCGCGCTCTCCAGCCGCAATCGCTATCTCAGCCCTTCGGCGCGCTCAGCTGCGCTGGTCCTGTCGCGGGCGTTGAACGCCGGCGTCGAGGTGGCTCCGACGGGAATGCCATCCGTGCTTGCCGCCGGAAGGACGGTGCTCGAGACCGCTCACGACGTCCGGATCGACTACTTCGTGCTTCGCGACCCGGACTTGCGGCCGGCCCCCACCTCTGGTGCGGCGCGGTTGCTGGTCGCCGGCCGAGTCGGCTCTGCCCGGTTGATCGACAACGTGGCCGTGACGCTGCCGTAGTCAAACTCATTGGCGTCGAGCGACTCAAAGCTCCTCGCATTTGATCATTGAAGTGGCGGTAAGGGAGCGCCGGCCCCGGCCTCTCACGGTAGGTCCTATCGTTGCGGCCGTGACCGATCTCCGCCTGCCTCGCCGGCTGTCGGCGCCGGAGCCGGGCTGGACCGCGCAGGCGGACGTCGTCGTAGTCGGAAGCGGGATCGCGGGGCTGACGACTGCGCTCGAGGCCCGCAAGGCCGGTCGTGTCTTGCTCGTCACGAAGACCTTTCTCGACGAAGGGTCGACGGTCTGGGCGCAGGGTGGGATCGCCGCGGCCCTCGACCCGGAGGACAGCCCGGACCAGCACTACTCGGACACTCTGGTCGCCGGAGTCGGGATCTGCGCCGAGGACGCCGTGCGCGTTTTGGTGACCGAGGGCCCGCAACGTGTGCGCGAGCTTATGGCGCTTGGTGCCAACTTCGAACGCACCCTCGAGGGAGAGATCGCGCTCACTCGCGAGGGCGGACACGGTCGCGACCGGATCGCGCATGCAGGCGGCGACGCAACGGGCCGGGAGATCTCCCGAGCGCTGATCGAGGCGTTGCATGCCGTCCAGGAGGACCCGACGATCGAGGTCGTCGAACACGCGCTGGTGATCGACGTGCTGACCGATGGAGCTCGCCGCGCGTGCGGAGTGAGCCTGCACGTCATCGGCGAGGGGCAACGTGATGGCGTGGGCGCCGCGCTCGGCCGAGCCGTTGTCCTGGCGACCGGGGGGCTTGGTCAGGTCTACGCCTCGACAACCAACCCGCCGGTGTCCACTGGCGACGGCATCGCCGCAGCGCTACGCGCGGGGGCCGAGGTGGCCGACCTGGAGTTCGTCCAGTTCCACCCGACGGTGATGTGGTTGGGCCGGTCAGCGCACGGGCAGCAACCGCTGATCTCCGAGGCCTTGCGTGGTGAGGGTGCGCTCCTACGTGACGTGGAAGGTCGGCGGTTCATGGTGGGGCGCCACCCGCTGGCCGAACTCGCCCCACGCGACGTCGTCGCCAAGGGCGTGATCACCGCGATGCTGGAGACCGGCGCCGACCACGTCTGGCTCGACGCCCGGCACCTTGGCGCCGACTTTCTCCAGCAGCGCTTTCCGACCATCGTCGCCCGGTGCCGCGAGTTCGGCTTCGATCCGGCCACGCAGCTGGTGCCTGTCGCTCCGGCGCAGCACTACGCCAGCGGGGGCGTACGCACCGACTTGTATGGCCGGTCGTCCCTGCCGGGGCTCTACGCCTGCGGTGAGGTCTCTTGCACGGGCGTACATGGTGCGAACCGGCTGGCGTCGAACTCGTTGCTGGAGGGGTTGGTGTTCGGGCACCGAATCGCGGTGGACCTCGCCGACGGGTTGCCGCCACAGGCGGAGCCGGCGGACCGGCCAGGCACACCGCGACTGCTCGATCCGGATGCCCGGCTCTTCATTCAGGGGGCGATGACGGCAGGTGCGGGCGTCGTGCGGACGGAGGCGTCGCTCGCAAGTGCCTCGATATGCCTGGCCGATCTCGCCGCCGAGCGACAGGCCGACGTGCCGTCGACCGAGGCATGGGAGACGTCCAATCTGCACGACGTGGCGGCGACGCTGGTTCGGCATGCGACCCTCCGCACGGAGACCCGCGGCGGGCACTGGCGCGAGGACTATCCCGATCGCGACGACAGCCGATGGCGTGGCCGGCTCGTCAGCACAGTGAGCGATGACGGGACCGTGCAGACCCGATTCGAGGAGCTCAGGTGAGCCTGCCCAGCGAACTGTCCCAGGCCCTCGTCGCGGCAGGGCTCGATCCGGGGTACGTGGAGGATCTGGTCCGGGCCGCGGTGGAGGAGGATCTCGCCCGGGGCGTCGACGTCACGAGTGAGGCCACGGTTCCCCGTGATCAGCGCGCCACTGGCGATCTCGTCGCCAGGGCACCCGGCGTCGTCGCCGGGCTGCCAGTAGCAGAGGCGGCGTTCGTGTGCGCGTCCGACGACCCTTTGGAGATCGCGCGGACCGCGAGCGACGGAGACACCGCCAGCGTGGGCGAGGTCCTGTGGACGGCGACCGGGCCTACTCGGGCGCTTCTGCTCGCCGAGCGGACGGCGCTGAATCTGCTCTGCCACCTGTCGGGCGTCGCGACGGCCACCCGACGCTGGACAGACGCGCTCGCCGACACCGGTGCAGTCGTCCGCGATACCCGCAAGACGACGCCGCTGCTGCGTCCCTTGGAGAAGTACGCGGTCCGCTGCGGCGGCGGCGAGAACCATCGAATGTCGCTGTCCGACGCGGCGTTGATCAAGGACAACCACATCATTGCGGCCGGGGGAATCACCGCCGCCTACCAGGCCGTGACGGAAGTCTTCCCCGACGTGCCCGTCGAGATCGAGGTCGACAGCGTGGACGGAGCCGCCGAGGCGGCGGCCGCCGGTGCACAGGTCATCCTGCTGGACAACTTCAAGACTGCCGAGGTCGCCAAGGCTGTCCAGGCGGTTGAGGGACGGTCCAAGATCGAGGTGAGTGGCGGACTGACGATTTACGCGGCGCGGGCGTACGGGGAAACGGGTGTGGACTACCTCGCCGTTGGGGCGATCACCCATTCCGCCCCGGCACTCGACATCGCGTTCGACTTGCGCGAGGTTCGCTGACGATGCTGCTCGCGATCGACGTCGGCAACACGCAGACCGTTCTCGGCCTGCTCGACGGTGAGCAGGTCGCGGAGCATTGGCGCCTCGCGACCGACGCTCGGCGGACGGCCGACGAGTTCATGGCGGTGCTGCGCGGCCTGCTGGCTGACGGTCCCGAAGACCGGATCAACGGTCTCGCCATCTGTTCGACGGTGCCCTCGGTGCTGCACGAGATGCGCGAGATGGTGGCGCGGTATTTCAACGAGGTGCCGTCGGTTCTCGTCGAGCCCGGGGTTCGCACGGGAGTGCCCGTGCTGATGGACAACCCTCGCGAGGTGGGTACCGACCGGATCGTCAATGCGTTGGCCGCAAAGCATCTCTATGGCGGGACGTGCATCGTCGTCGACTTCGGTACTGCGACCACGTTTGACGTCGTGTCGGAGACAGGTGAGTACGTCGGTGGTGCGATCGCGCCGGGCATCGGCGTGTCGCTGGACGCCCTCGGCGACGCCGGTGCACAGCTGCGCCGGGTCGAACTGGTCAAGCCGAGATCGGTGATCGCGAAGAACACGGTCGAGGCGTTGCAGTCCGGAGCGCTGTTCGGCTTCTCCGGGCAGGTCGACGGAATCGTCACCCGGATGGCGGCCGAGCTCGGCCGGCCGCTCTCCGACGTCACGGTGATCGCTACCGGCGGGCTGGCCCCAGCCGTGATCGACGAGTGCACGACCATCGACTACCACGAGCCGTGGCTCACGCTCGTTGGCTTGCGATTGGTCTACGACCGCAACGTGCCAGAGCCCTAACTCGGGGGCGGACTCGCCTCCATGAACTGCCAACCGGCTGCCTCGACCGCCCGGTGGGCGGGGCCGCTGAGCGAGGAGAACGACACCTCGAATCCCGACCGCCGGCCGCGCTCGTTCAACTCCCGCAGAAAGGCGATTCCCGGCGGGCCGAGCGACGTAACCCCGTGCATGTCGACGACCGCATGGCTCAGGCCGTTGAGGCCTTCCAATTCCGCCACCTCGGCCACCGCCCCGTGCAGCTGGTCGATCATCTCGTCGCCGATGTCACCGGAGAGGAACACCACGATCTCCCTGGACCCGCGGTCCACGACGCGCACCTCGCTCATCGTCCTCACCTCCGTGCCACGACTGTTGCACCGTGGCAGGCGTTCGGCAATGCCGGCTTGGGGCACCCCCCTACCCTGGTGGGTCATGAATGACCGGCCCAGCGCGCCCGACGACGACCTGCCCGAGCAGATGCGGATCCGTCGGCAGAAGCGCGGCGAGCTGCTCGAGCGTGGGCAGGCACCGTACGCAGCCGGTTTCCCCCGTACTCACACGTTCGCGCAGCTGCGGACTGAATACGCCGATCTGGAGCCGGGAGCGGCCACCGGCCGCACTGCCGCCGTGGCCGGGCGAGTGATCCATCTTCGGAATACCGGAAAGCTTTGCTTCGCCCAGTTGCGCGACGGGGAGGGTGTCGAGCTGCAGGCCATGGTTGCGTTGGACCAGGTCGGCGAGGACTCGCTACGCGACTGGAAGCATCTCGTAGACATCGGCGACCACATCGGCATCCAGGGCGAGGTGATCTCGAGCCGACGCGGCGAGCTATCGGTACTGGCCGACGAGTGGAAGATCGTCGCGAAAGCCTTGCGTCCGCTGCCCGTCGCGCACAAGGCCCTGTCTGACGAAACCAGGAGTCGGCAGCGCTATGTCGACCTCGTCGTCAATCCAGAGGCCCGCAAGATGGTCCGCACTCGGGCTTCGGTCCTGCGCTCGGTACGGGAGACGATGAGTGGCGAGGGATACCTCGAGGTCGAGACGCCGGTGCTGCAACTCGTCCATGGCGGCGCGACGGCACGTCCCTTCCATACCCATCTCAATGCGTTCGACCTACCGATGACCTTGCGCATCGCGCTGGAGCTTCATCTCAAGCGGGCCATAGTCGGTGGCATCGACAGGGTCTACGAGATCGGCCGGATCTTCCGGAACGAAGGCATCGACTCCACACACAACGCCGAGTTCACGATGCTCGAGGCGTACCAGGCATACGGCGACTACGACACCATGGCGGCACTCACCAGGAGTGTGGTGATCGACGCGGCGCGGGCGACGGGCCGTACCGTGATCCGTGACGGTCAGGGTAGAGAGCTGGACCTCGAGTCTCCGTGGAACCGGATCACACTTCACCAGGCGGTGTCGAACGCCGTCGGCGCGGAGGTGACGATCGACACCGACGCCGACCGCCTTCGGGAGTTGGCCGCCAAACACGACGTCCACCTCGAAGACGACTGGGGTCATGGCGAGATCGTGCTCGAGCTGTTCGAGAAGCTGGTCGAGCGGACAGTGCAAACGCCGACGTTCGTCTGCGATTACCCGGAATCGGTGCGCCCACTCGCCCGACCGCACCGCGACGAGCGCCGGCTGACCGAGGCGTGGGACCTGGTCATCGCCGGGGTCGAATTGGCTGTGGCCTACTCGGAACTAACCGATCCGGTCATCCAGCGGGAACGGCTGATTGCGCAGTCTGAACTGGCCGCGCAAGGCGACCCGGAGGCGATGGAACTCGACGAGGACTTCCTCCGGGCACTCGAGTACGGAATGCCACCGACCGGCGGAATGGGCCTCGGGATCGACCGCTTGGTGATGTTGCTCACGAGCGCCGGGATTCGTGACACGATTCTCTTTCCATTGGTCAAGCCGGAATGAGAGTGAACACGGCGCCCGGACGGCCGACTGACCGCCAGCCAGCGCCCCCCGAGTACGTCATCCGGAGGGCCCGCACAGCGGATGTGCGGGCGATCCGCCGGCTCGTCGACGCCTACTCAGCCGATCGCATTCTGTTGTCCAAAGAGATGGTCACGCTCTATGAGGACGTCCAGGAATTCTGGGTGGCCACGCGCGAGGACGGTGAAGTCCTCGGCTGCGGCGCGTTGCACGTCATGTGGGAGGACCTGGCAGAGGTGCGAACCCTGGCGACGGACCCGTCCTACACCGGCCGTGGAGTGGGGACGGCAGTCCTCGATCGGCTCCTGGACGTCGCCTGTGACCTTGGGGTTTCCCGCGTCTTCTGCCTGACGTTCGAGGTGGACTTCTTCACCAGGCACGGATTCGAGCCGCTAGCTGGATCACCGGTGGAACCTGACGTCTACGCTCAGCTGCTGCGCTCCTACGACGAAGGAGTGGCCGAGTTCCTGGACCTGGACCGGGTGAAGCCGAACACACTCGGAAACACCCGCATGCTGCTGTGCTTGTGAGCTCCGGATATAACGGTTACGGTTAGCTACTTTGGGGTAGTTGCTTTTCTGTCCGAGGTAGCGTAGGCATGACCCAGCTACCAGCCTCAATTACCCCTGTTAGGGGCGCGGAAAGGAACGGCCATGGCTCAGAAGGTCCAGGTCATTCTGGTCGACGATCTCGACGGCGGGGAGGCCGCAGAAACGGTCAACTTCTCGCTCGACGGGGTCGCTTACGAGCTTGACCTGTCGAAGAAGAACGCGGCGAAGTTCCGTGAGGCGCTGGCTCCGTACGTGGGCTCGGCCCGCAAGAGCGCTCGCCGCGGTGGACGGCGCGGGCAGGCCCGGGGCAGCCGGGGCTCGAACACCTCGGCGATTCGGCAATGGGCGCGCGACCAGGGTTTGAAGGTGTCCGACCGTGGACGGGTGCCGGCCGAGATCCTCGCAAAATACGACGCGGCGCACGGCTGATCGAGAGCCGTTCGAAGAGGAGTTGACGCGGGTGTTGGTCCGACCGGCGGGTCGGACCAACACCCGCCACTGGTTGGCGACACCGACCGAACGGGCAACCGAACCACTGGCCGTCCGGCCACGTATTACCAGGTGAAGCTTTGCAAGAGGGGGCGGAACCATGGTGAAGCGGTCGGCGGCAGCCGTAGCGGCGGTCATCGCCGTCATCGCGCTGAGCTCGTGCGGAGAAGACGGTGGCGACTCCCAGGAACCGGGGACGTCTGAGACCGGCGCGCCGAACGGCGACTACTGAGTCGCGGCTTCCAGTAGCGACAGCCGGGCCATGACCAGGCGTACTCGTACTTCACCATGCTTGCAGGCCTGGTGAAGTACCGGCAGGGGTGGTGAACGTGGTCATTCCGATCTCGTGTTCGCCCGTGGCGTACGACGCAGCTGAGGCGGAAGCCGGTCGGCTCAACAGGTGTTGTATGGGCGTGTGCGACCCGGTTCGGTCGATGAGACGAACCGAGTTGCCGACCGGCTGGCGGGTTAGCATGCGAGTACGGGCGGACCGGGAGAGCCCCGGCACACCCAGACCGCTCGGTGAGGAGTGCCACTGATGTTCGAGAGGTTTACCGACCGCGCCCGACGCGTGGTGGTCCTGGCTCAGGAAGAGGCCAGGATGCTGAACCACAACTACATCGGCACCGAGCACATCCTGCTGGGCTTGATCCACGAAGGCGAAGGGGTCGCTGCAAAGGCGCTGGAGAGCCTCGGCATCTCGCTGGACGCGGTCCGCGGCCAGGTCGAGGAGATCATCGGCCAGGGTCAGCAGGCACCAAGCGGTCACATCCCGTTCACGCCTCGCGCGAAGAAGGTGCTCGAGCTCAGCCTGCGCGAAGCGCTTCAGCTGGGGCACAACTACATCGGTACCGAGCACATCCTGCTCGGCCTCATCCGCGAGGGCGAAGGCGTGGCTGCCCAGGTGCTGGTCAAGCTCGGCGCCGACCTCAACCGGGTCCGCCAGCAGGTCATCCAGCTGCTCTCCGGCTACCAGGGCGGCAAGGAAGCCGCCACGGCTGGCGCCGGCCCGCAGGGCGACGCACCGTCGACCTCGCTCGTCCTCGACCAGTTCGGTCGCAACCTCACCCAGGGCGCCCGCGAGGGCAAGCTCGACCCGGTCATCGGCCGGGAAAAGGAAATCGAGCGGGTCATGCAGGTGCTCTCCCGGCGCACCAAGAACAACCCCGTCCTCATCGGCGAGCCCGGAGTGGGCAAGACCGCGGTGGTCGAAGGCCTGGCCCAGAACATCGTCAAGGGTGAGGTGCCCGAGACGCTCAAGGATCGTCAGCTCTACACCCTCGACCTCGGCGCGCTGGTCGCCGGTTCCCGCTACCGCGGTGACTTCGAGGAGCGGCTGAAGAAGGTCCTGAAGGAGATCCGCACCCGCGGCGACATCATCCTGTTCATCGACGAGCTGCACACCTTGGTCGGTGCTGGTGCGGCCGAGGGGGCCATCGACGCCGCGAGCATCCTCAAGCCCATGCTCGCCCGTGGCGAGCTGCAGACCATTGGCGCGACCACGCTCGACGAGTACCGCAAACACGTGGAGAAGGACGCCGCCCTGGAGCGCCGGTTCCAGCCGATCCAGGTCCAGGAGCCGACGCTCGCGCACACCATCGAGATCCTCAAGGGCCTGCGCGACCGCTACGAGGCGCACCACCGGGTCTCGATCACCGACGGCGCCCTCGTCGCGGCTGCTCAGCTGGCCGATCGCTACATCTCCGACAGGTTCCTGCCGGACAAGGCCATCGACCTCATCGACGAGGCGGGCTCCCGGCTGCGCATCCGCCGGATGACCGCGCCACCGGACCTGCGGGAATTCGACGAGCGAATCGCCGAGGTGCGCCGCGAGAAGGAATCCGCGATCGACTCCCAGGACTTCGAGAAGGCCGCGTCGCTACGCGACCGCGAGAAGCAGCTCATCGCGCAGAAGGCGGAGCGGGAGAAGCAGTGGAAGGCCGGCGACCTCGACGTCGTGGCCGAGGTCGACGACGAGCTCATCGCCGAGGTCCTCGCCGCCGCCACCGGGATTCCGGTGTTCAAGCTCACCGAGGAGGAGACCTCCAGGCTGCTGCACATGGAGGACGAGCTGCACAAGCGGATCATCGGCCAGCAGGACGCCATCGGGGCGCTATCGAAGTCGATCCGCCGGACCCGGGCCGGCCTGAAGGACCCGAAGCGACCCGGTGGCTCTTTCATCTTCGCCGGACCTTCTGGCGTCGGGAAGACCGAGCTGTCCAAGGCCCTGTCTGAGTTCCTGTTCGGCGATGAGCACGCTTTGATCCAGCTTGATATGAGCGAGTACTCCGAGAAGCACACGGTCTCTCGATTGTTCGGCTCGCCGCCCGGATACGTTGGCTACGAGGAGGGCGGCCAGCTGACCGAGAAGGTGCGCCGTCGCCCGTTCTCGGTCGTGCTCTTCGACGAGGTCGAGAAGGCGCACCCGGACATCTTCAACTCGCTGCTGCAGGTGCTCGAGGACGGTCGGCTCACCGACGCGCAGGGTCGGGTCGTCGACTTCAAGAACACCGTGATCATCATGACCACGAACCTCGGCACCCGCGACATCGCCAAAGGGGTCAACCTCGGCTTCTCCACCAGCGGGACCGCCGACGGCGACTACGACCGGATGAAGAACAAGGTCACTGACGAGCTCAAGCAGCATTTCCGGCCGGAGTTCCTCAACCGGGTCGACGACGTCATCGTCTTCCACCAGCT
The DNA here is from genome assembly GCA_035697245.1 of Jiangellaceae bacterium. Classification (GTDB taxonomy): domain Bacteria; phylum Actinomycetota; class Actinomycetes; order Jiangellales; family Jiangellaceae; genus JACVRX01. The sequence continues at coordinate 51,931 of DASSDH010000175.1, forward strand.
CACTCCGGAGGAGATCGTCCGGATCGTCGATCTGATGATGACCCAGGTCGATCTTCGGCTGCACGACAAGGACATGGGTCTCGAGCTCACCCAGGCGGCGAAGGAACTGCTTGCCGACCATGGGTTCGACCCGGTGCTCGGCGCCCGGCCGCTGCGCCGCACGATCCAGCGGGAGATCGAGGATAGCCTTTCGGAGAAGATCCTTTTCGGCGAGCTCAAGGCCGGCGAGATCGTCGTCGTCGATGTCGAGGGCACCGGCCGCGATGCGGTCTTCACGTTCACCGGCAGCCCGAAATCCGAACTGCCCGACGTGGCGGTGGTCGAGGCGGCCGCGACGGGCGGCAGTGGTCGACGCAGCGGCGCGGCCCGCGAAACGGGATGATCTCGCGGCCTTCCCCGACATAGTTCACAGCTGGTGCGACACGCCTGGCATGTCGCACCAGCTGTGAACAATGGATCATGACGACACTGCTGATGACGACACAGTGGAGCCGCGGCTGCCTGAACAGGGGGTGACGATGCCAGACGATCTCGCGGCGTACCGGGCCGCGGCCGTGCTGTATGAAGCAGGGGACGCCGCGGGGGCGGCGCGCGAGCTCGAACCGCTACTGGCCGGTGATGCGACGCCGAAGTCGGTGCTCGAGCTGGCCGGTCGAGCGTTCTTTCGGTCCGCTCAGCTGCGCCGGGCGGAAGACGCCTTCAGCCGGCTGGTCGAGCGTGACCCGAGTGACGCGTACGCCCGGTTCGCATTGGGGCGGACCCTGGAGCGGCAGAGCCGACGGGAAGAAGCAGCGGTTTGTTACCGACTCGCCGCCGCGATGGACCCCAAGGCCGAGTACGTGCAGGCGGTCGAGCGGGTGAGCTAGCGCCGTCGGCGTGCGCCAGAACGTACCGGTCGAGTTGCACCCAGCTGGTCGATGTCCCCGGCGACGACGGTGGCGTGCACTGTCATCTCGACCATCCTTCGTACGGTGCCTGCGTGAGTCAGGGCGATCACGCCTGAGGGAGACGGTAGTGCTCCGCGTCCTCCGGTTCGACCAGGCCGTCGGCGACCAGCCCGGCAAGCGCGCGGTCGCGCTGGACCGGATCGTGCGGCCATGCCGCGGTCAGCCTGGCAATCGGCACGGCCACCGGCTCGTCGCGGAGGACCGCCATCAACGCTCCCCGAGCCTGACGGTCTGTGCCCGCCCATGGCTGGCTCTGCCGGGCTGGTCCGTCGAACGGCGGGAACCCGGCCAGTCGCCAGGCGCACGAGCCAACGATGGGGCAGGCAGCGCACGTGGGCGACCGTGCGGTGCAGACCAAGGCTCCGAGCTCCATCGCGGCGACAGACCATGCGGCCGCTGCCTGGCCGTCGTCGGGGAGCATCGACTCCGCCAGCCGACGCTCGCTGGCTGTGGTGGTGATCCCCGGCCGGGCCAAGCCGGCGACAGATCGCGCCAGCACCCGGCGAACGTTGGTGTCGAGGACAACCTGCCGTTGGCCGTACGCGAACGACGCGATGGCGGCCGCCGTGTACTCCCCGACCCCCGGGAGCGTTCGCAAAGTGTGGTACGACCGCGGGACCTCGCCGGCGTGACGGCCGATGATGACTGCGGCAGCAGCGTGCAGGCGGAGCGCACGGCTGGGGTACCCCAAGCGGCCCCACGCTCGGATTGCCGTCCCCGGCTGCTCGACTGCCAGGTCCGCTGGCGTCGGCCACCGGTCCAGCCAGGCTCGCCACACCGGCTCGACCCGGGCGACCGGCGTCTGCTGGAGCATGAACTCGCTGACCAGTACACCCCAGGGCGTCCGGTCGGCGGCGCGCCAGGGCAGGTCCCGAGCATGGCGGGCGTACCAGTCGATGACGGCGTTGTGCACGGTCAGATGTAGCGCTCGAGGATGCTCGACTCGGCCAACCGTGACAGGCCCTCCCGCACACTGCGGGCGCGCGACTCGCCGACGCCGTCGACGGTCTGCAGGTCGTCGACGCTGGCCGCCAGCAGTTTCTGCAGGCCACCGAAGTGCTCGACCAGCCGGTCGATAACCGCGCCGGGCAGCCGCGGCACCCGCGCGAGCAACCGGTAGCCCCGCGGGCTCACCGCGACGTCGAGCTGCTCGGCGCCCGCGGGATAGCCGAGCGACCGCGCGACGGCACCCGGGTCGAGCAGGTCGATCGCGGACAGTGTGCCGAGATCGGCCACGACGTCGGTCACCGTCCTCGCCCGGCGACCGGATTGCGCGGGTAGATAGTCGCGTGCAACCAGCTCACGATCGATGTCGACGCCAGCCACCAGTTCGTCGAGTTGCAGGCTGAGCAGCCGGCCGTCGGTGCCGAGCTCGACGACGTAGCCCTCGATCTCACTGGCGATTCGGCGGACCATCTCCAGCCGCTGCGCGACCGCTGCCACGTCGCGCACGGTAACCAGATCTTCGATCTCCAGCGCGGATAGGGTGCCGGACACCTCGTCGAGCCGGAGCTTGTACCGCTCGAGGGTGGCCAGCGCCTGGTTGGCCCGGGACAGGATCTGGGCGGTGTCCTCGAGCACATAGCGGACGTCGTCGACATAGATGGCCACGATGCGCATGGACTGGCTGACTGAGATGACCGGCACCCCGGTCTGTTTGGCGACACGCTCCGCGGTGCGATGGCGGGTGCCGGACTCGGTCGTAGGGATGGCTGAATCCGGGACCAGCTGGGTCGCTGCGCGAAGGATGGTCGTGCACTCCCGATCCACCACGATCGCGCCGTCCATCTTGGCCAGCTCGCGCAGGCCCGTGGCCGAGAACGCTACGCCGAGTACGAAGCCTCCGGTGCAAATGGACTCGATCGTCTTGTCGTGGCCCAGGACGACCAGCGCGCCGGTGCGCCCGCGGAGTATGCGTTCCAGTCCTTCGCGCAACGCGGTACCAGGGGCGACGGCAGCAAGCGCCTGGCGCAGCTTTGTCTCGGCGCTGCCCTTATCAGTTGCCAACACGCGACCCCCGCGGCGCCAGTCATAGACATTCGGGCGACAGTGTACGGGCCCGTTCAGCGCGAAGGGAGAACCGCCGCCGGCCGCTGGGCGGCATCCAGAGCAGAGCGAACATCACCGACTTCGACGGTACGAATACCCACCGGGACCGGTCCCGGGTCAGGCGGGACCAATGCCCGGACGAAGCCCATCCGCTCGGCTTCCGCCAGCCGCCGCTGGGTCCCCGTGACCCGACGAATCTCGCCGGCCAAGCCGACCTCGCCGATTGCCACCAGACCCGGTGGCACCGGCAGATCGCGGACTCCGCTGGCCACGGCGAGCAGCAGGGCGAGATCTCCGGCCGGCTCGGTCAGCCGGGCGCCGCCGACCGTCGCGGCGTAGACATCACGTCCCTGCAGGGCGAGGCCGCCGCGGCGCTCGAGTACGGCCAGCACCATTGCCACCCGAGAGGTGTCCAGCCCACTCGTCGCTCGGCGGGGCGTCGCGAGCGAAGACTGCGCCACCAGCGCCTGGACTTCGGCCAGCAGCGGCCGACGGCCCTCCAGTGTCACCGTGACACAGGTGCCCGGCACCGCGTCCTCGTGCCGGGACAGGAAGAGCCCGGTCGGGTCCGCCACCGAGGCGATGCCGGAATCAGACAGATCGAAGCAGCCCACCTCCTCGGATGGGCCATACCGGTTCTTGACCGCGCGGACCATGCGGAGGCGGGAATGCCGCTCGCCCTCGAACTGGAGCACCACGTCGACCAGGTGCTCGAGCACCCGCGGGCCGGCGATCGAGCCGTCCTTGGTGACGTGCCCGACCAGCACAGTAGCCATACCGAGATTCTTCGCGGTGCGGATAAGCGCTCCGGCCACTTCGCGGACCTGGGTGACGCCGCCCGGTGCGCCGTCCATATCCGAGCGGGAAACGGTCTGGACGGAGTCGAGCACGAGCAGGGAAGGGCGAACCTTATCGATCTGGCCCAGCACGGCCGCGAGATCGGTTTCGGCCGCCAAGTACAAACCGGCGGAGAGCGCACCGGTGCGTTCGGCCCGCAGCCGCACCTGCGCCGCGGACTCCTCGCCGGTCACGTACAGCGCCGGGCCGGATGTGGTGGCCCATCGTGCCGCGACCTTGAGCAACAGCGTCGACTTGCCGACACCCGGCTCGCCGGCAAGGAGCACCACGGCTCCCTGGACCAGGCCGCCGCCGAGTGCGCGGTCGAGCTCGTCGACTCCCGTGGGCTGTGACCGAGCGGCCTCCAGGCCGACTTCCGCGATTGGTCGGGCCGGCTCGGACACCCGGGCCGGGACCAAGCCAGATCGGGACGCGCCGACCTGGTCGAGTGTTCCCCAGGCCTGACACTCGGCGCAGCGGCCGGCCCACTTGGCCGTGGACCAGCCGCACTCCCCGCACCGATAGACCTGCGCCAGTTTCGCCATGGTCGCGACGCTAAGTCCAGGCACCGACAGGCCCCGTGGAAATGACCACGTTCACCACCCCTGTGGGTACGTCACCACCCTTGTAGGCCTGGTGATGTATCGACAGGCATGGTGAACGTGGTCATTCCGGAGAGCGCGCCAACGCTGTGGCGGGATGGACCAGCAGCGGCAGTCGGGCGGCGAGATGCGCAGCACAATGCTCGGCGAGCTCCTCGTACGCCTTGTCGCCGACCAGCGCCCTCAGTTCCGGCTCGCACGAGATGTACACGGGCTCGGCCGCCACGTGCGCACTAGGTGACCCGGAGCAGAACCAGTCCAATTCGTGCCCGCCTGGTCCCCAGGCCCGCCGGTCGTATTCGCCGATGGTGATCTCGAGGTACTTGGTGCCGTCTGAGCGCTCGGCCCGGCGGTACGAGCGGCGAATGGGCAGCTGCCAGCACACGTCCGGCTTGGTCTCCAGTGGGTGACGTCCGGTCCGTAGGGCGTACGCATGCAGCGCACAGCCCGCCCCACCGGCGAAGCCGGGCCGATTGAGGAACACGCACGCGCCGTCGACGACGCGGGTCTTGTGTTCGCCGCCGTCGTCCTTTTCGATGATGCCGTCGCGGAGGCCCTCGTCGCGGAGCTGCCAGTCCTGTCGCTTGAGCTTGGTCGCGAACCGGCGGACCCGTTTCTCGTCGTCGCGGTCGGAGAAGTGCGCGCCCTGGGTGCAGCAGCCGTCGTCAGGCCGGTCTGCGTAGACACCGGGGCAGCCCCGGCCGAAGATGCACGTCCAGCGCGACGTGAGCCAGGTCAGGTCACAGCGCAGGACCTGGTCGGCGTCGGCTGGATCGCGAAACTCGACCCACGCGCGGGCGACGTCGAGCGGTGCCTCCACGACCTGGAGCCTAATGCCCCACGGCCCTCGGGTCGCTCACCCCGCAGGGCGAGTGGCGCTCTGGCGCCGGAGGACTAGTCGCGGCCTGCGGCGCCGCGCCGGTACCGCAGCCCTACGCTGGGGCGGTGACGTCGCCGAGCCAGAACAGGTCGGCCTTGCTGCGTGTCTCCGACTCGCCGGTCGGGCTCTCGACGGCTTCGGTCTATCCCCAGGGGGTCGCGACCGCGTTCGAAATGGCCCGCTCGCTCGGCTACGACGGGGTCGAGGTCATGGTGTGGACCGACCCAGTGAGTCAGGACGTCGACGAGCTGGCGGCCTTGGCCAGACGGCACCGGCTTCCGGTGTTGTCAGTGCACGCGCCGTGTCTTCTGATCACCCAGCGGGTGTGGTCGCCGGACCCGTGGGAGCGCCTCAGTCGGTCGGTCGAGGCGGCCCGAACGCTCGGCGCGCCGGTCGTCGTCGTCCACCCGCCGTTCCGCTGGCAGCGGGACTACGCCCGTGGATTCGTGGACGGCGTGGCGGAGCTGGAAAAGGAATCCGGCATCGCGATCGCTGTCGAGAACATGTATCCCTGGCGTGCGGCCGGGCGCGAGATCGCCGCCTACGCACCCGATTGGGACCCCACCGACGAGCCATATGCCCACAACACCCTTGACCTCTCACACACCGCCGTCTCGGGCTCGGACGCCATGGCCATGGCCGACGCCCTCGGCGACCGGCTCGCGCACGTCCACCTGGCCGACGGCACCGGCTCGGCGCGGGACGAGCACCTGGTGCCGGGGCGTGGCAACCAACCGTGCACAGCCCTGCTCGAGCGGCTGGTCCGGAGCGGATGGAGCGGGGCGATCGTGCTGGAGGTCGGAACTCGTCGGGCTCGGACGCCCGAGGAGCGTGAGGCCGACCTCGCCGAAGGGTTGGCCTTCGCCCGGCTGAATCTGGCAACGGCAGCCGCCGACACCGCGTTCGCGGTCGCGTCGGACGGAACCGCCGAGCAGGTCTTGCGGGGATCCACGAGGTGAGCGTGACCCGGCGCTCTCCTCGGCGCGGCCGCGCCGGGCGGCGGCCGGGTGGCCCGGACACGCGCGGTGAGATCCTGGCGGCGGCGCGTGTCGAGTTCTCCGATCGGGCGTTCGATGGTGCTTCGATCCGAGCAATCGCCGCTCGCGCGGGGGTCGATCCAGCGCTGGTCCATCACTACTTCGGGACCAAGGAACGGCTGTTTCTCGCGGCGATGGACATCCCGTTCGTGCCTTCGGAGCTTGCCGCGCAGATCGTGTCGGGCCCGATCGACACCATCGGAGAACGCGCGGTACGCACTTTCCTGCTGACCTGGGGTGACCCGGTCAAACGGGCGCCGATTCTCGCGTTGCTCCGCTCGGCCATGACCCATGACGTCGCCGCGGCGCTACTTCGCCAGTTCGCCGCGCGGGTGATGCTCGCCCGGGTGGTCGAGGGCTTGCAGATTGCCGACCGAGAGCTGCGCGCCGAGGCCGCCGTCTCCCACCTGCTGGGCATCGCCGTCATGCGGTACGTCGTCAGGATCGAGCCGATCGCATCAGCAACCGACGAGGAGCTGGTCACGCTGGTCGGTCCGGTGATCCAGCGCTATTTCGAGGACGACGCCGGCCCTTGACGACGGGCCCGCGAGGCGAGATATTCAACACATGATGAAATCTTTGGGTACGGCTCCCGACGGAGAGCCCGGCCCGGCGATCGAGGTTCGAGACCTGCGGGTCGTGCGAGGACTTCGGGTAGTGCTCGATGACTTCAATCTCTCCGTCGACAGCGGAACACTCACCGGCCTGCTCGGGCCGTCCGGGTCAGGGAAGTCGACGCTCATGCGGGCGATCGTCGGAGTCCAGCAGATCGCGGCCGGTCAGGTCGAGGTACTCGGCCTGCCGGCCGGGTCCGAGCCGGTCCGGTCTCGGGTGGGCTATCTCACCCAGTCGCCCAGTGTCTATGGCGACCTGACGACTCGGCAGAACCTGCGCTACTTCGCCGCGGTCCTCGGCGCTGGTCCGGACGCCGTCGACCGTGCGTTGGACCAGGTGGACATGCATTCCCATGCCGACGACCTGGTCGCGAAGCTGTCCGGTGGTGAGACCTCCCGGGCGTCGCTCGCGGTGGCGCTGCTCGGTGAGCCCGAGGTTCTTGTCCTTGACGAGCCGACGGTGGGTCTGGACCCGGTGTTACGCCGCGACCTGTGGAATCTGTTCAATGACCTCGCCGCGAGCGGCGTGACGTTGCTCGTCTCGAGTCACGTCATGGACGAGGCCGAACGCTGCGGTCGGCTGCTGCTCATGCGCGAGGGTGCGTTGCTCGCCGACGAGAGTCCCGCCGGTCTGCTCGCACAGACCGACACCGCTGACGCCGAGCAGGCGTTCCTGCACCTCATCGACGAGGCGGCCGGCAGATGACCCCGCGGATCACCCTCGCCACTGCGGGCCGCGTCCTCGCCCAACTTCGCCATGACCACCGAACGCTGGGCTTGCTGCTGTTCGTGCCAGCGGCGCTGCTTACGCTGCTGTGGTGGATGTACGAGGGCGGGCCGACCTTCGACGCTATCGGGCCGGCTCTGCTCGCCTTGTTCCCGTTCATCGGAATGTTCCTGGTCACCTCGGTGGCGACGCTGCGCGAGCGCACGTCCGGCACCCTGGAGCGGTTGCTCGCGATGCCCACCGGCAAGTTGGACTTCCTCCTGGGATACGCGCTGGCATTCGGGTTGATGGCAACCCTGCAGGCGCTGATCGCTGCAGGGATTGCGGTGGGCCTGCTCGGCCTCGACGTCGCCGGTCCTACCTCGCTGCTCATCGCCGTCGCCATACTCGACGCATTGCTGGGGGTCGCGCTCGGCCTGTTCGTCAGCGCGTTTGCGGCGACCGAGTTCCAGGTCGTGCAGTTCATGCCCGCGCTCGTCCTTCCGCAGGTCCTGCTGTGCGGGCTGCTGGTCGCCCGCGACGAGCTCCCGGCGCTGTTGAGCGCAATCTCCGACGTCTTGCCGCTGTCCTATGCGGTCGACGCGATGCGCGAGGTCCAGGTCAACATCGACCCCAGCATCGGGGGATACGCGCTGATCATCGCGGCGTTCGCCGTCGGCTTCCTCGCGCTGGGAGCAGGCACATTGCGCCGCCGCACCGCCTGACCCCCCAGGTCCGGTTGATCACTGCGAAGTGGCTGCCTCTGGCGTCACAACGCGACCACTTCACCAAGATCAACGGAACCGGAGGGCGTAGCCTGACGCGGTCGAGCGAGCGAGCGGAGGGTGACGCCGGGTGCTGGGGCGTGTGCTGTTGGGCCTCTCAGGTAGTGAACGGATGCGCAACCTGGTCGAGCGAGCTCCGATCTCGCGGGGAATCGTCGCCAGGTTCATCGCCGGAGACGAGACCGCCGATGCCGCGCGGGCGGCCGCCGACCTCGCCAGCGCCGGGCTCACCGCGACCATCGATCATCTCGGCGAGGACACGCTTGATCGGGCGCAGGCCGAGCGCGTCGCCGAAGCCTACGTGGAACTGCTCGCGGGCTTGCGTGATGCCGGACTCACCGAGGTTGCCGAGGTTTCAGTCAAACTCTCTGCTGTCGGTCAGGCGCTGCCGGGCGACGGCGAGAAGATCGCGCTCGACAACGCCCGGGAGATCTGCCGGGCGGCCGCCGATGCAGGCACGACCGTGACCCTCGACATGGAGGATCACACGACCACCGACTCCACGTTGGCCATTGCGACCGAGCTTCGTGGGGATTTCCCCTCCACCGGAATCGCGCTGCAGACATATCTGTACCGAACCGAAGACGACTGCCGGCGACTGTCCGGCTCGGGTTCGCGAGTGCGGTTGTGCAAAGGCGCGTACGACGAACCGGTCGACGTCGCCTACCAGCACAAGGCCGACGTCGACCGCTCCTACGTGCGATGCATGAAGATCCTGCTCGGCGGTCAGGGCTACCCGATGATCGCGACGCACGATCCGCGGCTGATCGAGATCGCCGGTTCGCTTGCCGCCAGGTATCGTCGCGAGCAAGGCACCTACGAATACCAGATGCTGTATGGCGTGCGACCCGACGAACAGCGGAGGCTGGCGCAGGCCGGCGAGACCGTACGGGTGTACGTGCCCTACGGTCACGAGTGGTACGGATACATGATGCGGCGGCTCGCGGAACGTCCAGCAAACGTCATGTTCTTCCTACGCGCCCTGGCGAGCAAGAGATGACCGTCGCCATTCTCGGGGCCGGGGTCATGGGGGAGACCCTGTTGTCAGGGTTGCTGCGTGCAGGGCGCCGGGCCGAGGACCTGCTGGTGACCGAACGTCGGCCGGACCGGGTCAAGGAGCTGGAAGAGCGATACGGCGTCGAGGTGGTCGACAACCCGACGGCGGCACGTCGCGCCGAGACTCTCGCGTTGGTCGTCAAGCCGCAGGATATGGGCGGGCTGCTGGCCGAAATCGCCGCGGACGTCCGGGCCGGACAACTGATCGTCTCACTCGCAGCCGGCATTACGACGGGCTTCATCGAGTCCCGACTACCGGACGGCGTCGCTGTCGTCCGGGTGATGCCGAACACCCCCGCGCTCGTGGACGAGGGGATGGCTGCCGTCTCGCCTGGCTCCAGATGCGACGAGGGTCACCTGCACGAGGCGGAGCAACTGCTCCAGGCCACCGGCAAGGTCGTCCGGGTACCGGAGAAGCAACAGGACGCGGTCACCGCGATTTCGGGCACCGGGCCGGCGTACGTGTTTTACGTCGTCGAGGCGATGATCGAGGCCGGCGTCCACCTCGGGCTCCCGCGTGCGACGGCGACCGAACTGGTGGTTCAGACCGTCGTCGGGTCGGCCAAACTGTTGCGCGAGACCGGTGAGCACCCGACCGTTCTGCGTGAGCGGGTGACATCGCCGGCCGGCACCACGGCCGCAGCCATTCGGCTGCTCGAGGAGGGCAAGGTCCGCGCGGACTTCCTGGCAGCGATCGAAGCTGCTCGGGACCGATCGCGGGCACTCGCCTCCGCCGACGAATGAGCACAGCGCGGCCAGCAGATCCGCGGGTATCGGTCCGGCGGGTCGGGCCGGAGGACTGGGAGGTCGTCCGCGACCTCAGGCTGCGCGCCCTCCGAGACGCGCCCGCTGCGTTCGAGTCAACGTACGAGGGCGAACAAGGGCGGTCCGGGAAGGAGTGGCGGGCGTGGCTGACCAGGCCAACCGGGGTGACGGTGGTCGCGACGTTGAACGGTCAGCCGGCTGGGCTCGCGGGTGGATACGTCGAGGAGGCCGGTCACGTCGAGCTGGTCTCGATGTGGGTGACACCCTCAGCTCGCGGTAGTGGCATGGCCGACGCTCTGGTCGCCGAAGTCGTGCACTGGGCCCGGATGCGGGACGTCCACGAGGTCCGGCTGTGGGTGACGCGCGGCAACGACGTGGCCGAGCGGCTCTACTCGCGGCACGGCTTCGTGCGTTCCGGGCAAGCCCAGCCGTTGCCACCCACTCACCCGTGTGTCGACGAGATCGGCATGCGGCTCGTCCTTTCCAACGATCACCAGACGCGAGCGCGGTCCGCCGAGATCCAGATGGAGGTCGAGTAGTCGGCCAGGGCCGCTGCGGGTGAGCGCGAGGTCGCGGTTAGTGTCGGGTTCGTGTCCGAGTCCGTGCAGGTGGTCTGGGACGACTCGCTGACCGAGTACGACTTCGGCTCGTCGCATCCGCTGAGCCCGATCCGGCTCGACCTGACGATCCGGCTCGCCCGCGCTCTCGGGGTACTGGACGGCGAGCACGTCGAACTCGTGTCGCCGGCCGTTGCCGACGATGCCCTGCTGGCGACGGTTCACACCCCCGAGATGATCGCAGCCGTGCGGCGGGCAACCCTCGACCCGAGGCACGGCCTCGGCACCGGTGACAACCCGTGCTTCGAGGCCATGCACGAGGCCAGCGCGCGGGTCGCCGCTGGGTCGGTGGCCGCGGCGCTGGCCGTCTGGCAGGGACGGGTGAGCCACGCCGTCAACATTGCCGGCGGCCTGCACCACGCGATGCCGAACACGGCGTCCGGCTTCTGCGTCTACAACGACCCGGCGCTCGCGATCCGCGCTTTGCTCGACGCCGGAGCCGAGCGGGTCGCCTATGTCGACGTGGACGTCCATCACGGCGACGGCGTGCAGGCGGTTTTCTATGACGACCCGCGGGTTCTCACCATCAGCCTGCACGAGACACCGCGAACGCTCTTTCCCGGCACGGGCTACCCCGACGAGACCGGCGGTCCCGGCGCGGAGGGCAGCGCCGTCAACGTCACCCTGCCGCCGGGAACGACGGACGGTGGCTGGCTTAGGGCGTTCCACGCGGTCGTTCCTCCTCTGCTGCGGTCCTGGCGACCGAAGATCCTGGTCAGCCAGGACGGCTGCGATACCCACGTCGAAGATCCGCTCGCCCACTTGGCCCTGACCGTCGACGGCCAGCGCGCCTCCTATGCAGCTATGCACTCTCTTGCCCACGAGCTCTGCGAGGGCCGCTGGCTGGCGACCGGAGGTGGCGGTTACGCAATCGTCGACGTGGTTCCCCGGGCGTGGACGCATCTGCTGGCGGAGGCTGCGGGCTCGCCGATCCCGCCGGACACCGTCGTGCCGGCAGTGTGGCAAGACCATGTGGCGGCGACCTTCGGTCGCTCTGGACCGGTGCGAATGACCGACGGCCAAGCGCCGGATTTCGACGACTGGGCGGCCGGTTACGATCCGGGAGATTGGCTCGACCAGGCCATCTTGGCCACCCGCAAAGCGGTATTCCCCTTCCACGGGATCAATCCGGAATGGTGATCTCCCTTCCCCATCAGTCACATGCGCCTCTACGATGCGGGCACGACGTGTGGAAAGATCGCGCGGTAGACGTGACGGGCACGCGTGGAGGTCGAAGCGATGAGCACGATGGGTCACAGCGGCCCGCTGGGCGAGGTGCGCTTCCTTACCGTCGCCGAGGTCGCGTCCGCGATGCGCGTTTCGAAGATGACCGTCTACCGCCTGGTCCATGCCGGAACTTTGCCGGCGGTCCAGGTGGGCCGGTCGTTCCGGATTCCCGAGCAGGCGGTATCGGATTACCTGCGCGACTCCTACGTCCAAGCCGGCTGAGCCCGAGGCTCGGCAACCGAGGCACTGTGCCTGCCCGGTACGCTCTTCCCAATACGCACGGGCTGTTGCCTGTGCCATCAGCGCAGCGGGCAGCACCGTTCGCTGGTTTCAGACCGTTCAACCGAGCAGCGAGGATGCCCTGTGGGCTCTGTGATCAAGAAGCGCCGCAAGCGGATGGCGAAGAAGAAGCATCGCAAGCTGCTGCGCAAGACCCGAGTCCAACGGCGCCGGCAGGGCAAGTAGCCAGCAGCTTTAAGGGGCGGAGGTAGCGTGTCGCGGGTCGTCATGGTGACCGGGGTGGCGCGCTATCTGGGGGCGCGTTTCGCCCGGTTGCTCGGCGACGATCCGGCAGTGGGCCGGGTCGTCGGGGTCGATGCCATCCCGCCGACGCATGACCTGGGCCACTGTGAGTTCGTCCGGGCCGACATCCGCAACCCAGTGGTCGCCAAGGTGATCGCCGGGGCGAAGGTCGACACGGTCGTGCACATGAACGTCCTTGCCACTCCGTTGGACGCGGGAGGCCGGGCGCCGCAGAAAGAGATCAATGTCATCGGGACGATGCAGCTGCTCGCGGCCTGCCAGAAGTCCTCGACCGTAGAGCGGCTAGTGGTGAAGTCGTCGACCACGGTCTACGGCGCGAGTCCCCGTGACCCGGCCATGTTCACCGAGGACATGGCCCCGAAAGAGCTTCCCCGGTCGGGGTACGCCAAGGACTCCGTCGAGGTCGAGGCGTACGTGCGCGGGTTCTCTCGGCGCCGCCCGGACGTAGCGGTCACGACCTTGCGGTTTGCAAACTTCATCGGTCCAACGGTGCGCACGCCGCTGACGGAGTACTTCACGCTTCCGGTTCTGCCGGTAGTACTAGGACACGACGCGCGGCTGCAGTTCGTGCACGAGGACGACGGTCTAGCGGCTCTCCGCACGGCGACTCTCGAGGATCGCCCGGGCACGTACAACGTCGCCGGCGAGGGAATCCTGATGCTCAGCCAGGCTGGCCGCCGCGCCGGCCGGCCGCTGCTGCCCCTGCCTAGCCTGGTGTCCGCGACCGTCGGCGGGCTGCTGCGGCGGGCCAAGATCGCGGACTTCTCTCCCGAGCAGGTCCAGTTTCTGACCTATGGACGTGGAGTCGACACGATACGAATGCGCGAGCGGCTCGGCTTCGAGCCCAAGCACACGACGATGCACGCCTTCGACTCGTTCGCCGATGCGCGTTGTCGTGACGGGCTGCTCGACCGCGACCGCGTCGCGTCGGCGAAGCGGATGCTCGTCGGAGCGGTACGTCGGGTGGTCTCCACTGATGCCTGACGAGCCGGGCGAAGACCGCCGGGTCACGTCGCTTGACGCGGTCAAGCCGGCCAAGCGGGCGGCCACGACCGTCCGAGTTCCGCCTGCCGTGGCCACAGGGGTCAAGCCCGCAGCAGCTCGTGCGCGTCGGGCCAAGCCCGCTGCAGCCAAGCGAGTCCCGCCGACCGCGACTGACGACAAACCTCCGCCGACGAGTGCGCGAGAGGGTGGGACCAAGCCGGTCGACGAGGTGCTCAAGCTCGCCGGCGAGCTCGTCAGGCACGTCATCGGAAACGACGGTGACGAAAAGGTCGAGCAGGCGTTGGAGTTCCTGCGTCGCCGATTGACCGGAGACTACGAGGTCGACGAGTTCGGGTTCGACGAGCAGCTGACCGACACCGTCCTGCTTCCCTTGCTGCGCCCGCTGTTTCGGCGGTGGTTCCGGGTCGAGGTTCGCGGGATCGAGAACATCCCAGCCGCGGGCGCGGCGCTGGTCGTCGCCAATCACTCCGGCACGATCCCGCTCGACTCGCTGATGACCGAGGTCGCCGTCCACGATGAGCACCCTTCGCATCGGCACCTGCGCACGCTGGGGGCCGACCTGGTCTTCCAGCTGCCCTTCGTGGCCGACGTCGCACGCAAGAACGGTTCGACGCTGGCCTGCAACGAGGACACCGAGCGCCTGTTGGCCGCCGGCGAGCTGGTCGGCGTGTGGCCGGAGGGCTTCAAGGGGATAGGAAAGCCGTTCTCGGAGCGGTACAAGCTGCAGCGCTTCGGCCGCGGCGGGTTCGTGTCTGCAGCGATCCGCGCGAAGGCCCCGATCGTCCCGTGCTCGATCGTGGGCGCCGAGGAGACCTACCCGATGATCGCCAACCTCGCAACGCTGGCTCGGATGATCGGTGTGCCGTACGTCCCGATCACGCCGACCTTTCCGTGGCTCGGTCCACTAGGGCTGATCCCCTTGCCAGCTAAGTGGATCATCGAGTTCGGTGAGCCGATCACCACCGATGGGCACGGGGATGGCGCTGCCGATGACCCGATGCTGGTGTTCGAGTTGACCGACCGGGTCAGGGAGACCATCCAGCAGACCCTCTACGCCCTGCTCGTCCGCCGCACCAGCACCTTCTTCTGAGACGGGCATGGACTGTGCGGGCTCGAGTCACCGGCGGGTGCGGCGGGCCAGGGCGAGACCGCCGATGGCGCCGACGACCGCACCTGCGCCCGCGGCCACACCGATGGCGGTGTTGCGTCGGCGGGCCCGATAGTCGCGCACCTGCCAGCCGCGCTCCTTCGCGTGGGCGCGCAGCCTGGCGTCGGGGTTGATGGCGCAGGGGAAGCCGACGAGGGACAGCATCGGGATGTCGTTCGCAGAGTCGCTGTAGGCGGCGCACCGCCCGAGCTCGAGCCCCTCTCGCTCGGCCAGGGCACGCACCGCGTCGGCCTTGGCCGGCCCGTGCAGCAGGTCGCCGACCAGCCGCCCGGTGTAGGCACCGTCGACGTGTTCAGCCACTGTCCCGAGCGCGCCGGTGAGTCCGAGCTTCTTGGCGATGATCGTTGCGAGCTCGACCGGCGCGGCGGTGACGAGCCAGACCCGTTGGCCTTCGTCGAGATGGCTTTGCGCGATGGCTCGCGTGCCCGGCCAGACCTTCTTCTGGATGACCTCCTCGAAGATCTCCTCCGCGAGGTCCTTCAGTTCGCCGACCGAGCGGTTGACGATGAACGAGAGTGCCGCGGACCGGGCGTTGTCGACGTGGTCGGGATCCTCCGCGCCGATCCGGAAACGCACCTGCTGGTACCCGAACCGTGCGATGTCCCTGGCCCGGAAGTACTTGCGGGCGTACATCCCCCGGGCGAAGTAGAAGATCGCCGCACCGCGCAGCACGGTGTTGTCGACGTCGAAGAATGCGGCCGCGGGCGACGGCGGCAGGACGTCGACTCCCGCAGCGGCCTCTGCGGCCGCGGCCACCGCCGCGCCGGACGTGAACCGGCGCGGGCCGCGCGCCCGCCGGAAGCGCATGCGGCGAAGCGTAGCGACGAAGGGGGGTTGCCTGTCCCGCCATCGGTAGGGTGAGACCGCCACGACGGGGAGGAACGACATGTCCAGCGGTAACACTCCCCGCGTCCTTCTCCTCGGAAAGCCCGGCTGCCATCTCTGCGACGAGGCGCGGGTCGTCGTCTCGCGGGTGTGTGGCGAGCTGAACGTCGGTTGGGCCGAGCGGAGCATCCTCGACGACCCAGCCCTGACCGAGCGTTACGCGGAACAAATTCCGGTGACATTGGTCGATGGAGTCGAGCACGCCGTGTGGCGGGTCGACGAGGCTCGGTTACGGTCGGCGCTGGCAGGCGGGCTCGCTCAGCCGACGTGAAGCCTCAGGCGTCCAGCAGGCTTCGCCCGAGCCAGTCGTCGGAGTCCTGTGCGCCGGGCAGCACAAAGAAGAAACCCCCACCGAAGGGCAGCGTGTACTCCTCGAGCCGCTCGCCGGCAAGCCGCTGCTGAACGGCCAGGAAGTCAGCCAGCTGGCGTTGGTACGACACAAACGCCAAGCCCTGGTCGAGCAACCCGGCCCCGTCGAAACCCTTCTGGAAGTTGAAGCCTTTGCGTAGCATCCGCTGCCTTTCGGTCACCGCGTCCCGCGGTCGGGCCAGCCGGATGTGCGCATCGAGCGGAATCCGCTTGCCTGTCGGGTCGTCGCCATACTCCGGATCGGCCTCTTCGGCATCGAGGCCGAGCGGAGCGCCGGACACCTTGTCGCGGCCGATGATCGACTCCTGCTCTGTCAACGCGGTCCGGTCCCACCGCTCCACGAGCAGCCGAATGAGGCGGACGACCTGATAGGTGCCGCCCACGGCCCACGGCTGGTCATCGCCGTCAGCAATCCAGACGAAAGTCTCCATCTCGGCGTCGTTGGCGACGTGCAGATTGGCACTGCCGTCCTTGAAGCCGAGTAGGTTCCGGTTCTGGGTACGACCGGCAACCGACCCGGGTGCGTCGGGTCGTGAATAGCCGTCGACCACCCAGTGCAGGCTCAGCGTGCGACGGGTGGCCCGCATCAGCTGGCGCAGCCCATGCAGGACTGCGTCGGGTCGATCTGCCGCGAGGGTGAGCAGCACGTCGCCGTGGCTCCACGCGTCGTCGAGCCGGTCGTTGGCAAGGAACGGCATAGTGACGAGTTCGCGCGGATGTCGGTCTGCGAGCCCGTACCGATCGTCGAACAACGACGCGCCGACGGCGATCGTGGCCTCCACCGGCACCGACACTGCGCCGAGGACACCGGTGTGGGCCGGTGGCATCGCCGGATCCCGATCAGGCGGATACACACCCTCCACCAGGAGCTGAACAGACGAGCTCAAGTCCCGGAGCGCCTCAGCCAACTCGGCCCGATCGCGGGCCAGGACGTGGAAGGCGGCGGCCAGAGAGTGCGCGTGAGCCGGCGTCGCGACGCCCGTCTGGGTCGCGCCGTGGAAGCCCCGGCCGGTCGGTGGTGGAGATGACGACGACGCGCGTTGCTCGTCATCGGGCCCCCTGGAGCAGCCTGCCCCAGCGACCGCGGCAGCCGCCACTGCTCCGCCCAGCAGCAGACTGTGGCGCCGAAGGATGAGGGCTCGGGTCGTGTCCATCAGCTCAGGCCAAGCGTTCCCGGCACGGTGGAAAGCGACTCCGCGAGATCGGCCAGTTCGGCCGCGAGCTGGGCGCGGTCCTCGTCCGTGAGCTCGGAGTAGGGCTTCCACCCGGCGCCGTCGCGGTAGGGCTCGAGCCCGTTCTCGACACGGAGGAAGCCGTCCTCGATCTCGACGACCAGGTCCGCGTCTCGCTGTTGCACAGCGGGCGTGAGCAGCTCGTTGACCTTGCGGGCACCCTGGATGTTTGCGGCGAAGTCCCACAGGTCTGTGTGCGAGTACCGATCCTCCTCACCGGTGATCTTGCCCTCGGACACTTCCTCGACGAGTTCGGCCGCACCCAGAGCGACCGCCGCCGGCGGTAGTTCGAGGCCCGCCAGCTGATCCCGCAGCGTCGCGAGGTCGGCATCCAGCTGGTCAGCGAACGGAACCGCCGCAGCGACATCTCCCTGCTCCCACAGCAGATACTCGATGCGGTGCCAGCCGGTCCACGCTGGGTCGGTCTCGTTGGCGAAGTCGTCCACTCGGGCGTCGACGGCGCCGTCGATCTGCTCCACCAAGCCGGCGATCGGCTCGATGGTCTCCCAATGGAAACGGCTCGGCGCGAACGCTGCCTTGGCGGCGTCGATGTCGCCCGCCCGCACAGCGTCGGTGAAGACCGTGGTCTTGTCGACGAGCGTCGAGACCTCGTCGTGCACGTAGGTCCGATATTCGTCTACGGCAGAGAGGATTACAGCGTCCTCGGTGCTACCGCTGAGATCCTGACTGGCTAGGCCGGAGGCCGATCCCGAGCCCGAACCGGAGCCGGGCTCTGAACCGGAGCTCGCGGATTCACCGACGTCGGCGCCGTCATCGGAGCACGCGGCTGGCGAGATGGCAAAGACGAAAACCGTTGCAATGCGTGCGAACACCAACGACTCCTGCAACATAGGTGAGGCTTACCTAACTCGCAGAGTTGAAACCCGGTAGCGAGCGAATCGTCAAGGCAGCGTTGGACGACCGCGGTCGCATCGCGCGACTTTGTTCCCGCGTTCACAAGGATCTAGGCTTGCCTCGACGCACTGCACCGACCCACCGAGGGCTGAACTCGCGCTGGTCGGCCTACCCGGGAGCACAGTGACCCGCCGCACCCGCCTGCCGCAGGCAGAGCACACCGAGCACGCCCACGGCGCCGCCGAGCGCGGCGTGCCCGAGGCGACCGTTGCGCGGCTGCCCTTGTACCTGCGGGCGCTGGCCGCGTTGGCCGATCGGGGTGTGGTCACCGTCTCATCCGACGAGCTTGCCCAGACCGCGGGGGTCAACTCGGCGAAGCTGCGTAAGGACCTGTCACACCTCGGCTCGTACGGGACCCGTGGTGTCGGCTACGAGGTCGACTACCTGCGCCATCAGATCTCCCGAGAGATCGGGCTCACGCAGGACTGGCCCGTTGTGATCGTCGGCATCGGCAATCTCGGTCATGCCCTCGCGAACTACGCCGGGTTCGCTTCCCGAGGTTTCCGGGTGGCCGCCCTTGTGGACGCCGATCCGGCCCGAGCGGGTACGGAGGTCGCCGGTCTCACCGTCCGCCACGTCGGCGAGCTCGAGCAGCTCATCGCCGACCGGAGCATCGCGATTGGGGTCATCGCCACCCCCGCCACCGCCGCCCAGCAGGTCTGTGACCGGTTGGTGAGTGCTGGCGTGACGAGCATCCTCAACTTCGCTCCGGCACTTCTTCAGGTGCCCGATGGCGTCGACCTGCGCAAAGTCGACCTGTCGATCGAATTGCAGATACTGGCCTTTCACGAGCAGCGCAAAAATGGTGCTGCGCTGGCACTGACCGCGGAACAGGCAGCAGAGTTGGCCGAGGCGGTGCGCCAATGAGCGCGCTCGTCGTCGGCATGTCCCATCACACCGCACCGGTGACCGTGCTCGAGCGCGCCGCCTTGAGCGCGGACGCGGTGGAGAAGTTGCTTGCCGACGTGCATTCGGCCGAGCACATCTGCGAGGCCGTCGCGGTGGTGACATGCAATCGAGTAGAGCTGTACGCCGACGTCGCGACATTCCATGGCGGCGTCGAGGAGATCAGCTCGCTGCTCGCTCGCCATGTCCAGGCAGATCTCGCCGAGCTCACGTCACATCTCTACGTCCACTACGAGGACGCCGCCGTATCCCATCTGTTCCACGTGGCAAGCGGGCTCGACTCGATGGTCGTCGGCGAAAGCCAGATCCTTGGTCAGGTTCGCGAGGCCTACCGGCGGGCTCAGGCCGCGGAAACTGTGGGCAGGGTTCTCCAAGCTCTCTTCCCGGCCGCTTTGCGCGTCGGCAAGCGGTGCCACGCCGAAACCGGCATCGACTCGGCAGGCCGCTCGGTCGTAACGGTCGGACTCGCGGCTGTGGCCCCGGCCGGCGTGGCGGGTTCGCAGGCCTTGGTCGTCGGAGCCGGCTCCATGGCGGCGTTGGCCGCTTCGACGCTGGTGCGCGAGGGCGCGAATGTCGTGGTCGCCAGCCGTTCGGCGGATCGCGCGGAGCGCCTCGCAGGTATCGTCGGCGGACGGGCGATCGAGTTGAGCCGGCTCAGCCGGGCACTCGTCGACGTCGACGTCGTGGTGTCCTGTACTGGCGCTGCGGAAGTGGTGCTGAGTGCCGACATGGTCGAGGCAGCGGTGCGCGAGCGCGACGGCCGTCCGTTGCGTGTGCTCGACGTCGCGCTGCCCCGCGATGTCGATCTTGCTGTGCACGCCCTGCCCGGTGTTGTGGCCGCCGACCTCGCAACACTCGCGGGCCGGCATGACCTCGCCGCGGCTGCCGAGGATGTCGCAGCCGTTCGCGCGATCGTGGCGGACGAGCTTGCGGCCTATGCCGGTGCCCGCCGGCGAGCACAGGTGGCACCGACGGTCGTCGCGCTACGAGCCATGGCCGACGACGTCGTCGCAAGCGAGTTGGCCCGGATGGGCAGCCGCCTGCCCGATCTCGACGCGCGAGCGCTCGAGGAGATCACCAAGACGGTGCGCCGGGTCGTCGACAAGCTGTTGCACGTGCCGACAGTGCGGATCAAGGAGCTTGCCGCAGAACCGGGCGGCGCGTCCTACGAGTCTGCCTTGCGAGAGCTGTTCGCGCTCGACCCCCGCGCGGTGGAAGCTGTCGTCCGGCCCACCCTCGAGCTGGACGAAGGTGACGTGCGATGAGCCACGCACGGCTGCGGTTGGGCACTCGCCGCAGCGCCCTTGCCCTCGCCCAGGCGCGCTCCGTGGCCAGCGCGCTGACTGCAGCGACCGGCGTCCAGGTGTCGCTTGTCGAGATCACGACGCACGGTGACGTGTCCGGCGCCCCGCTGGCACAGATCGGCGGAGCCGGGGTTTTCGTCAGCGCTCTGCGCGATGCGCTGCATGCGGGCAGAATCGATCTCGCTGTCCACTCGCTCAAGGACCTCCCGACAGCAGCGGCTCCCGGGCTCCTCGTCGCGGCGGTTCCCCCTCGGGAGGACCCCCGCGATGTCCTCTGCGCTCGTGACGGGCTGACTCTGGCGGAACTGCCGGCGGGCGCCAGGATCGGCACGGGAGCCCCACGGCGGATTGCTCAATTGCTGGCCTTGGGTCTCGGGCTGGAGATGGTTCCGATCCGCGGCAACGTCGATAGCAGGCTGGCGCGGGTCGCCGACGGTTCGCTTGACGGCGTCGTGCTCGCGCGGGCTGGGCTCGCCCGCCTCGGCCGGCTGGACGAGGCCACCGAGGTGCTCGACCCCCTGCAGATGCTTCCCGCGCCTGGCCAGGGCGCGTTGGCCGTCGAATGCCGCACGAGTGGCGACGCCCACGACCTGCTGGGGATTCTCGACGACCCTATGACTCGTTCCGCGGTCACTGCGGAGCGCTCCCTCCTCGCCGCGCTCGAGGCCGGCTGCACCGCCCCAGTGGGCGCGTACGCCGAGGCGGCTGAGGGTGACAACGGCCTCGAGCTCTATCTGCGTGCCGTCGCTGTGTCACTTGACGGCGCGCTGAGTATCCGCAAGTCCGCCACCGGCCCGCTGACGTCGGCCGAGCCGTTGGGTCGCGATCTCGCGGCCGAGCTGCTCGACGACGGGGCCGGCAGGCTCGTCGGCGTCCGGGCCAGGGCGCTGGAAGAGGAGACCGTTCCGTGACTACCAAGCGCCATCTAGTGGGCAGCGTCGCCTTCGTCGGTGCGGGCCCGGGAGATCCCGGGCTGTTGACGGTGCGAGCCGTCGAAGTTCTTTCCGATGCCCACACCGTTGTCATCGAGGATCCGCGGCACCGCGAGCTGCTCGTGCACGCACCTGCCGACGTCGAGGTCCTCGATGGCGGCACCGACGACGGCGGAGTGCCCCTCACTGCCGGCGTACGCAGCCGGCTCACGGTGAACGCTGCCAAGAGCGGTCGCCGAGTCGTCCGCCTGCTGGAGGGTGATCCTTTCGTCCACCCGACCGGCGCGGACGAGGCGCTGGCCTGCGCGAAGGCCGGTGTGCCGTTCGAGATCGTCCCCGGCGTGTGCGGCGCGACGGCGATCCCGGCACACGCGGGGGTTCCGCTTACTGCCGGCCGACGGCGCAGCGTGCAGGTCGTCGACGTCACAAGCAAGGTCGATTGGCGGACTGGCGTGGCCGACACCCTGGTGCTCACGCGGCTCGACGGCCAGCTCGAGCACGTCGTCGCCGGGCTGATCGGCGCCGGCGTTCTCCCGGACACAGCGATCGCAGTCATCGCCGGTGGCGGTACGGTCAGCCAGCAGACCGTCGTCTCTACCCTCGAGCAGGTCGTGGCGGATGTACGGGCGGCGAAACTTGTGCCGCCGCTACTGGCCGTCGTCGGCGATGTCGTCGACCACCGGGACGCGCTGTCCTGGTTCGAGACCAAGCCGTTGTTCGGTTGGCGGGTCCTCGTCCCGCGAACACGGCAACAGGCCGGCTCGTTGTCGGCGGCGCTTCGCCGGTCCGGCGCCATCCCCGAGGAGGTCCCGACCATCTCGGTCGAGCCTCCACGCAACCCGCAGCAGATCGACAAGGCGGTCCGGGGCATGGTCGAGGGCCGATACGAATGGATCGCCTTCACCTCGGTGAACGCGCTGCGCGCCGTCAAGGAGAAGCTGGTCCAGTACGGCCTCGACGCCCGGGCGTTGTCGGGGCTCAAGGTTGCCGCGGTCGGCGACAAGACGGCCGACGCGCTTCGCGCCTGGGGTATCGAGCCCGATCTGGTGCCGTCCACCGAACAGTCGGCGCACGGCTTGCTGCTGGACTGGCCGCCATACGACGAGGTGCTCGACCCGATCAACCGGGTGTTCCTGCCGAGGGCCGACATCGCCACGGAGACACTGGCCGCGGGCCTGGTCGAGTTGGGCTGGGAGGTCGACGACGTCACCGCCTACCGAACGGTGCGCGCTGCGCCCCCGCCCGTGGAGACCCGGGACGCGATCAAGAGCGGCAAGTTCGACGCGGTCGTCTTCACGTCCTCCTCGACCGTGCGCAACCTGGTCGGCATTGCCGGCAAGCCGCATGCGTCTACCGTCGTGGCGTGCATCGGTCCGGCCACCGCGAAGACGGCCGAGGAACATGGCCTGCGGGTCGACGTGCTCGCTCCGGAGCCCTCGGTCGACGCGCTTGCCGCCGCCCTGGCGGAGTTCGGCGCCAGCCGGCGGCTCACCATGGTTGCGGCCGGAGAGGCCGTGACCAAGCCGTCGCAGCGGCGGCGCACGTCCGCTCGGCGCAAGGCAACATGAGTCGACGTGGCTTTCCCTGCTGAGCGCCCGCGCCGGCTTCGCCGCACGCCGGCGCTGCGCCGACTCGTCGCCGAGACCGCCATCCAGCCGCAGCATCTGGTGCTGCCGTTGTTCGTACGGGAGGGCGCTGGCGAAGCCCGGGCGATCCCGTCGATGCCCGGCGTCGTGCAACACAACCGCGACACCGTGCGCAAGAGTGCGCTCGACGCGGTCGAGGCCGGTGTCGGCGGCTTGATGCTTTTCGGCGTACCCGCCTCCCGGGACGCTGTGGGTTCGGGCGCTGAGGATCCCGACGGCGTGCTCAACACGGCGATCCGCGACGTCGTCGCAGAAGTCGGCGACGCGACCGTGGTCATGGCGGACCTCTGTCTGGACGAGTTCACCGACCACGGGCACTGCGGAGTGCTCGCCGCGGACGGGTCGGTCGACAACGACGCGACCCTGTCGGCGTACCAGCGGATGGCCCTGGCCCAGGCAGCAGCCGGTGTCCACGTCGTCGGGCCGAGCGGGATGATGGACGGCCAGGTCGGTGCCATCCGGTCGGCTCTGGACGGCGGTGGCTTCACCGACATTGCGATCCTCGCCTACGCGGCGAAGTACGCCTCGGCGTTCTACGGGCCGTTCCGAGATGCCGTCGAGTCAACGCTGACCGGCGATCGCCGCGGTTACCAGCAGAACCCATCCAACGGTCGCGAGGCGCTGCGCGAGGTCCGCCTCGACGTCGCCGAAGGCGCGGACATCGTGATGGTCAAGCCAGCCCTTTCCTACCTCGACGTCGTCGCCCGCGTACGGGCCGCCGTCGACGTTCCGGTGGCGGCCTATCAGGTGTCGGGCGAGTACGCGATGGTCGAGGCGGCGGCGGCGGAGGGCTGGATAGACCGCGACCAGGTGATCGCCGAGACGCTCACCTCGATCCGCCGGGCCGGCGCCGACATCGTGCTGACCTACTGGGCCGTCGAGGTCGCCAGCGCCCTGAGCTGACCCGCCAGCCCTCGCAACGATCACGCTGGGAATGACCACGTTCACCACCCCTGCCTATACATCACCAGGCCTGCAGGCCTGGTGATGTACGGGTAAGCCTGGTGAACGTGGTCATTCCTGGCCGGTCGAATCCGGTGGTGGCGGGACGTCGTGCTCGTCGTGTTCGGCGTCCGCCTTGGTCTGGTGAACGGTGTCGGGCGCATGGTCCGGCGGTGCGTACAGCGTGTAGAGCCGGGCCTGGCCGGTACCGATGTTGGTGAAGTTGTGTTGCGTGCCGGCCGGAACCACGACGACGTCGCCCGGACCCACCTCACTGACGTCGCCGGCCACCTCGGCCCGAACCGCGCCGTCGATGAAGGACAGCACCTGGTCGTTGTGCTCGTGGACCTCGGCCCCGATGTCTTCGCTCGGCTGGAGCGTCATGACGACGAGCTGGACATGCCCGGTGGTGTGGAGCACACGGCGGAATGCGTCATTCGCCCGGGCGGCTGCGGCAATTTCGACTTGGTACATGGGTGGTCCTTTCAGATCCTGGGCCGGGTGGGCCGGCGTGGTTTACGGCAGGCGACGGCGACCGGCGAACCCCAGGTCAACCCGGTGGTACCAGGCCAGCTCAGCATCACCTTCCAGCCAGCACAGCAGGACCGGTACCCCGTCGATCTCCGCAGGAAAATCCAGCAGCAGCGGCGCCAAACCCTTCAACTCGGCCCCCGACTGCTGAATCCGGGTCATCAGCTCGTCGAACCGGGCTTGCGCCGCCTTCAGTTCCGGCAGCCCGCCGAGCTGCGTCGGCAGCCCTCCTGGCTCGAGCGACGCGGCAAGCTCGGCCACGTCGGCCCTGGTGCGGACGAACTCGTCGAGCTCTGGTGCCAATCGGGCAAGCTCGGCCCGAGCGTCGGTCACGTCGAACATCGTCACAGCCCGACAGTCTCCCAGCATGATCATGGGTAAGAGAGGGGTTACCGCGCCACCAGCGCGGCGGCTCGATCGGCCCGGGTTGTCGCGGCGAAGGCTGCCGCGTACAGCACGCCCGCCACCAACAGCAACGCGTTGTAGCCGACGACCAATGCGACGTACTCGAGGCAACCCCCGACCATCGCGCCGAGCAGGTTGGCACCCATCGCGGTCGACGTGTCGTCCGCGGCGCTCAGCCGTTTGGCGAAGATCACATTCGCCAGGAAGATCGGGGCGAACGCCAACGCGACCGCGACGACGAGCCGCACGACGACCGGCAGCTCCAGCAGCGTCGCCGCGGGCACCAGCCAGGCGAGCAGGAGCGCTCCGGCGAGCGCCGCGAAGAGAACCGGTATCGGCGGCGTGGGCCACCGTCGGGTGACCTCGACCGCCACCAGGACGGCAACCAGGACACCGGCGAACACGATCGCATTGACCAGCCACGTAGTACCGAAGAGCAATGCGAACCCAGTGACGTACTTTGTCTCGAGCAGCAGGAATCCCATTCCCAAGAGGAACAGGTCGGAGTACGGGCGCATCGAGCGGAGCGGACCAGCAAAGGCTCGCACGCAAATGATCGACATGAGCAGGATTCCGGCGATCACGAACAGGTACAGGGCCGGGATGTCCCGTGCCCGCAGGTACGGGAACGGATGGTTGTCGGTTGCGGGTGCCGGTGCCGCGCTGGTCGCGCCGGCTGTGTCGGCTGCACAGCGCTGGGCCGCCGGATCGGCCGCGATGGCGAGCACCGCGAGCTGACCGGCTCTGCCGAACGTGTCGACACACGGCTCATGGCCGAAGGTCTCCGCCATGGTCCGTTGGAACCGGTCGACGAGCCATGACTCGCGATAGTTGTTGTACATCGCAAACGCGCCACCTGGCGCTAGGTGATCTCGAACCGCTCGCATCGCCTCCGCGGTGAACAAGTAGCTCTCCAGCCGGATCGATGCTGCGCCGGTGACCAGGGTGAGCGAGTCCGGCAGCGCAAAGATGATCAGGTCGTATTCGCGGTCGGTGCGTTCGAGGAAGGCCCGCCCGTCGTCGACATGGGTCTGAACTCGAGAATCGGCGTACGGGTCGTCAGGGTGGCGTTCGCGGCCGATCTGCAGCAGGCGTGGATCGATCTCGACAGCGTCGACGAAGCCAGCTCCCCGCGCCAGGGCAACCGCGACGTCGTTGCCGTTGCCGGCCCCGACGATCAGGACGCGGTCGAGACTCGACTCGGGCAGCCGCTCGTAGGGCAGTAGATAGCGAGCATCCTCGGTCAACAGGCGCTCGACCGGCTTGATGTCCTGGTGTGGGATGCCGTTGGCAGAGATTGAGATCGTTCGGCCGTCGGGACCAGCCCGGTCGACCGTCCGCACCTCGTAGTACGGCGACCAGCTGGTGCCGGCAGCGGTGCTCTCGATCGCCAGTAATCCGACGATGACGACGAGAGCGGCTCGCGTGATCAGCGGCATGCGGCGTCCCAGCAGGACGACGTAACACGTCGCGACGATGCCGCCCCAGACGACCGGCGGGGCGCCCAGGAAGGACAGCAGTGTGAAGGCGCCGATGCCGGCCAGGCTGCCAATCAGGTCGAGCCGGTAGGCGTGCAGACCGGGCAGCTCGCGGAAGCATCGTCCGACGATTTCCCCGGGACCGGCCATGATGGCGGCCACCGCGAGGAAGATCAACGGCAGCGCGACCCACGGCGGGGGGCCATCAGGCTGAACTGACGTGAAGTACAGGACGTCCGCGCTGCGTTGGTCCACCGTGACGGGAAAGACGGCGACGAACGCGACCAGGCCCGCGAGTAGGACCGGTGACCAGCCGGTTAGGTCCCGCGGCCGACGTGCACGTAGGAAGCCCACGCCGACGCCGAGGAAGGATCCGAGCAGCACAAAATTGGCCAGGTAGCTCAAATGCACGACGTTGGCGCCGGTCCACCGGATCAGCGCCAGCTCCAGGAAGAGCATCAGCGCGCTGCCGAGAACCAGTCGTCGCGTGACTGACACCATCAGCCTCCCGGAGCACAACCCGTCATACGGCCTGACCACTATGCCCGACAGGCCGGTCCGACGAACCACACTGGCGAGGCGTCCGGTCGCTCGGCACCCATCGGGCGTGGTCAACTGGACGCGATGACGACCCTCCGCCCGCGCGCAATACCGTCCGGGCTGTCCACGGTGGGCCTACGGGCAGCCAACGGGCTTCCCATCGTCGTGGGCACGACGTTGGCAGTCGCCTACCTGCTCGCCCCACCGATGGGTGCCGACCTCTCCGCCCAGGTCGCCTGGGCAGAAGTCGCCGAGCGCGGGTGGCCGGCGTTGCTCGACCTGCGCTGGTACGGCGGGGTCAACCCGCTGGGCTACAGCGTGCTGGCGCCTCCGCTGATGGCACTGCTCGGAGTGCGGCTGGCGACCGCGGTCGGCTACCTGGCGGGCGTAGTGGTCGTGACCGCCCTGTTCCAGCGAGTGCCCGTGCGTCGTCCGGTGGCCGGCGGAGTGATGGCGGCACTGGGCCTGGCCGGAAACCTCGCCAGCTCCCGGACCACCTTCGTTCTCGGCCTCGCGATTGCCCTCGGAGCGCTGCTCGCCGTCGCGTACCACCGGCGATGGCTGGCGGTGCTGCTGGCGGTCCTGACCGCACTGACCAGCCCGGTGGCCGCGTTGTTCCTGATGCTGGCCGGCGTCGCGTTGGCGCTCTCGGGCCACCGGCGCACCGGAATCCGGCTCAGCGCGTCGGCAGCCGGTCCGACGATCATCGTGGGCCTGCTCTTCGGCAACGGCGGTTTGATGCCGTTCGGCCCGGTGCAGGCCGCGTTCGCTGTGTTGGCGAGTCTGATCGTGGTGGCCGCCTGCTGGGATGTCCCAGTGGTCCGCTGCGCCGCGTTGCTGTCGGCGGTGGTCGTCGTCGTCGCCTATGTGGTGCCGAATCCGGTCGGATCCAACGCCGCTCGCCTGGCGGAGTTGCTCGCACCGGCGGCGCTGGTTGCTGTCAGTAGCCTGCCCGGCCGGGCAGTGGCCGCGTTGGGCGTGATCGTCATGGTGCCGCAGCCGCTGCTCTACCTCGATGAGGTTCGCGCTCGTGGTGAGGCAGCGCTCGACCCCGCGTTCTACGCCCCGCTGGCGGAACAGCTCGAGGCTCGGAGGATCTCGGAGCCGGTCGAAGTCGTGCCGATGCGGCGGCACGGCGAGGCGGCGGCGATAGCCTCCGTCGTTCCGCTGGCCCGGGGGTGGATACGGCAGGTCGACGTCGGCCGCAACGGCGTGTTCTACGACGGCAGTATCGGCGAAGGCACCTATCGACGATGGCTCGACAACAACGGGGTCGCCTGGGTAGCCCTGGCCCGAGGCGAACACGACTGGGCGGCCGGGAAGGAGGCGGCACTCGTCCGGGCTGGCCTACCGTACCTGCGACCAGTCTGGGCGAATCAGACCTGGACTCTGTACGAGGTCACCGACGCGACTCCCGTCGTCACTCTGCCTGGTCGGGTACTTGGCCGCGGTCCGGATTCGCTCACTCTCGAGCTGCCGGCTGCCGGCAAATACGACCTGCGCGTGCGCTGGTCGAGGTGGCTCTCGGCATCTGCTGGTTGCCTCGAACGGGGTCCCGAAGGGTGGACGCGGGTCGTCGTCGAGCAGGCCGAAGTTGTCCGCCTCACGTCGAGGCTCATGCCCCGTCCGTGCTGAAGGCCGTCAGGGCAAGCGTCACTGCCCAGCACTGTGGACGGCGAACTCGTGCCAGCGGATGTCCAGCTGTTCGTGCATGGGGTAGGTGTAGGCCTGCAAACCCGACACCCCGTTCCCGAGGGGGTCGGCGTCGCTGGCCTGCAGCACAGGGGACCCGTTCAGTGCTAGTTCGCCAGTGAGAAACGTCGAGGCATGCACTGGGCGCGCATCTTCGCGAAGCTGGGCCTCGAGCCCGGACCCGACGACCACCGCCGAGTTCGGGCCGTACTCACCTATCTACAGGCAGTCGACGAGTCCTGATACGGAGTCAAGGTCGACGATTGAGGCGGAGACGGGCGGGTGGGCGCGGGCTAACCAGCCAAGCATCAGCCGCCAGAGTTTCCGTAGACGGTGACGTGGACATGGTCGTAGTGGTTGGCGGTCGCCGAACCGCGGTCCTCCATCCACCGCCAGCCGTCGCTGGCCCGCTCGACTGTCCAGATCTGCTGGGACCAGATCACTTCGCT
The DNA here is from genome assembly GCA_035697245.1 of Jiangellaceae bacterium. GTDB lineage: Bacteria > Actinomycetota > Actinomycetes > Jiangellales > Jiangellaceae > JACVRX01. Next base: position 80,995 of record DASSDH010000175.1, read on the forward strand.
GACGCCGAGCTCTCGGTAGTTGGCCCGGACGAATGCTGCGATGGCGTCACCGAGCGAGCTGCTCGACACCATGATGTCCAGCGCCCTCCCCACGCTGTGTTCGCCACCGCCGGATCGTGTGCCGCCGTAGGACGTGACGGACGGGAATTCGGCGCAGACGGCTCGATGCACCCGAATAGCGTCTGGGGTCAGGCCGTCCTCGACCGCAGAGCCGGAAGCACACTCCGCGTAGGAGATGCCACCTCCAGCCGTCGTCGTCTCTTCTGCTGGCTCGGTTTCTGACAGGTATTCACCATTGACCCAGGCGGCAACGCCCTCATGGATGACTTGTGTCCAGGAGCCCTCGGTGGTCCCCGTCACCGCGACCTCGGTGCCTCGGGCGAGAACGGCCAGTACCTCGGCGTCCCGACTCGGTCCAGAGCGCACGTTGAGCGCCGTCGTGACGTAGAGCTGACCGATCGCGGTCGGCTCTGGCGTCGGCGTCGGCGTCGCCGTGGGGGTCGGTGCGGGTGTCGCGGCAGCTGCCGTCGGAGATCTTGTGCCGCGCGGTAACGGCGGTCGCTCGTCGAGTCCTCGGCTGACGGACTCGAGCCGCAGGGGGTCGACCGTCACCGTCATCCGCGCCACGGCGGGAAGATCGTCGGGACCCTCGGGCCACGCGGCTACACCCACCGGCACGGCAGCCAGGATTCCCGCGGCGAGCGCCAGTGGGACCACCTGTCGGGCGTATTGTGGGCTTTTGGCGTGTTTGTGCCGAGCATTCGGCACCTGCTATCACCTTTAACGCTGCAGGGGACAACGTTCGCAGTGGACCAGGCAACCACACGGCGGCGGAGATGTCACGCCGGGGTAACGGAGCCGAGTCGCAGCGGTGCGGGAGGACTCAGGATCCGACCGACGGGATGCTGCGTGGGGCCTCGGTGAACTCCGCCAGGGCGCGGGCGTACCCAGCGTCGGTCCAGTAATCGGAATGTCCCTGGATCCTGGCGTCGAGGGTCCGCGGATCGACCAGCCGCCGATCGACGGGCGCGTTCGGCACGGTCGGCGGGTCGAGGGCCCAGGCGCCAATCGGATCGGTGTCGCGGTAGAGGTTGCGCCAGCGACCGTTCAGCCGTTCATAGACGGCGCGCAGGGCGTCCGGTCCGAAGTACGCCGGGAAGAAACGCAGGTAGAGCCGGCGCACAGGCGAGCCGTGGGTGAGCAGCTCGACCCGCGCGAGCGTTTCTGGCGACAGCTGCAGGACCGTCGCCGCGACCATCACTGAGCCCTGCGAATGCCCTGACAGCACGACCCGCGACGTCGGCGTGGCCGTCAGCGTCGTCACCCGTTGGGCCAACTCCGGGATGGCTCGTTCGCCGTAAGACGGGGGAGCGAGGGGATGGGCAGCCCTCGGAAAGAAGCTGCCGATGTCCCACAGGATGCCCACGGTCCGGCGTAGGGCCGGGTTTTTGTACGACCTCCAAGCGAGGAAGACGATGCCCAGCGCGAATACGCCCATGATCCATGTTCCGACGGCGGTCAGCGTCGCGAGCGGTGGTTCCTCCACGAAACGCCAGTTCTCCTCGCCGGCGATATAGACGCCCAAGGCGACCAGGAGCACGACGCCGGCCACCACGACGATCCGGCCGATGACCCGCCCCACCCCGTCGGTCACCGAGGCAATGGCGGTGGCGATGGCAACTCGGCGTACCCGTTCGTCACCGGGTTCCAATCCCACCGCTTCCTGTGTCCGGGCCTTCACGATGTCTTCGGCGAGTGGTCCGAGTCTCCGCCGCACGCCAAGCGCGACGACAGCGGCGACCACGATCAGTGCGACGGTGATGACCGCTGCAGCGGCTCCGGCCCAGGCGAACGACGGCGGGACGACCATCGGCACTTCCGCGGTCGCCGCCGCCAGCCGCTCCTGAAAGGAGCGCGCCGGGTCGCTCGCCACCACCTGCTGGGCAACCAAGTTCACGGTGGCGGTTTCCTGGCTGAGCACCGGATAGCCGAGGAGCTCGGCGACCCGGTAGGTGATGCCTGCGGAGAACCCGCCGGCGACCAGGAAGGCGATGGTGGCAATCGCCGGGCCGCCCAGGCCGCGCATCGCGACCCGGTTCTCTGGAGTCGTCGCTACACCACCAGCCTGCGCCCACGGACGTTGGACAGCGACGGAGATGGCGAGCAGCAGCAGGATGACGGTGCCGGCCGCGAAGGAGATGAGAATCGCCCCGCGCAAGCCGGGCAAGCGCCCCGCTTGCTCCCACGGCCCGGTCCAGTCCCAGGCGGAGTACACAGTGGCGACAGCGAGCAGGACGAGCGACACCCTCCGGGCGACCGTCGCGCCTTTCGCCGAGATCATCCTCGACATTCGGCGATCCCGATCATCCGTGTCGGCATTGCGCCCCGTCACGGCTTCGGTGCTGATCAGCACCACTGTGTAGACGAAGATCGCCAGCGATCCGACACAGACAACGACGCCGACGACCTGCGCGGCTCCGGTTGCGACCAGTTTGGTGGCCGGCCACGCCACCAGCGCTGCCAGCAGTGCTGTTGCGGCCGCGACGTGCGTCGTCCGCAGCATCGGCATGCCGGGGTTGCCACGCCAGAAATGGCGACGACCAAGCGGTAGATCTTCGGCTCGTTGCACCGTGGCGTCGGACATCGGCTTGGTGGTGCGTAGTGTCCGGCGGCCCACCATTCCGACCAGCACCACGACCAGAAGCGGGATCACGGCGGTGATTGCCACCCGGCGGCCCGGGCTTGCGACGAGCACATCGAGGATCCCGCTGACAACCGGTACCGAGGACGCACACCGCTCGATCCGGCCGCATTGCCAGCCGGTCAGGTCCACCGCCACCAGCACGGCCGTGAGCAGCATGGTCAGCGTGAGGATGAGACCCAGCAGCCGTAGCAGGACCGCCGACACGTGACCGGCCAGCAGTTGGCGCCGCGACGGATCGACCGGCGTCGCCGGAAGCATCCAATGGGCCAGGTTGACCAGCATCAAGGGCAGGACCAGCAGCCAAGCCGCCCGGGCAGCCGGCCCGGACGTCAGCCCACCCCAGCTGTACGCCTCCAACCGCCCCTGCTCGCCGAAATCGGCTGAGCGTCCGCCCGGATACCACCGTCGAAAGAACCCAGCCCGTTCGTCGCCAGCGACCCGCTTCAGGATCGGAAAGGCAAGAATCGTCTCCGGCGTGGTGCCGCTGACCCCATGCACACGAAGTTCGGTGCGGCCCTCCAGGCCACGGTCCAGGCTTTCATCCTGCTCGGCCATCACGCCTCCCGGCACACGATCTCATCGTGAAGAGGCGGCGATGGCGATTTGCGTACGTGTCGGCCGGGGCTCAACTGGATCGGCGCCGACTCAGCGCGTGTGCAGGGTTCACGGCGGCGATTCCGGCCCAGGACACGAACAGTCCTTCGGAGCCGGCAGCCTCCGAAGACAGCGCGGTGATTGGGATCCCGGCGAAGAGTGACGCCATGCCCAGAATGAAGCTGTGCCCGGCGGCTTTCGCCGGTGTGCTGGCCGGCGCACTCATCGCGCTTGCCGACGAGCCGAGTCGCTCGGCCACCCGTTCGTCGACCCGCTCGGCGATCCGCTGGTCCAGCCGCGCCACAAAACTGTCGACGACAGCGTCCTCATACTCCTTGCCGAGCTCACGCCGGGCGCCAATTGCGCAGCGAGGTCCTCCCGAGCCGGCGGTTCCTCCATCACGCCGCCAGGATAGTGAGCGAGACGATCGCTGTGATCACCGTCTTGTCGGGCGCTCTCGTGGTCGGTCTCTTTGTCGGGAGCGTGGTGGGAGCCTCTCGGAGGTAAGCTCCAGCTCTTGATGCTGACGTCGCTAGTCCGCGCGTTCCCGAACTTCGTTCTTAGCCTCCGCGAGACTCCCACCACGCTCCCTCCTGTTGTGATCATCGTCCCTTCCAGGCCTCCATATCGGAGTGCGGGGAGAGACCACGGTGAGTTTGGCGGCGGCGCGGGATATGCAGTTGTAGGAGGCTGAAGAACGAAGCTCGGGGACGAGCGGTGATTGACATGGGCCGCCCGAGCTTGGACTGGCCTCCAACAACTGCACATCCCGTTCCGCCGCTTGACGGGCCGAGCCCGTGCCGCCGCATCCGCGCCACGGCGTGACTGGGACAATGGCGCGCGTGACGTACCCGGCCGACGTACCGCGCAGCGCAGCGCTGTTCGAACGGGCGCAGATGGTGACGCCGGGTGGGGTGAACTCGCCGGTACGGGCGTTCCAGGCCGTTGGGGGGACACCGCGCTTCGTCGGCCGAGGCAACGGACCGTTCATCTACGACGCGGACGGGCGCGAGTACGTCGACCTGGTCTGCTCCTGGGGCCCGTTGCTTCTGGGGCACGCGCATCCGGTGGTCATCGAGGCCGTCCGCCGGCAGATCGCCCTGGGAACGTCGTATGGGACGCCGACCGAACCGGAGGTCGAGCTCGCCGAGGAGATCGTCGCCCGGACGCCGGTCGACAAAGTCCGGCTCGTTTCCAGTGGGACCGAAGCGACGATGAGCGCGATCCGGCTGGCCCGAGCGGCGACCGGGCGGACGAAGGTCGTCAAATTCGCCGGCCACTATCACGGTCATGTCGACGCGCTGCTGGCCAGCGCCGGCAGCGGGGTGGCGACCTTCGCACATCCGAGCACCCCAGGGGTGACCGCTGCGACCACGTCGGACACGATCGTGCTGCCGTACAACGACCGGGCGGCGCTCGAAGCAGCGTTCACCGAGCATGGCCAGCAGATCGCCTGCGTGATCGCGGAGGCAGCGGCCGGCAACATGGGCGCCGTTCCGCCCATCGACGGCTTCAATGCGTTTCTTCGCGACACCGTGCACGGGGCAGGAGCGGTGCTGATCCTCGATGAGGTGATGACCGGCTTCCGGGTGAGTCGCTCGGGCTGGTACGGCATCGACGGCGTCGCGGCCGACCTGGTCACGTTCGGCAAGGTGATGGGCGGCGGATTCCCGGCTGCGGCGTTCGGCGGACGCTCCGAGCTGATGGACCTCCTCGCCCCGGCCGGCCCGGTCTACCAAGCTGGCACGCTGTCGGGCAACCCGGTCGCCACCACTGCCGGGCTCGTGACGCTCCGCCTGGCCGATGACGATGTCTACGCCCGGGTGGGTGAGGCTGCGCAGACCATCGGCGAGTTGGCTGCCAAGGCGCTGATCGCCGAGGGCGTCGAGCACCGTGTCCAGCACGCCGGCAACCTGCTCAGCCTGTTCTTCGTCGATCCCGAAGTACCAGTGGTGGACTTCGACGGGGCGCGCCGAACGGACACGTCAAGATTCGCGGCGTTTTTCCACGCGATGCTCGCCCACGGCGTCTACCTGCCGCCCTCGGCGTTCGAGGTCTGGTTCGTGTCGGCGGCACACGACGACGCCGTGCTCGAACGAGTGGCCGCGGCACTGCCGCCGGCCGCCCGGGCAGCGGCAGCAGTCCGAACGGCGCCCTGGTGAGCATCTCGACGACGCGGATCCACCTGCTGCGGCACGGCGAAGTGCTCAATCCGGACGGCGTGCTTTACGGTCGGCTGCCCGGTTTCCACCTGTCCGAGCGCGGCGTCGCCATGGCGAACCGGATCGCCGAGACGGTCGCAGATCGGGACATCGTGCGGATCGTCTCATCACCGCTGGAGCGGGCACAGGAGACCGCGGCACCGATCGCGGCGAAGCTCGGCCTGGACGTCCGTACCGACGACCGGTTGACCGAGGCCACGAACGTCTTTCAAGGACAACGACTGGGAGGTGGACGGTCCCTGCTGCGGGTCTCGAACCTCAAGTACCTGCGCAACCCGTTCCGGCCGTCGTGGGGGGAACCGTATGTCGAGCTGGTGGCTCGGATGCGGTTGGCGTTGGCCGATGCGCGTGCCGCGGCCGACGGCCACGAGGCACTGCTGGTCTCGCACCAGCTACCGATCTGGATCGTCCGCTCGGCCGTAGAGGACCGTCGTCTCTGGCACGATCCCCGCAAGCGGGTGTGCTCCCTGGCCAGCCTGACGACATTCACCTACGAGGACGACGCCATCGTCTCGGTCGGGTACAGCGAGCCGGCTGCCGACCTGCTGCCTGCGTCGGGCCGTCAGGTGAGGGCGGGAGCCTGAGCTGATGCATGTCGTGCGGACCATGGCCGCCCTTGCAACTGGTGTCCTCCTTGCCGCGGGGTGCTCGGATGGTCAGGTGCAACGCAGCGACGCAGCCGGGCAGACCCGGTACGTCGAAGGCACGGGCGTCGTCACGATCGTGCCGCCCGACGAGCGCCAGGAGGCACCGGAGTTCTCCGGACCGCTGCTGGGGGGGACCGGCGAGTTCGACCTCGCGCAGGCAGAGGGGGACGTCGTCGTCCTCAACGTCTGGGCGTCCTGGTGTCCGCCGTGCCGAAACGAAGCCCCCGCGCTGCAGGCGGCATCGGCTGAGCTTGCCGACCAGGACGTGCAGTTCGTCGGAATCAACGTGCGCGACAACGACGTCGACGCCCAGGCTTTCGAGCAGGAATTCGGCCTGACCTACCCAAGCGTTGTCGACACGACTGGCTCGCTGTTGCTGGCGTTCCGAGACACACTGCCACCGACCGCGATCCCGAGCACCTTGGTCGTCGACCGAGAAGGCCGACTGGCGGCGCGCATCCTCGACGAGGTCACGCAGAAGTCACTGCATGACCTGGTCGCGGACATCGCCGCCGAGGACGCGGCCACGGCCGATGGGTGAGACCTTCGCCGACGCCGTCTTGTCGGGCTCGATGCTCATCGCGGTTCCGGTGGCCGCGCTCGCTGGCCTGGTCTCGTTCTTGTCACCTTGCGTTCTTCCCTTGGTGCCGGGCTACCTCTCCTATGTCACCGGGTTGTCCGGAATGGAGTTGGCGGACGGCCGGCGCAGCCGGGTCGTTCTCGGCGCGTTGTTGTTCGTTCTCGGCTTCTCGGTCGTATTCGTCTCCTACGGCGCGCTCTTCGGCGGGCTCGGCTCCGTGCTGGGTGAGTATGCCGATGCGATCACGCGGGTGATGGGAGCGGTCCTGATCGGGCTCGGGCTGGTGTTCGCGGGCTGGCTGCCGGGTGCCGCGCGGGAATGGCGTTGGCACGTCTCGCCGACGGTGGGCCTGGCCGGCGCTCCGCTCGTCGGCGCACTGTTCGGCATCGGCTGGACCGCTTGCACTGGCCCGACGCTCGCGGCGGTTCAGGCACTCGCATTCGACGACGGCAGCGCGGCGCGGGGAGCGCTCCTGTCGCTGTCCTACTGCCTTGGCCTGGGCCTGCCGTTCGTCGTCGCCGCCGTCGCCTACCGACGTGCCCTGGGCGCGTTCGGTTGGGTGCGCCGGCATCAGGTCTGGGTGCTTCGCCTCGGAAGCGTCATGCTGATCGGCCTCGGGTTGCTATTGGTAACAGGCGTGTGGACACAGCTGGTGTCGTCACTTCAGGGCTGGATCGGTGGTTTCGAGGTGGCAGTGTGACGGTACGCGAGGCACCGACCACCCCGGCCACCGAGCCTGGCCGCCCGCCTGCGCTCTCACCGGCGGAACTCGCCGCGTGGGCGTGGCGGCAGCTCACCTCGATGCGGGTGGCGCTGATCCTGCTGTTCCTGCTCGCCGTCGCCGCGATACCCGGCTCCGTGGTGCCGCAGCGCGAGATCAATCCGCTCGCTGTGGCCGATTTCCGCGAACGCAACCCCGGGCTGGCGCAGTGGTACGACCGGCTCGGCCTGTTCGATGTGTACTCGGCGCCGTGGTTCGCGGCGATCTACCTGGCGCTGATCGTCTCGCTGATCGGCTGCATCGTGCCCCGGTCGTTCCAGCACTGGCGCGCCTCGCGAGCCGACCCACCGCCGGCTCCCCGTCGGCTGTCGCGGATGCCTGCCTACCGTCGCTTCGCGGTCGACGCTTCGTCGGCGGACGTGCTCGCCGCCGCCGGCGACGAGCTGCAGTCGCGTCGGTTCAGGGTGTTGGTCGCCTCCGGACCGCCAACGGTCGAAGAAAGGACGAGCGGCGATGAGCGCGTCGACTCGGCGGTAGCAGCGGAAGCGGGCCAGCTGCGCGAGACCGGCAACCTGATCTTCCACATCGCGGTGGTCGTCGTGCTGGTGGCGGTCGCCGTCGGCAGCCTGTTCGGGTACCGGGCGACCGTGATCGTGCCGGAGGGGTCGGGCTTTGCCAACACCGTCATCCAGTACGACGGGCTGACTGGTGGTGCGCTGTTCGACCCAGCTGAACTGCCGCCGTTCTCGCTGCAGCTGGACGAGTTCGACATGGAGTTCGTGGAGGCTGGGGCCCAGCTTGGTTCGCCCGAAGACTTCGAGGCGACCGTGCGGTTCACGCGCGAGCCCGGTGCCGCGGAGGAGACCCGGACGATCAGAGTCAACCAACCGCTGGAGATCGACGGCACCCTCATCCACATCCTCAATCCGGGCTTTGCACCACTCATCACCGTCCGGGATGCGGAGGGCACGGTGCTCGCCGAGGGGGCAGTGCCGTTCTTGCCGCAGGACAACTCGTTCACCTCGGTCGGCGTCCGAAAGGTGCCGGTTGGACCAAACATGGGGTCGGGAGAGGACCTGGGCATTCAGGGGTTGTTCCTTCCGACGGCTGTGCTCGACGAGCAGGGCCCGCGTTCAGCCTTCCCCGAGCCGCGCAACCCAGCCCTGTTCCTGACGGCGTTCCACGGCGATCTCGGTCTCGACGACGGACAGCCGCAGTCGGTCTACCGGCTCGACACCTCTGACATGGAGCAATTCCGTACAACGGACGGCGATGCCTTCCGGGCCGACCTCGCCCCCGGAGAGACGGCAACCCTTCCGGATGGCTATGGCAGCGTGACGTTCGATGGATACGTCAGTTGGGTCAACTTCCAGGTCTCACGCAACGCCGGCAAGGAGTTCGTGCTGATCGGCGCGGCCCTCGCGCTGGCGGGCCTGCTGTTGTCGCTGTACGTACGGCGGCGCCGGGTGTGGGTGCGGGTCGCCGAGGCCCCGGGCGCCGGTACCGTGGTCGAGGTCGCCGGGCTGCAGCGCTCCGATAGCGGCGACCTGCAAGCCGAGGTCGACGCCATCGCGGACAATGTGGACCGAAGGCTCCGCCCGGCCCGAGCAGAGGGGTGACATGGACGCCGCAGTGTTGGCCGAGTGGAGCAGGTTCCTCGTCGGCGGTGCGATCGCGGCGTTCATCGTCGCGTGGCTCGCCTACTGTGCCGACGCCGCGCAGCGTGCGCGGGCCCGGCGTGCGCACGCGCGCGAGCCGGTTGCCGTTGGAGTTGCCGACGGCTTCAGCGCCGAGACCACACCTGCCGGGGCGGCAGAGTCCGCGGACGATCAGAGCCCCGGCGCTGGGATGGCCGCGATCGGTTACTCGGTCAGCGTGCTCGCGACGTTGCTGCTGGGCGCTGGTGTCGTACTGCGAGCACTCAGCGTCTCGCGGCCGCCCTGGGGGAACATGTACGAGTTCTCCATCACCGCGTCGCTGGTGGCGTCGATCGCCTTCCTCACCATGGCGCGTACACGCACCGGACGGGCGGTCGCGATCTGGGTTCTGCTCGTCGTGTTCGTGACGTTGAGCTTGGCCGTCACCGTTCTCTACCTTCCACCCGGTCCCTTGGTACCTGCGCTGCGTTCGTACTGGCTCGTCGTGCATGTCGGCGCAGCCGTGCTGGCCTTTGGCCTGTTCACCGTTTCGGCGATCGTCAGCGGACTGCAGATAGTCGCCGAGCGCGCGGAGCAGCGGGGGACGGTCGCCGGCTTCGGAGCATCGCTGCCGTCATCAGCCACCTTGGACCGGCTGGCGTACCGGCTGATCGCGATCGCGTTCCCGGTGTGGACCGTCGGCCCGCTGATCCTGGGTGCGATCTGGGCCGAGGCGTCGTGGGGGCGCTACTGGGGATGGGACCCCAAAGAGGTATGGGCGCTGGTCACCTGGCTGGCGTATGCGGCGTATCTGCACGCGCGCGCCACAGCTGGCTGGAGAGGCGCGAAAGCGTCGGCCGTGTCGCTGGTCGCGTACGGAACCGTGCTGTTCAGCTACTTCGGCGTCAACCTGGTGTTCACCGGGCTGCACGCCTACGGCGGGCTCTGAGCGATCAGGGCTGGCTCCAGCTCACCGAGGATCGTCGTCACCCTCGCTTGGGTGTCGCATGTCGTCCTCTCGCCGGCGAAGGTCTTGCTCCCACTGTTCGAGCATCTTCTGATGGCGTTCGTCGACGTCGCGAATCTCGCGCAAGAACTCCGGGTTGTCGTCCGGTGCCACTACCGGCGGGGTCCGCCGCGGTTGCTTCGGCCGCCGACGGAGCCGGCTGGCGATGATCCAGGCAATGGGACCGACCGCCGGCAGGAGGATGATCAGCGCCATCCAGATCGGTCGGCGAGGGCCCGGTATTTCGGCCGGGTCAGTCTGCAGGCAGTCGATCGAGGCGTAGACAGCGAGGACGACGGCAACCAGGAGGGGCAGCGCTCTCGTCAACGCGAACCGCCCCGGCTCGTGGGCTCGCACATGTCTGAAGCGTATGCGACGCGATGGGCGCGAGAACCCGCAGTGGTCAGCTTGTTCCGGTCCATCATGGTCTGGTGGACACGCCGGCTCGTCCCGACGGTCGAAACCTGACCCTGGTCACCGTCGACGACGTTCGTACCGCGGCGGCCCGGCTTCGGGGCCAGGTGGTTCGGACCCCTCTACTGCCGTGTTCGTGGGCCGATTCCGCTCGTCCGCTGTGGCTCAAGCCGGAGAACCTGCAGCCGACCGGGGCGTTCAAGATGCGCGGCGCGCTGAATGCCGTTGGCGTACTCTCAGCCGCCCAGCGCGGTAGAGGTGTTATCACTCACTCGAGCGGCAACCACGGCCGGGCGTTGGCCTGGGCTGCCCGTTCGCACGGCATCCCGGTCGTCGTCGTCATGCCCGACACGTCGCCCGCGATCAAGGTCGAGGGAGCTCGGGCGCTCGGCGCAGAGATCGTCATGGTTCGTTCGTCGGACCGCGAAACGCGGACGGCTGGGCTTGCCGCCGACCGTGGCCTGGTGGTGATTCCGCCCTTCGACCACCCGGACATCATCGCCGGGCAGGGCACAGTCGGCCTCGAAATCGTGGAGGATCTGCCAGCTGTCGACACCGTGCTCGCGCCGGTGGGCGGGGGAGGGCTCATCTCAGGGGTGGCCATCGCGGTCAAGGCGATCAGTCCACGCACTCGCGTCGTGGCAGTGGAGCCCGAGCTCGCGGGTGATCTCGCGGAGGGATTCCGGCGCGGCGAGCGAGTCGTCTGGGATCCGGCGCTTACCGGCCGCACCGTCGCCGACGGCGTCCGATTGCCTGCGGTGGGCGAGCTGACCTGGCAACACATCACACGGCTGGTCGACGACGTGGTTACCGTGTCCGAGCAAAGCATCCTCGACGCCATGGCCGTCCTGGCTAGGTCGAGCCGGCTGGTCGCCGAGCCCAGCGGCGCGCTCGCCGTGGCCGCCTACCTCGAGCGCCCCGAGGCCGCCACCGGCCGGACCGTCGCCGTCGTGTCCGGCGGCAACGTGGATCCGCAGCTGCTGGTGCAGGCGTTGACCGCCTCAGGTGCCCACACTGCCCGCCAGCACAGTTGATCATGGTGAGGTGACGGCGTGCTGGGCGATCGTCCCACGACATCGCCAAGATCAACCGACGTGGGGCGGGGCCGCCTTGGTATGAATACGCCCGCGTAGGCTGGATGCGTCATGGCGTTCCTGCGATACACGCTGTTACGCGTGCTGCTCTTTCTCGTGGTGGCGGCGCTGCTGTGGATTGTGGGGATCCGAGGCGTCTGGCTCGTGATGTTCGCGATCCTCGGCTCCGGCATCATTAGTGTGTTCGCGTTGTCCCGCAGCCGGGATGCAGCCTCCGTGGTGTTGGCGAACCGTATGTCCACGATCAAGAGCCGCATGGCTGAGCGCACGGCAGCCGAGGACGCCTGGGATGACCGGCAGCGCGCGATATCAGAAGACGGCGGCGTGACCGGGAACACGGTGGGTAAGGAGCCGGGGGCCGCGCAGCAAGGAACGGCGGAACCGCAGGAGCCGGTCGTCGACATCGACACGTCGTCCTCGAAGGCTCCCGGACGTGACCTGTCCGACCTCGAGGCCGACGCCGAGGTCACGCACCTGCGCGACGAATCGTAACCACCAGTCAGGGCTTGCGGCCCATCCCGGCGTAGTACCAGACGCTCTCCGGATCCTCGCCGGCGATCGAGTCGTCTGGGTGCCAGGCGAGGAGGGGGACCACTCCCGGCTCGACCAGCTCGAGTCCGGTGAAGAAGGACTCGACCCCGTCTCGGCTCCGCGGGACGAGGGTGAGTCCAGCGGTTGTTGCGGCGTCGACGGCGCTTTGGACCGCCTCGGGGTCGAAATCGCCAGTGGGATGGGTGACTACGAGATAGCTGCTCGAGGGCAGGGCGTCGAGCAGGGTGTCGACCATGCCCTGCGGATCTTCGTGGTCGTGGAAGTACATCAGGATCGCGACGAACAGCAGCGCGACGGGTTGGTCGAGGTCGAGGGTTCGCGGCAGCGCAGGATCGGCGAGGATCTTCTCCGGCTGCTGGACGTCGGCCATGATGAATTCGGTCTGTCCGATGGACGAGCTGTTCATCAGTGCCCTGGCGTGGCTGAGCACGAGCGGGTCGTGGTCGACGTAGAGCACCCGGCTCTCGGGCGCGATCTCCTGGGCCACCTCATGTGTGATTCCGGCGGTGGGAATTCCGGGCCCGATGTCGAGGAATTGCCGGATCCCCAGCTCGGTGACGAGATACCGAACTGCCCGGCCCAGGTATGCCCTGTTGGCCCGGGCCATGGCTGGCAGGGTAGGAATCGCGCGGACCATCGCATCGCCGAGCGCACGATCAGCGGCAAAGTTGTCCTTGCCGCCGAGCCAGTAGTCGTAGACGCGCGCCGCATGCGCGACGGAGGTGTCGATGTGTGAGAACGGGGAGTCCGACGCCATCAGGGGAGTTCCTTCGATGTGGGGGACGGATTCACCCTAGCCGCGACGCAGACGCAGGTGAACTTCTGAATCCATGGTTTCGGCCGGGCCTGACACTGCGCCGCGGCGCCCGTCTCAGCCGGTCCGAGCGTTGAGTTCGGCAAGGAACCGCTCGAGTGTCTTCGTGGTATCAGCCGGCGGATCGGCCTCGACCGCGAGGCGCTCCATGGCCGCGGCGTAGTGCTCCACGTCTTCGCGCTTGTCGAAATACAGTGCGCTGTCCAGTTGTTCGACGTAGACGATGTCCGGCAAGTCCTGGTCCGGGAACCGCAGGATGCTGAACGAGCCGCCGGCCGCAGCGTGGCCGCCGAACTCGAACGGAATGATCTGGAGCCGGACGTTGGGCATCTTCGTCGCGTCGATGAGGGCCTCGAGCTGGGCGCGCATGACGTCGGGGCCACCGACGGGTCGGCGCAAGGCGCCTTCGTCGATCACCGCCCACAGCTGGGGCGGATCCGGCCGATTGAGTAACTGCTGCCGGGTCATTCGAAGGCTGACACGGCGATCGAGCTCGGCCTGGACGGCTTTGCCGTGGCCCAGCAGGATCACCGCTCGGGCATAGTCGGCGGTCTGCAACAGACCCGGTACGAACTGCAGCTCGTAGGTGCGGATCACCGCGGCCGCAGATTCCAGACCGAGATAGGACTGAAACCAACCGGGCAGGATGTCGCCTTCGCGGTGCCACCAGCCAGGGGTGTTCGCGTCCCTGGCCAGCGTCAGCAGCGCGGCCCGTTCCTCCGCGTCGGAAACCTCATAGAGGGTGAGCAAGTCCGCGACGTCGCGTTCCTTGAAGCTGACCCGGCCGAGCTCCATCCGGCTGATCTTGGACTCGCTCGAGCGGATCTCCCAGCCGGCGGTTTCTCGGCTGACGCCCTGCGCCTCGCGAAGACGACGCAAATGAGCGCCCAACAGCATCCGAAGAACGGTCGGCCCTCCGGTCGACCCGCCCTCAGGCTGAGCCGTCGTCACGCATCGCTCCCAGGTGTCGCCTACTACCCGTCAGGCGCCGCCCTCGCCTCCAACATGTGAGCACATGTTATGGCTGAAGGCAGCCACGTGGGAACCGAAACCGCCGATCGGGACCTCGTCGCGTCCGGCGGCCGGGTGTCGGGCGTGGTGACTCGGAGCTACGCGATCAGGGTGTCGAAATCGCCTTGGCGTGCGCCCAGGAGGAACGCCACCATCTCGTCGCGGGTGTAGACCAGCGCCGGACCTTCAGGATCCCTGGAGTTCCTGACCGCGAAGCCGCCGTTGTTCGGCAGCGCCGCCATCTCGACGCAGTTACCGCTGGGGTTGCTCAGCAGGCTCTTCCGCCACGTGACGTCCGTCAGCTGGCCGGCGGGCATGCCGTTGTAGGGCTGGCTCATCTTCTCTTCTCTTCGGTTAGGGGACGGATGCTGGACCGACGAGAGCACTTACTGCCGTCTGCACGGCAGATTGCACGTGCACTGGCTCTTGCGTTTGCACGGCATGAAGAGCAGGATAGCGCATGTGCAGGTGCAAGTGGATAATGAGGCAAGAATAATTTCAGACTCCCCGACGGCACGACGAGTACCTCTCCGCGCCGTCGGGTGACCGGGTGGGTGCGCCGCGTAGCGTCCATGTTGCGCTGGTCCCCTGCGAGCGCCGCGGCGCGTCCACCCGGATGAGTTCTCCCGTCACAACCCGTGAGTCGCCCGTGGGCAGGTCGTCAGCTTCGGCTGACGGCGAGCCCAAGCGCGAGCAGAGCCGCGTAACACAGTTCGGTCAGCGCACTGTCCCTCAACACCGGCAGGAGTCCTAGACCACTGACCCCGCGCAGAACCGGACGGGCGGCGCGGGCGGCAACCGGTATCGAGAGCAAGGCGAGCGCTGCCCAGACCCGCCCGCCGACAGCCACCGCGAGCGCGAGCGCGTAGGGAACCGTCAACAACACCGCAAACAGCAGCCGGGTCCGGCGGGAGCCGAGGTATACCGCGAGTGTGCGCTTTCCACTGCGCGCGTCTCCTGCCATGTCCCGCAGGTTGTTGGCGACCAGAATCGCGCAGGCCAGGCAACCGATCGCGATTCCGGAAACCACCGATGCCGGTGTTACGCGGCCCACCTGCACGTAGGTGGTGCCGATCACTGCGACGAGCCCGAAGAACACGAAAACGGACAGCTCGCCGAGGCCGTGGTACCCGTATGGACGTCTTCCGCCGGTGTAGAACCACGCGGCTGCCAGGGCGAGACCTCCGACGCCGAGCAGCCACCAGGACCCGGTCAGGACCACCAGCGCGATGCCGGCGACGCTGGCGACGGCGAAGGCAGCGAACGCCGCGGCGCGGACGGTTTCCGGTGCGACCGTGCCCGAGCCGACCAGCCGGAGCGGGCCGATTCGAGAGCTGTCCGTGCCCCGTATCCCGTCGGAGTAGTCGTTCGAATAGTTGACTCCGATCTGCAGAGCAACTGCCACGATGAGTGCGAGGATCGCTCTGGCGGGATTAGCACCACCGACCGCGGCAGCAGCCCCGGTGCCGACCAGAACGGGGCTGAGAGCGGCCGGCAAGGTTCGCGGGCGTGCTCCCGACACCCAGTTGCGAAGGGCGGTCATCAGGCCGGTGCTGCACCGAGCAGCTGAGTGGCGAGCTTCCCCCGGTCGACCGCGCCACCGGGCCGCGTGGGCAGCGAATCGGCCAGCACCAGTGCCTTCGGCGCGTGAGCTATGGGGGCTCGCTCGGTGACGAAGGCGCGGATCGACTCGAGGGTCGGCGGGTGGGCCGGGTCCCGGAGGACGAGCACGGCGACCAGGCGATGTCCCCACGACGAGTCGGGCAGTGCAACGGCTGCGGCTGCCGTGACATCCGGATGCTCAGCGAGCACGCGGTCCACGGCCGGCAGCGGGACGTTGACCCCTCCAGTGACGGCGACGTCGTCGACTCGGCCGAACACAGCCAGCCGTTGGCGTCGGCCGATCCGGCCGAGATCGGAGCTGACGAACCAGCCGTCGACGAAGGCTCGCGCCGTCAACTCGGGCTGCAGCCGGTAGCCGACTGCCAGTACCGGTCCGGTGATCTTGATTCGGCCGTCGGCCGAGGTCGCGGCGGTCACGCCATCGAGCGTGACACCGTCGTAGACACACCCGCCACATGTCTCGGTCATGCCGTACGAGGTGACGACCCGCACGTTGGCCGCGTAGGCACGTTCGAGCAGCTCGGGTGCCGAACCGGAGCCGCCGACGAGCACCGCGTCGAACGCCGCCAGAGCGTCGAGTGCGGCAGCGCCGGCGTCGAGAAGGACACTGAGTTGGCGCGGCACCAGCGCTGTGTACAGCCGGGGTGCGTCCCGGCTGAGGATCCGTCGGGTCGCGGCGGCGAAGGAGTCCGGGTCGAAGCCGGCTCTGAGATCCACGACCTCCGGCGAGGTCCCCGCGAGAACGCTTCGGATCAGAACCATCAGCCCGCCGATGTGCGTCGCGGGCAACGCAAGTAGCCAGCTGCCCGATCCCCCTAACCGGGCGTGGGCTGCGACGGCCGACGCCGTGAGCGCCCCGGCCCCGAGCAGTACTCCTTTGGGATCCCCGGTCGAGCCGGATGTCGGCACGACCAACGCGACCTGGTCGTCGTCAGCGCCCTCGACCGGAGTGCCTGGCCGCATCGCCGTCATCAAGGCGTCGCGCACCGATGCCGGGTGCGTCGGTACAGGAAGCAGCGGCGGCCCGCCGCGCAGAGCGGCTTCGACCGCCGGCAGCATTCGCCCGAGGACGGCCGAGCCAAGGGGAACGTCGATTGCGTCCAGAGTGGAATGGACCGAGGACCGCGTGGTCTGCATGCCGCCGGTCACGCTATGTCAGAACGACCAGGGAAACCGGGACCAGTCCGGTTCCCGCTTCTCGAGGAACGCATCCCGCCCCTCGACGGCCTCGTCGGTCTGGTAGGCGAGCCGGGTAGCTTCGCCGGCGAAGATCTGCTGCCCCACCAAGCCGTCGTCGACGGCGTTGAATGCGAACTTCAGCATTCGCTGGGCCGTGGGGCTCTTGGCGTTGATCTTTGTCGCCCATTCCAGCGCCACCTGCTCGAGGGAGTCGTGCGGGACGACGGCGTTCACCATGCCCATCCGCAGCGCCTCGGCGGCCGTGTACTCCTCCCCGAGAAAGAAGATCTGCCGAGCGAACTTCTGCCCGACCTGGCGGGCCAGATATGCCGAGCCGTATCCGCCGTCGAACGAGCCGACGTCGGCGTCGGTCTGCTTGAACCGGGCGTGTTCTGCGCTCGCGATGGTGAGGTCGCACACCACATGCAGGCTGTGCCCACCGCCGGCTGCCCACCCGGGCACCACACAGATCACGACCTTGGGCATGAACCGGATCAGGCGCTGCACCTCGAGGATGTGCAGACGACCTGCCCGTGCGGGATCGACCGTCTCGCGTGTGTCGCCCGCGGCGTAGCGGTAGCCGTCGCGGTCCCGGATCCGCTGATCGCCACCCGAGCAGAACGCCCAGCCGCCGTCCCGCGGCGATGGCCCATTGCCGGTCAGCAGCACGCACCCCACGTCTGCGCTCATCCGCGCGTGGTCGAGGGCCCGGTAGAGCTCATCGACGGTATGCGGGCGGAACGCGTTGCGGACCTCTGGCCGGTCGAAGGCGATCCGGACTGTCGGTTGGTCCTGCCCGTCCACACGGTGCCGGTGGTAGGTCAGGTCGGTGAACTCGAAGCCGTCGACGGTTCGCCAGAGCAACGGTTCGAATGGTCCGGACGTCATGGCGGAGCTCCTTCGGCGACATCGCGAGGATATTCACCGAACTGCTCCCGATTCCCCCGGGGTTTGTGTCCACGGGCTGAGAGCAAATGGCTCGCCAGCCGGTCCGCGGCCGCTAGGCTTGATCGAGACGTCGACGGCCGACATGCGCTCGGGGGAGCCTCGCCATGACCCGTCGTTTCCTGTCGAAGGTCGCACTGTGCCCGATCCTGCTCACGGTGTTGATGGCCTGCGGCGACAGTGAGCCCGTGGCTCAGCACGGCTGGGTCACCATCACCGACGAGCCCAGCGGCGCCCGGATCGCCCTCCCCGAAGGAGCCCAGCCGTCGTCGGATACCGCCACCGACGCCGCCGGTGCGCCGGTATCCGTCCGCCAGTACGGCGCCACGGCCGCTGAAGGGTCCGTCGAGGTGGGGTTCACGGTGCTCGACACCGAGGGCGGGAGCTACGACCTCGACATGGGTGTCCGTGAGGTTGCCACGAGCCTGCACGGGCAGGTGGTGTCGGCCCGCCCGACCGACATCGACGGACACGCCGCGGTGGATGTCGAGGTGTCTTACGGCGCCGGCAACGTCGTCCTCTTCCAGCTCGTCGATGCCGACGACCACGTGCTGCAGCCACTGGTCGCCGGGCCGGCGTCGCGACGCGACGTGATGGAGAAGACCTACGAAAAGCTCACCGAGTCCCTCGACGTCTCATGATCGGAGCCGAAACGGGCGAACTTCATGTGTACGCCGTTCCCCTGCGCCGGAGGTTTCGTGGAATCGACGTCCGCCAAGGCGTGCTGATTCACGGTGAGGCCGGCTGGGGCGAGTTCTCGCCATTCGCCGAGTACGACGACGCCGAGGCTGCGGCCTGGTGGCGGGCAGCCGAGGAGGCCGCCGGTATTGGTTGGCCGCCGCCGGTTCGCGACAGAATCCCGGTCAACGCGACGGTGCCCGCTGTTCCGGCTGCCGAGGTCGCCACTGTCATGGCGGCGTTCCCGGGATGTGGCACAGCCAAGGTCAAAGTCGCCGAGCCGGGTCAGACGGCAGCCGACGACCAGGCCCGCTTGGAGGCCGTGCGAGCCGTCCTCGGCTCTGCTGGGCATATCCGGGTCGACGCCAACGGCGGCTGGGATCTCGACATGGCGGCGCGGTATCTGCCGCTGTACGACCGAGCCGCGGGCGGTCTCGAATACGCAGAACAACCGTGTGCGACGGTCGAGGAAATGGCCGCGCTACGGCGTCGCGTCGACATCCCGATCGCGGCCGACGAGTCGATCCGGCGCAGCGACGATCCGATCCGGGTTGTCAGACTCGGTGCGGCCGACGTGGCGGTGCTCAAGGTCCAGCCCATGGGTGGGGTAAGGGTGTGTCTGCGGCTCGCGGAGGAACTCGCCCTGCCGGTCGTCGTGTCGAGCGCCCTGGAGACGTCGGTCGGGATTGGTGCTGGGGTGGCATTGGCGGCTGCGCTGCCCGAACTGCCGTTTGCGTGCGGCCTCGGCACGGCTGCGCTGCTCAGCCGCGACGTTGTCGAAGATCCGCTGGTGCCGGTCGACGGGGTCCTCCCCGTACGGCGGCCGGAACCGGATCCGGCCTCGCTGGCGATGGCCCGTGCCGACCAGGCCACGGCCGGCTGGTGGAGGGACCGGGCCCGGCGGGCGGCAAAGCTAGCCTGAACAGATGAACCCGTCGACGGCGCTGGCCCGGGTCGTCGTTGACGAACTGGTCCGCAACGGCATCACCGATGTCGTTGTGTCCCCGGGCTCGCGCAGCGCACCGCTCGCGATGGCCGTTGCCGACGCCGACGCGAACGGATTGCTCACGCTGCATGTGCGCGTCGACGAGCGAGCGGCGGCGTTCACTGCGCTGGGCCTGGCCAAGGCGGCAGGCGCCCCAACGGCCGTGATCACGACCTCCGGGACCGCAGTGGCGAACCTGCATCCAGCGGTGGCAGAGGCACACCATGGCGGTGTGCCGCTCCTCGTCCTGACGGCGGATCGGCCGGCAGAGCTACGAGGCGTCGGCGCCAACCAGACCCTGGACCAGGCCGGTATCTTCCGGGCGTCGGTGCGGCTGCTCCTCGAGCTCGCCGCAGATGACCGGCCCGGTCAGGTGCCCTACTGGCGGTCGAGCGTCTCGCGGGCCGTCATCGCTGCTGTTGGCGCCATAACCGCAGACCCTGGCCCCGTGCATTGCAACGTCGGGTTCCGCGACCCGCTGGTTCCCGATGGGGACATGACCTGGGTCGACTCGCTCGACGGTCGCGGCGACGGCGGGCCGTGGACCTCAGCGAGTAACACCATCCGGTCGGTCGGCATCGACACCGGATCGACCGTCCACGACGGTTCCAGCACGCTCATGGTGATCGGCGACGCCCCGAGGGCATGCGTGGATGCGGCATGGGGGATCGCGACCGAGGCTGGCTGGCCGGTGATCGCGGAACCGCAGTCCCGATCGGTCGGACGGGGAGTCGCCTGCGGCAGTCTCGTCGCGGGAAGCAACGGATGGGTATCCCGTCATGCGCCCGAGCGGGTACTGGTCGTGGGGCGACCGACGCTGTCGAGGGAGATCGCGCGGCTCGTCAGCGGCGCCGTGGCACCCGTCGACGTGGTGACCGCGGGGGGGCGATGGCCCGACGCCGCTCACGCCGCCCGTCGCGTGTACTCAGCCTTTGATCTACGGCCCGGCACGGCGCCGTCGGCGGCTTCTCCGGCCCTGCTGACAGCATGGGCGGAAGCCGGGCGGCACGCCCATCTTGCTGCAGACCGGGTGCTGGACGAGTCGTTGGCCGATGGCCGGCCGCCGAGCGGAATCGCCGCCGTCCGGGAAGCACTGCGGGCGCTGCCCCCAGACGCCATTCTGTTCCTGGGCTCCTCGTCGGTGATCCGCGATGCCGACCTGTTGGGGGTGGCACTGCCCGGTCGCGTTCTCACCAACCGTGGTGTCGGTGGGATCGACGGCACCGTGTCCTCCGCGGTGGGAGCGGCCTTGGCGTCGCGTTGGCCGGGCTACGCGATCGTGGGTGACCTGACGTTCCTGCACGATGCGAATGGGCTGTTGATCGGTCCGGACGAGCCCCGGCCGGATCTGTGCGTGATCGTGCTGAACGACGACGGCGGAGGGATCTTCGGACTGCTCGAACCGGGCGCACCCGAGCACGCCAGCGTGTTCGAACGGGTCTTCGGA
This sequence comes from Jiangellaceae bacterium, assembly GCA_035697245.1. Taxonomy (GTDB): domain Bacteria; phylum Actinomycetota; class Actinomycetes; order Jiangellales; family Jiangellaceae; genus JACVRX01. The sequence goes on from DASSDH010000175.1 coordinate 101,848, forward strand.
ACGCCGCACGGAGTGGACATCGCAGCCCTGTGCGCAGCCACTCGGACGCCACACGAGGTCGTGGAGCTGGAGAAGCTTGCCGCTGCCCTTGTCCCCCGGCCGGGGCTTCGGGTCGTCGAAGTGGTCATCGACCGGCACGGACATCGGGATCTTTTCGTCCGGCTTCGCGTCGCGGTGGCCGAAGCCCTCGGTTGAGCGTTGCGGCCGGTCAACCGGACAACGCATCCCGCATCGGGATCAGCTTGGCGGCGCTCTCGCCGAGCTCGGCCTCGGGATCGGAACCGGCGACGATGCCGCAGCCCGCGAACAGCCGCAGCCGAGCCGGGTCGTCCGGATCGATTCGCGCGCAGCGCAGCGCGATCCCCCATTCGCCGTCGCCGGCGGCATCCATCCAGCCGACCGGGCCGGCATACCGGCCGCGGTTCATTCCCTCGATCTCGGCTATCAACGCAGCGGCGGCTTCTGTCGGCGTACCGCAGACCGCCGCGGTGGGATGCAACGCGGCGGCGAGCGCGAGCGAGCTCGGCGGCTCCGCGGCGACGCCCGTGACGTCGGTGGCGAGATGCATCACGTTCGCCAGATGGAGCACGAATGGCGTTTCCGGAACGTTCATGCTCGAACAGAACCGCCGCAGGGCGCTCGCGACCGACCGGACCGCGTACTCGTGCTCCTCCAGGTCCTTGCTGGAGCGCGCCAGCGAAGCGGCCAGCGCCAGATCGTGTGCGTCGTCCCCAGTGCGCCTGATTGTCCCAGCGAGAACCCGAGACGTCACGAGTCCGCGCTCCAAGCGGACCAGGAGCTCGGGAGTGGCACCGAGCAGGCCATCGACGCAGAACGTCCAGCAGCGAGGGTAGTTCTCGGCCAGTCGGGCGAGTGGCCAGCGTGGGTCGACCGGGGCGGCAGATTCGGCCACGAGGTCGCGTGCCAGCACCACCTTCTCCAGGTCACCGGAATTGATCCGGCTCACTGCTTCTTCGACCACGAGTTCCCACTCGGCGCCGCTTCGGGTGCCGTCCGCGAAGGCCAACGGAGCCGGTCGCCGAGCGGCCTGGGAACGGTTGATCTCGACGGCCGGCGGCAGCGCTCCCTGCACACCGACCGTCGTGACCCACCACTGGCCGTTGCGGTGTCCGACGACGACCTGCGGCATCACCATGACCGAGGATCCGCTGTGCTCGTCGAACGCGAACGACCCGAACACGACCGGGCCGCATCCGGGTAGGCCGACCTCGTCGCGGACCACGGCGGTCGCAAGGAGACCGCGCCACCATCGGTCGGCCTGCCCGAACCGATCCGGCGCGTGGATCGCGGTCGCTGCGGCCTGTCCCCAGCCGACGAGACCCTCGCCGCGGCGCACCCAGGCCAGCGGGGCATCTTCTGGAAGCAGGGCCAGCAACGGCCCCGGGTCCGGAATCGCGGCCGTACGCACAACCAACGAGACGGTTTCCGGTGCTTGCGCCGCGGTGGTCACGGCAGGTGAGCGTACGTCGGATGCGCGGCGCTCCGGCGTACGGGGCCGAGAGACATCGCGGCCAGATCTTGACATGTGAGACACCGCCAAGCAGGCTCCGGTGGATATCCATCCGTCACCGGAACGACCCAGACCTGTCCGCGGAGCTCTACACGACCAACGGCGACACCGACACGCACGCGCAAGTGCAGTACGGCACCCTCGGCTTCACGCCGGAGATGTCGACCTGTGAGGCGGTGTCGGACCGTAATCCCAACGACGAGTGGGAGGCGGCGGACTGCGTGAGCGGGTTCGTCTTCCCGGACGACGAGGAGCTCATCCAGGAAGAGTTCGAGATGAACCTGCCGTTCGCGCTGGCGGTCGCGCAGTCGAGCCTCGACCCCGACGACCCGGTCGTGCCGTCGACGGTCCCGGGCACCGACGCGCCCGACCTGGTTTCCGACCCGTTTACGGTCTCGTACGGCACCAGCCAGCAGGTCGCCGTGACGGCAAAGCGCTCATTGCAGAACGTCCAGCTCCACTACTCGATCAACGGCGGCGCAGCGGTGGCGACCGGGGTCGAGGAATGGGAGGGCGGAGAGCGCTACGGCGAGACCCACGACGTCTATTACGGCGAGTTCCGCGGCACCATCGAGGCACAGCCGGGTGACGAGGTCGAAGTGTGGTTCACCGGCGCCAACCCAGGTGGCGGTCAGGACGCGGCCGTGAGAACGGCTCCGTTCACGTACACGGTGCACGACGACATCGGGAGTGACGTGCTCATCCTCGCGGTGGAGGACACCACGGGGA
>DASSDH010000176.1:0-2877 GCA_035697245.1 Jiangellaceae bacterium
AATGGTCGATCGCCGAGGCGAGGTACTGCGCGGCTCCGGGTGGGGTACGCAGGACGACCAGGTTGGCCGACGATGTCGCCGACACCAGGATCTCCTCACAAACCCGGATCAGCCGGGCGTCGACGGTGGTCCGCTCGGCAACCCGCGGCCGCGGGTCTCCACCCTCGCCCGGCAGGGCGTAGACGAGGTCACCAGCCGCGTCACGCACCTTCACGGCACCGAGCTCATCGAGGTCCCGCGACAAAGTGCCCTGCGAGACCGCGATGCCATCGGTCTTGAGCAGGCCTGCCAGCTCGGTCTGCGAACGCACCGGCTCCCTTTCCAGGATCTCCGCGATTCGCCGGTGCCTGGCCGCTCTGGTCCCAGGCGTCGCAATCGTCGTCACGACGCACTCCGCTCCAGCAACCAGATCAGCAGCGCCGTCCGCGCGTGCAGGAACTCGGCCCGCGAAAGGTGGTCGCGCAGGAAGTGCCGGACCATCACGCCTCCCGAATGGCGTCGAGGATCGACGGCAGCGCGCCGACGAAGGACTCGACCTGGTCACCGGACAGCACGAGCGGCGGCGCCAGCCGCAGCGCGTCGGACGAAACGGCGTTGACGATGAAACCTGCGTCGAGCGCCGCTGCGGCCGCCTGGGTCGCAACTGGCGCGGTGAGCTCGATGGCGAGCAGCAGGCCGCGCCCACGGACGCCGGCCACAAGCGGCTCACCGAGGGACTCGACGCCGCGCCGGAGCTGGTCGCCCACCTTGTTCACGTTGTCCAGCAGCCCGTCTCGCTCGACGGTTTCCAGCACCGCGAGACCTGCCGCGGCCGCGACCGGGTTGCCACCGAACGTCGAGCCGTGCGAGCCCGGACCCAGCAGGTCAGCCGCCCGACCGAAGCCGAGGCAGGCCCCGACCGGGAAGCCGCCGCCGAGACCTTTGGCCACGGTGACGACGTCAGGCCGGACGCCGTCGTGCTGGAAGGCGAACCACTCACCGGTCCGGCCGACGCCGGTCTGCACCTCGTCGAGGACGAGCAGCGCCCCGTGCCGACTGGTGATTTGCCGAGCCGCTCGGAGGTAGCCGGCAGGCGGAACCCGGACGCCGGCCTCGCCCTGGATCGGTTCCAGCACCACCGCGGCCGTGTCGGCGTCAACGGCGGCCGCCAGAGCGTCCACGTCGGCATACGGCACGTGCACGACACCGCCCGGCAGTGGAGCGAACGGCTCGCGGATGGCCGGCTTGCCGGTCAGCGCCAACGACCCCATTGTCCGGCCGTGGAATCCACCCGTTGCGGCGACGATCGCCGAGCGCCCGGTCCGGCGGGCCATCTTGAAGGCCGCCTCGAGCGCCTCGGTCCCCGAGTTGGCGAAGAAGACCCGGCCGCCGTCGGCGCAGCTGATCTCGAGCAGCCGCTCGGCGAGGGCAACCTGCAGCGGGGTGGCGAAGAAGTTCGAAACCTGACCCAACGTCCTCAGCTGTTCCGTCACCGCTGCGACCAACGCCGGGTGGCCATGGCCCAGTACGTTGACCGCAAGGCCGCCGAGGAGGTCCAGGTAACGGCGGCCGTCCTCGTCCCAGACATAGCAACCTTCGCCGCGCACGAGAACGCGCCGTGGCGGCCCGTAGGTATTCATGAGCGAGTGCTCGTACCGCTGGATCGTGTTCGGAATCACGACGGCACCACCATCGTGCCCACACCCGCGTCGGTGAAGACCTCGAGCAACACCGCGTTGGGCAGCCGTCCGTCCACGATGGTCGCCTCCGGCACACCACCGCGCACGGCCCGTAGGCACGCCGTCATCTTCGGAACCATGCCGGCATCGAGGCCCGGCAGAAGTCGCTCCAACTCGTCCGCACCTAGCTCGGTGATCACGTCGGTCGTCTCCGGCCAGTCCCGATACAGCCCGGCGACGTCGGTCAGGACGACCAGCTTCTCCGCTCCGAGCGCTACCGCCAAAGCCGCGGCGGCCGTGTCAGCGTTGACGTTGTGCACGACGCCGTCCGGATCCGGCGCTACGGACGAGACGACGGGAATGCGCCCAGCGTCGAGCAGATCCAGCACCGGTTCCGGCCGCACGTGTGCAACGTCGCCGACCAGGCCGAGGTCCACCGCATGACCGTTGACCAGCGCACTCCGGCGTTCGGCGGTGAACAGGCCCGCGTCCTCTCCGGACAGGCCGACGGCGAAGAGCCCATGCTGATTGATCAGGCCGATCAGCTCTCGACCGACCTGACCCACCAGCACCATCCGGACCACGTCCATCGCTTCGGGGGTGGTGACCCGCAGACCGGCACGGAACTCGCTCTCGATCCCGAGCCGGCCGAGCATGGTCGATATCTGTGGGCCTCCGCCGTGCACCACCACGGGCTTGAGCCCGGCCAGTCGCAGGAAGGCGACGTCGGCGGCGAATGCGCGGGCCAGATTGACGTCGGTCATCGCATTGCCGCCGTACTTGACGACGACCACCGCACCGTGAAACCGCTTCAGCCATGGCAGCGCCTCGACCAGGGTGGCTGCCTTGCCCATGGCGAGCTCGTACGTGGTCGTGCTCATGTCGAGTACGCCGAGTTCTCGTGCACGTAGTCGTGCGTCAAGTCCGTCGTCAGAATCGTCGCCGCCGCTTCCCCTGCCTTGAGATCCACGGTCACCGCGATCTGCCGGCCCGATAGATCAACCGCCTCTCGGGGCTCCCCGATCGCACCGTCGCGGCACACCGCGACTCCGTTCATGACGACGTCGACCGCTCCCGGGTTGAACGTCGCGTCGGTGGTGCCGATCGCCGCGAGCACCCGTCCCCAGTTCGGATCGCCGCCGAAGATCGCACACTTGAACAGGTTGCTGCGGGCGACTGATCGCCCCACAGCCAGCGCCTCGGGCTCGGTCGCGGCCCG
>DASSDH010000177.1:0-4642 GCA_035697245.1 Jiangellaceae bacterium
TCGGCCCGGGTGCAGTGGGGCCGGCCGGTCGGCCGGCACGCCGCGATCGCGCACAAGATCTCCTTCATGGCCGCCACGACCTTCGCCCAGCAGGCCGTCCTCGACCTGTCCGCGCAACTCGCCGATGCCGGCCGCCATGACATCCGGATCGAGGCGGCGTTGGCCAAGCTGTGGTCCAGTGAGATGGCCTGGCTCGTCGCCGACGAGCTCGTGCAGATCCGGGGCGGACGCGGATACGAGACGGCAGAGTCACTGCGGTCCCGCGGAGAGCGGGCTGTGCCGGCAGAGCAGATCCTTCGCGACCTGAGGATCAACCGGATCTTCGAAGGGTCGTCCGAGATCATGCACCTGCTCATCGCCCGCGAGGCCGTCGACGCACACTTGCAGGCGGCCGGCGACGTCATCGATCCGGACGTCGCCATGGCCGACAAGGCCAGGGCCACCGCACGGGCGGCGGGTTTCTATGCCCGCTGGCTCCCGATGCTGGTGGCCGGACGGGGCCAACTGCCGTCGTCCTATGCCGAGTTCGGCGGCCTGGCCCGGCACCTGCGGTACGTCGAGCGCTCGTCCCGCCGGCTCGCTCGGCAGACGTTCTACGGTATGGCCCGCTGGCAAGGCGGACTCGAGCGCCGGCAGGGCTTCCTGGCCCGAGTCGTCGACATCGGAGCTGAACTGTTCGCGATGGCGGCGAGCTGTGTCCGGGCGCAGGCCCTGCGCGCCGATGGCGACATTGGCTCCGCTCGACTCGCCGACGTGTTCTGCCGGCAGGCGCGACTTCGGGTCGAGCGACTGTTCGACGCCCTGTGGCAGAACACCGACGTCATCGACGAGCGGCTGGCCGCGTCGGTTCTCGACGGCCGGCACACCTCACTCGAGGCAGGCGTGATCGACCAGAGCGAAGGCACCGGTCCGTGGATCGCCGGCGGCCACGACACGGCCGGCTCACCGGACGTACACCGATTCGTTCGTTAGGAGCAGCGCTGGGGGCGGATCAGCCGCGCCGTCGTCGAGATCGGGCAATCGCTCGGTCTGCCTCACGCAGAGCCTGTTTCTCAGCCAGGGTGTGCCGTTTGTCGTACGACCTCTTGCCACGGGCGAGGGCAACCTCGACCTTGGCATAACCATCGGAGAAGTAGAGCGAGAGGGGAACCAGCGTGTAGCCCTTCTCCCTGGTCTTGACGACCAGCCGACTGATCTCGTCCCGCCGCATGAGTAGCTTGCGTGGCCGGCGCGGCTCGTGGTTGGTCCAGGTGCCCTGGTCGTACTCGGGGATGTGCACGTTGCGTAGCCACACCTCGCCATCACGGACCTCGGCGAAGCCGTCGACGAGCGAGGCCCGGCCGGCCCGCAACGACTTGACCTCGGTCCCGCTGAGCACGAGACCGGCCTCGTAGGTCGAGTCGATGTGGTAGTCGTGGCGGGCCTTGCGGTTCTGCGCCACCACCGTGCGTCCGCGCTCGCGTGCCATGGACAGCAGGATCTCATCAGGGCCGGCTGAGCCGGGACCGAGAGTGTGTCAGAGATAACTCATCGGGTTTGCCCGCACGCCGTCGTCGTACACCATGAAGTGCAGGTGGCAGGCGGTCGAGTAGCCGGTGCTCCCTGAGTAGCCGATGACCTCTCCCCGGGACACTCCTTCACCTCTGCTGGCGGAGAAGCGCGAAAGGTGGCTGTACGAGGTCATCAGCGCGTCTCCACCGATGACGCCGTGGTCGACGGCCACCTGGTTGCCGTAGCCGCCGCGGTAGCGGGCCCACAGCACACGACCGGGCGCTGCCGCACGGATCGGCGTACCGCAGTGGGCACGGAAGTCCGTGCCGTCGTGCAGCTTGTATACCCCGGTCACGGGGTGAATCCGCATGCCGTACGGGGAGGTGACGTATGGATTGCTCACCGGATAACTCAGGCCGCCGGAATCCGACGAGCCGCCACTCGACGAGCCGCTACTCGACGAGCCGCTATTCGACGATCCGCCGCCCGACGAACTCGCGCCGGAAGACCCAGCACCGGAAGACCCAGCGGAGGACGCGCTGGCCGCTCGCGCTGCGGCCGCCTTGCGCGCGCGCTCCTCGCGCGCCTTGCGGGCGAGTTCGGCGATCTCCGCATCGATCGTGTCGCGTTCGGCCGTCAGCGCCGCGTACTGCTTCGCGTCGTCGGCCTTCGCGTGTTCCGCCGCCGCGACGGCGCCCGATCGCTGGGTCACCAGCTCGTCCACGGCCGCCTTGGCCGCCCGCGCCTGCTCCGCGTTCGCCTCTGCCGCGGCCCGTGCAGCGGTCGCTGCGGCCTCGAGTTCCCTGGTGCGCTGAAGATGTCGGGCGGCCTCCTCGCGCAGGCGCCGTGCCTCCTCACGAAGCTCCTCCAGCTTCACCCGCTCGTTGGCGAGATCGACCCGATCGTCCTCCATCCCGGTGAGAACGGTGTCCTCCGCGTTGAGAACGGACTGCGCGTATGTCACGCGGGCGGTGAAGTCGTTAACGTCCTCGGCCTCGAACACGGCGGCCAGGTCGAGCATTCGCCCCATGGCTCCCTGCTGGTACGCCTCGACCGCCAGCTCGCTCATCGCGGCCCGTTTGCCCTCGATACGGGCGGTGATCTCGACGATCCGGGCCTCTTGGTCGCGGACCCGCTGCTCCGCGGCGGCGAGCTTGGCGGCCGCCGCCGCGTCTTGGGCTTTCGCTGCGGCCAACTCGCCGCGGGCCCGCGCCAGCTGCTCCTGCGCGACGGTCAGCGCCTGCTCGGCTTCGGCCAACGCCTGCTCGGCGGCCGGCAACCTGGCCTGAGCGTCGCTGAAAGAGCGGGTCGCGTCGTCGAGTGCCTTGGTCGACTGACGAAGCTCGCCCTGTGCTTGGTCCAGTTGCTGCTCGACGGCCCGCTTGCGGTCGTAAGGGTCGGCAGCACCGGCGGGGACGACCGACGCCAGGACGAGCCCCACGGCCAGCCCGAGCGGTATGAGTCGGCGTCCACGCAGCCTAGTCACACGTGTCACACCAATCCCCTGTGCACCACACGACACACGACCGTACACCTGGAGGGTCGGTCATGGGGAGAGCTGTGAACGAAAAGGAAGGACGCTTAGATCAAACGCGCAGGTACCGCCGCAATGTCACGAAAGCCGCAATAGCCGTCAATCCGATGCCCGCGACCAACAGCCAGGGAAGCACTCTGAGCGTGTCTGCCCAATCGACCCAGGCGACGAACCGCAGCGCTTCGGCCATCTTTCCGTCGATGAACAGCCACTTGACCAGGACGATGCCGATGGCGGCGAGCAGAGCGCCGACGATCCCGGCGATCGCCGCTTCCAGGATGAACGGGAGCTGGATGTAGAAGTTCGACGCGCCGACCAGCCGCATGATGCCGGTCTCGCGCCGCCGGCTGAACGCGGCCAGCCGGATCGTGTTAGCGATGAGTAGGACTGCCGCCACGATCATGATTCCGCTGATCACCGCTGCTGCGACTTGCAGGCTGTTGAGCACGTCAAAGAACGGTTCGAGGACCTCCCGCTGGTCGATGACCTGGTGGACACCGGGTAGTCCCACTACTGCCGAGACGACGCCCTCGTACCGCTCGGGGTTGCGCAACTCGACCCGGAACGACTCCTGCAATTGATCGGGCGTGATCGTTTCGGCGATGGAGTCCTGGAACTGCTCTTGGAAGCGCTCGTACGCCTGTTCCTGGGACTCGGGGAAGACTTGGCGGACCTCGGGATGTGACGTCAGCGTCTGCTCGATCTGCGCCTTCTGCTCAGGGGTGACCTGGCCACCCGCACAGCCACTGCCCTTGTCGAATGCGTTGCACATGAAGACCGAGATCTCGATCTTGTCGTACCAGTAGTCCTTCATGGTGCTCGCCTGAGCCCGCACCAGCAGGCCGGTACCGAGGAAGCCCATGGAGATCGCCACCGTGATGACGACCGCCAGGGTCATCGTCAAGTTGCGGCGCAGCCCGGTCATGATCTCGGACAAGATGTAGTGGAAGCGCATCGCTCTTCTTCGCGGCTCGTGGGTGCGGACGGTGGCCTAGCGGGTGTAGCCGTAGACGCCGCGGGACTGGTCGCGCACCAGCTTTCCTCCGTCGAGCTCGATGACACGCTTGCGCATCTGGTCGACGATCGATTGGTCGTGGGTTGCCATGACGACGGTGGTCCCCGTGCGGTTGATCCGGTCGAGGAGCTTCATGATCCCGACGCTGGTTGCGGGATCGAGGTTTCCGGTCGGTTCGTCCGCCAGCAGGATCAACGGCCGGTTGACGAATGCGCGGGCGATAGCCACGCGTTGCTGCTCACCGCCGGAGAGCTGATCGGGCAGCCGGTCTTCTTTGCCGTCCAAGCCGACCAACTCGAGGACCGCGGGAACGTCGCGTTTGATCTGCCGGCGCGACTTGCCGATAACCTGCAGCGCAAACGCCACGTTCTCGAACAGCGTCTTGTTCGGCAGCAAGCGGAAGTCCTGGAAGACGGTGCCGATCCGACGACGCAGGTGCGGAACCTTCCAGTTGGAGAGCCGGTGCAGGTCCTTGCCGGCGACCCTGATGCGGCCGGACGTCGGCCGGTCCTCTTTGAGCACGAGACGGAGGAACGTCGACTTCCCAGACCCGGACGGTCCGACCAGGAAGACGAACTCTCCCTTCTCCACCTCCACGCTCA
>DASSDH010000178.1:0-3054 GCA_035697245.1 Jiangellaceae bacterium
TGCCCGATCTTCCCCGGCAAGCGGTACGAGGACTGGACTCTGGACGACCCGGCCGGACAGGATCTGGCCGCGGTACGGCCAATCCGCGACGAGATCGAACGCCGGGTGCGGCACCTGCTCGACGAGCTCGACGTCCCGGCCAAGGCCTAGCAGACTCGGTGCATCTGGTCGCGGTCGGCGGCAGCGACGCGGGAATCGCTGCCGCGTTGCGAGCCCGTGAACTTGACCCGTCCGTCGATGTCAGCGTCGTGGTGGCCGACCGATACCCCAACTTCTCCATCTGCGGCATCCCGTACCTGGTATCCGGGGACGTCCGCGATTGGCGCACACTCGCGCACCGCAGCATCGCCGACCTGCAGGCCGCGGGCGTGCGGCTGCTCCTCAACACCACAGCTAACACCGTCGAAGTCGACGCGCGACGGCTTTCCTTAACCGATGGTGACGGTCGCGAGTCGCGGTTGCTCTATGACGAGCTCGTAATCGGTACGGGCGCCATTCCGGTACGCCCGCCGATTGGCGGCCTCGACACACTCGGCCCGGATGACGGCGTATTCCTCCTGCACACCATGGGCGACACCTTCGCCCTGACGAGGTTCATCGACATGCACCACTCGGCGACCGCAATCATCGTCGGCGCCGGATACCTCGGACTGGAAATGGCCGAAGCGCTCACCGCGCGTGGCATGCGGGTCACCCAAGTCGAGATGCTCACCGAGGTGTTGCCGACCGTTGACCCCTCGCTGGGCCGACTCGTCCGCGACCGACTTATCGAGGCGGGCGTCGAGGTCCTCACAGAAACAACGGTGCTCCGCATCGACCCCAGCGGCACGAAGCTGCGAGTCCTCGGCGACCACCAGCTCGACCGGACTGTCGACCTGCTCCTGGTCGTGGCCGGTGTGCAACCCGACACCACGCTCGCCGCTGCTGCCGGCGCCCGGCTCGGCCCGCGCGGCGCCATCGACGTCGACCGGCGGATGCGAACCGGGATCCCGCACGTCTGGGCGGCCGGAGACTGTGCCGTCACCCATCACCGGCTGCTCGGCACCACCTACCTGCCACTTGGTACGACCGCGCACAAGCAGGGCCGCATCGCCGGAGAGAACGCCGTCGGCGGCAACCGAGAATTCGCCGGCGTGCTGGGCACCCAAGTGGTCAAGGTATTCGACCTGGCCGCCGCCCGCACCGGCCTACGAGACACCGAAGCCCGGCAAGCCGGCTTCGATCCCCGGTCGGTGGAATCCGACGCCGACGACCACAAGGCCTACTACCCGGGCGCCCACAGCATCCGAATCCGGGTCACCGCCGACACCGCCACCCACCGGCTGCTAGGCGTCCAAATGGTCGGACACAAAGACGCCGCGGTGGCCAAACGCATCGACATCGCCGCCACCGCCATCCACCACGGCATGACCATCGACGAACTCGCCGACCTGGACCTGTCCTACACCCCGCCCCTGGGCAGCCCCTGGGACGCGGTACAGATGGCCGCACACGCCTGGGAACGCGCCATGCAGCACCGCTCGACGAGCAAGCTCGCCGAACCAACAGGCACACCTGCACGGACGACCACCCCATGAGTGCCTCCATTCACGTGCCCTTGGCCCGCCGTCTCGCTGCCGAGGCGCTCGGCACCGGACTGCTGGTGACCGTCGTCATCGGCTCCGGCATCGCCGCCGCCAGGCTCTCCCCCGGCGACGTCGGGCTCCAGCTACTGGAGAACGCGCTCACCACCGCCGCCGGGCTGGCCGTGATCATCCTGCTGGTCGGACCGGTCTCCGGAGCCCACATCAACCCGGTGATCAGCCTCGCCGACTGGTGGATCGGCCGTCGCTCCGGATCCGGGCTTCGCCTCGCCCACCTCGGCCCGTATGCCGCCGCCCAGATCGCCGGCGGCATACTCGGCGCCATCCTCGCCAACCTCATGTACGACCTGCCGGCAATCACGGTGTCGACCACCACCCGCGACGGCTGGAACCTGCTCCTCTCCGAGATCATCGCCACAGCCGGACTGGTCGCGCTCGTTTTCGCCCTGGCACGCTCGGGCCGCACTGTGCTGGTAGGTCCCACGGTCGGCGCCTACATCGGGGCGGCCTATTGGTTCACCGCATCCACATCGTTCGCCAACCCCGCCGTCACCATCGGCCGGATGTTCAGCGACACCTTCGCGGGAATCGCGCCGAACTCAGTCCCGCCCTTCATCGCCGCCCAACTTGTCGGGGCCACCGTCGGCGTGTTGGTGGTCCTATTTCTGTATCCAATGGCGGCCCTGGAAGTCGACGTCTTGGCTGGGCCGTCGGACAGCAGCAGCCGCACCGCTGCATCGGCGCGCCGCCGGGAGCATACGGACCGTGGAACCGCAAGATCCGACATGCGCTCCTCGGGACCCGAGAGCCGCTACGAGCTCTGAACGACGTCGAACCGTAGAGAACGCACTCATCTGGCTCCCCTCTGTGTCAAGGGATTGGTTTGAGTGCTGGCTCTCGTTCGGTGTTCTGGCGCTGTGGTGTTGGGCGTAGCGTCGGTTCTGCGGGTCCGGGAAGTGGCTGATCCGAAGTGTCGATGAGCGGGGGCAGGTCGACCGCGCTGGATTCTTGAGTCGCCCCGCAGTGCCCTCCCGGGCCCGTGCCCTGGCCACTGACTTTCCGCTCGCTGGCATCGGCGACCAGGCGGCGGAAGATGACGTCGGAGAGTCGCCGCTTTAGGCATCGCAGCGCTTCCATCGGGGTCTTGCCGGCGGCGAGTTTGCGTCGGTAGTAGGCGCGGCCCTCGGTGTCGTTGCGCAGCTGGACGATGGCCGCGATGTGCAGCACGTGGTTGAGCCGGCGGTTGCCGGCGCGGGAGAGCCGGTGGCGGATCTGTTCTCCTGATGATGCGTCCAGGGGTGCGGTGCCGGTCCAGGAGGCGAACCGGTTCCGATCGGCGAACCTTGCGACGTCGCCGACGTCGGCGCGGATGCGGGCAGCACCGGCGGGGCCGATCCGGTGGACCTCGAGCAGGGTCGAGCCGCGGGCCAGGACCGCGCCCTTGAGCTCGGCGTTGATCTTCTTCAGCTTC
>DASSDH010000179.1:0-3336 GCA_035697245.1 Jiangellaceae bacterium
GGTCTCGGCGAACGGGATCTCCCACTCATCCATCCAGTCAGGCCACGTGCCCGTGGCCGGCTGCCGCCACGCCGACTCCATCATCTCGTAGGTCACCCGGCCGAACAGCAGGGCATCGGCTCGTTCCATCTCAGCGGTCCAGTAGCGCATCGACTCCTCGTCCGGGGGGAGCCCTGCCTCGTGATGGCAGCAGCCGTCGAGCGTGACGTTGATCGAGTATCGAAGTGGTCTCATCTCGTTGCTCTCCCTTGATGCGCGCCGCGCGTTCACCGGACCGTACTCAGACGACTGCCGGCGCCATTTCTCATCGGCGCCCCGATCGCACCTACTCAACACCGTCGTGGTGCGAACCAGACCGCAGACCGAGCGCGCGACCGATTCGGCGATCCGTACTCAGGGGGCCTGCTCTCTACGGCGCACCGCGGCGAACAGAACGCCACTGTGGATGCGCTACCAGCCGGCGGTCGGGGACGACGCCGAGGCTGGCGCGAGGTTCTTCTGGGACGCCTCCCGCGAGCGCCGACGTGCCGATCGGCGCTACGAGGGCAGCCCCCACAGTCGATCTTCGGCTCGGCCGTTCGGCGCACCTCTCGCCGCCGGACCAAACTTGCGGAGTGCCGATGCTGCCAAGTCGTCGCGCCTCGCTTTGGAGGTATTACCAACGTCGGGCCCCCCACTACCAAGGCGGCGTCGAAGGAGCGTACGCATACTTCGCCGGTCTGGGTGTTGATGTCGACGTCGACGCGCTGACCGCGGAGCACGACGAGATCGAGAGGCTGCTCGCCCGACTCAAGCCTGCAGCGTTTCTTGACGTCGGGGCCGGTCCCGGGGTGTTCACCGCAACCCTTCAGGGGAATGGCTTCGCGCTCGATCAAAGCGAAGCGGCGCTTCAGCGGCTCCGAACGGTCGTCACTGGTGTCCCCGTGATCTGTGCCGACGCAACGGCCCTGCCCGTGCGACGGAATGCCATCGCTCGCCTTTTTGCCGGACACCTCTACGGACACCTGGAAGCGGCTGAACGCGAGGTGTTCCTCACAGAGGCTCACCGGGTCGCGGAAGAGCTGGTAGTGCTGGACTCAGGTCGTCCCCCCGGCGCCCAGCCGGAGGAGTGGCAGTCCCGCCAGCTGGAAGACGGCTCGACTTTCACGGTGTACAAGCGCCATCTGACAATCGACGAACTGGTCGACGAGATCGGCGGGGAGGCGCTATTCGACGGCCGTTACTACGTGCTTGCCCGTTCGGTCCAGCTTGAGAGTTAAGGGGTGCGTACGAAGTAGTTCGATGTGACCTCGAAGCCAAGCCGTTCATAGAAACGACGAGCGTCGACGCGGCGATGGTGGCTCACAGCCTCCACTGCCTGGGCGCTACAGCGTGCCGCTGCCTCGAGGGCGACGCCGACCAACCGCTCGCCGATGCCGTGCGAACGGTGCGCCTCATCGACGACCAAGGTGTCAATAGTGATGAGGTTCCCCGCCCGCTGGAATTGCCGCCGAGTCGTGACAGCGATGAGACCGACAACGTCTCCATCAGACTCGGCGACGACAATCTCAGTCGTCGGTGAAGCCGAGAGCTCGGCAGCGACCTTGTCAGGCATTACAGCCCAACCCAACTGCTCAAGCAGGACGCTGATGCGAGAAGCGTCCTCCGGCCGAGCGGCGCGAAGTGTTGCCTCCACGTGGCGCATCCTACGCATCAGCCGATGCGCTTAACCCAGGTCGGCGTAGCCCGCCGGACCGGGAGAACGGACGAACCCAGGAGCAAGCCGCGATCAAGACCGCGCCCGACAGATCGAGTCGCTCCGGGTGCCCGCATTCCTTACGCGCACGCGCGTCATAACGACATTGACGACGGCCGCTCGGCCGCGCCGATAGCCGGCGCTATGCGCTCCCACGGGGTAGCCCCGAACGCGCTGCTTGCGGCTGGGCCCGCCGTGCCATCAAAGTGCCGTTCCGGGCGTACAGAACGGGGTCACATAACGTCCACCAGCGAGCCAGGTTGACGCCGTGCGGATCGGCGACTCCGTGAGCGTCCGACATGCCGTCGTCGGCGCACAGATCGACCGTTCTCGTGCGAGAGCAGCAATGTCCCACATTCGATCAACCCCCGCGCTGGGAACCATCAGGCGCCGATACCGATCTGCCGATCTCGCGCACTCTGCGAAAACGCGGAACGCGCCGGAACGTGAGCACAGATCATCGCCAAAATGTCGGGCCGTCGCGCCGTGGGGGTAGCGCCAGATCGGCGCCTCGGAGCAGGCTGACTGGCGCGGCTACCCGACCGGATGAACCTGATGCGACGTCACCTTCGACGTTCGGAGGTTGAGCGTCGAGGGCGTGTCAGCGTGAGACTCGTGCTCGGCGACCGGCACCGCCGGGGTTGGTGGCTCATGTGGCCGTCGACTCGGCCGGTCCGCCTCCAGTTCGTCCGCATCACGTGGCAGCCCAGGTGCCGGTTGGGGTCCAGCTTGGCCGGCGCCGCCGCCATCGTCACATCACCGCGGCTAAGCGGCTGACCGGCGGCGCGGGCGCCATCTCACCGGGGCTGACCGCGCTGGGTACCGTCGGGGTGATGGCGCAGAACGATCGCGAGATGACCCGCCTGTTCCACGACGCCACCCAGCACACAGTCGAGAGCGTGCGCGCGAGCGGGCACTTCCTCGACTTCGCCAACATGCCGCTCCCGCTGAAGCACTACCCGGACCTCGAGCCGATTCCCCTGCCGGTCGACCTACCGGAGCGGAACGCGCCAGCGGTCGAGGTGCTCTCCGGCCGCGTGGACGCCGCGCCCGGGCCGTGGGGGCTCCCGGAGCTGGCCCGTGTGCTGTTCTTCTCGGCAGGGGTGACGCGCCGGGCGCGGCTGGTCGGTGGGCGGCCGATCTTCCTGCGGGCCGCCGCCTCGGCCGGCGCGCTCTACCCCATAGAGGTCTACGTGGTGTCTGGCGACCTGCCGGGCCTGCCGGCGGGCGTCTACCACTTCAATCCGGTCGAATTCGCCCTGCGCCGGCTCCGCGATGGCGACCACCGGCCATTCCTGGCGCGGGCCGCCGCCGACGGGGCCATCCAAGGCGCACCGACGACCCTGGTCCTCTCCGGCATCCCGTGGCGCACCACCTGGAAGTACGGGGAGCGCGGGTACCGACACCTCTTCTGGGACTCCGGCGCCATCCTGGCGAACTGCCTGGCAGTCACCGAGGCAGCGGGCATCACGTCGCAGATGCTCACCGGCTTCGTCGACGACGACGTGTCCCACCTCCTCGGTATCGGCTCGCCCGAGGAATACCCGCTCGTGATCGTGCCGCTGGCAGGCGGTCCCCGAGATCGACCACCCGCAGCGGCC
>DASSDH010000180.1:0-14497 GCA_035697245.1 Jiangellaceae bacterium
GACCTTGGCCCGCACGAATCGGCCGACCGATTGGATCCGGAGCCGCGGGTGGGCGACCCGGGGCAGAGGCTCGGCCTCCACCCTGGGCACGCACAACGGCATCAGGCGGACCTGGTCGCGCTCGACGTCCGCGTGGGTGACCAGCACGTCGGTGTTGTGGCGTGAGTCCGACCACACGACATGGGCACGGTCCGCGATCGAGATCTGGTCGATGGCCCGCGCCGCCGCGGCCGCGGGATCGCCGTCCAGGAGCGCCGGTGGAGTGACGTTGTGGAACCGGACCACCAGCGCGGCGCGGGGGTGGCCCAGCAGCAGCGCGTTGAACAGCTCGTACTGGATGCCGTAGTGGAACACCACCACGTCCGCGTCCCGGTAGGCCGGGACCTGCTGCAGCTTCCACGGGTCCACGATCACGACGACCTCGTCGCCGGCCAGGCGGTCGGTGAAGTGGGTGAACACGGTCACCTCGTGACCCGCAGCGACCAGCACCTCCCGCTCGGCCATCACCGCGTTAGAGATGGCGTCGCGGCGCTGGCAGAGCCCCGTCACCAGCGCCACTTTCACACCCGCACCCCCGCGACCACATCGACAAGAAGGCGCTCGACGCGCTCGGCCATGGCGGCTGCGCTGTAGTGCTCCTCGAACCGACGCCGACCCGCCGCACCCATGCGGTGACGGAGCGCCGGGTCGGCCAGCAGCGCGGAGATGGCCGCGGCCAGCGCGTCGGCGTCGGCCTCCACCAGCTCGCCGGTGGCCCCCGCGACCACGACCTCCGGTGCGGCGCCGGCGTCGAGGGCGACGACCGGGCGGCCGGCCATCATCGCCTCGACGTACACGAGCCCGAAGGACTCGAAGCGCGACGGGGCCACGAAGACGTCGCAGCGCCGGTAGGCGTCCCACAACTCGTCGTCGTCGACGATGCCAGGCATCTCGACCCGGTCCATCCACGGGGCCCCGGCATGCTCCCGCAGGAACACGTCCCGGTAGCTCTCGCCGTGCTCGCCGGGCAGGTCGTGGGCGCCCAGCAGAACGAATCGGACGGACGGGTGGGTGGCCAGCACCCGGGGGATCGCGCCGAGCAACAGGTCGATCCCCTTGCGCTTCTCGAACCGCCCCACGAACAGCACCGTGGGATCCCCCTCGGGAGGTGGTGCCGGCGGGCCGAGGTGGTCGACGACCCCGAGGGGCGCGACGGTGGCCCGGGCCGGGTCCACCACGGCCGCGCCGACCTCGGACGCTTCGGTCAGGATCGCGTCGCTGATGGCGTGCACCGCGTCGGAGCGCTCCATCAGCCAGCGCTCGAGGGCCAGCATCGGCTCGCCGAAGTCGGCCATGAACGCCGGATCCGTGGCCCATTCGGGGCGGGTCCTCAAGGTGATGCCCAGGGTGGTGACCAATGTGGTGACCACCGGGATGGCGGTGCGTTCGCGCACTGCGATGGTCTCGACGTCCCACATGACGCCCAGCACCACGTCGACGGGACGGATGGCATCGAGGCGCTCGACCTCGTCGGCTACGGCCACGGCGTTGTGCCAGATGCGGGCCGGTACGCGGGCGTGGATGGTCGACGGCGGCCTGGGC
Organism: Jiangellaceae bacterium; assembly: GCA_035697245.1. Classification (GTDB taxonomy): domain Bacteria; phylum Actinomycetota; class Actinomycetes; order Jiangellales; family Jiangellaceae; genus JACVRX01. Next base: position 1,582 of record DASSDH010000180.1, read on the forward strand.
CGGGTCTTGACCAGCCGGTGCACCCACATGCCCCCCTCGAGGTCGACGGTGTCGTGGCCGACCGAGGTGCTGGTGAGGATGTGGACGTCATGGCCCCTTGCCGCGAGCTCCCGGGCCGTGTCCAGCACGAACCGACCGGTGCCCGACGTCTCCTCGGGTGGCAGGACCTGCGAGACCAGGAACACCCTGAGGGGCCGTTCGGGCCGCTCGATGGTGGCGTAGGGCAGGAAGGGTGGCGGGTGGGCTGCGGCGTCCGCGTCCAACATGACCTGACGGCCCCGGGGCCCGACCCGCAGGCCCGCTTGCCAGCCGTCGTCGATGCGGCGCAGCCCGTGGGCGAGGTCCTCGTCGGAGATCCGCCCCGCACGGTGGTGGGACTCGAGGTCCTCGGTCAGGAGTCGGACCCACTCGGCATGGGAGGCCATGATCTGACTCGTGGGCACCTCGTCCATCGCGTGGAGGTGCGAGAAGTAGATGCGGTTCTTGACCACGGGGTAAAGGTCGACGGTGACCCGCTCGTTGTTGCGGACCGCCGACGGCAGGAACTTGTGGTGGATCTCCGCGCCGGGGAGCTGACGCAGGCGCCAACCGTGGTCCATCAGCCGCATGCACACATCGGTCTCGTCCAGGTAGAACTCGAACTCCTCGTCGAAGCCGCCGACCTCCACCAGCCGCTGGCGCCGGAAGCTGGCGTTGGTGCCGATCAGGTACGGGACCTCCCACGAGCCGGGGACGCACAGCTCATCGAGGGGGACCTCTCCCGAGGGGTCCACGTTGCCGATGCGGTCGCCCCGGCAGAAGCGGCACTGGAACGTGTAGCCGGTGTGGTCGCGGACCGCGCCGCCGACCCCGGCCACGTCGGCACCGTCGTAGCCGGCCACCAGCTCGTCCAGCCAGGTGGGCTCGGGGATGCCGTCATCGTCGATGAAGGCCACGATGTCGCCGGCCGCGGCCGCGATGCCGAGGTTGCGGGACCTCGAGAGGTTGGCCTCGGGGCAACGGACGACCTTGACCTGCCCCTCGTAGGGCGCGAGCACCTCGAGGGTGTGGTCGGTGACGGGGCCGACCACGACCACCACCTCGAAACGGGGGTATGTGAGGCGCCGCAGGGCGGCCAACAGGCCTGCGAGCGCGTCGGCGCGGTTCAGGGTGTTGCAGATCATAGAGACCGACGGCGGCTCGGTCATCGGTCGCCGGGCCGGTGGGCCGAGAGCTGCATCTCGAGGCACGCTCCGTTCGGCCGACCCTCGGCCTCCACCTTCACCTCCACCAGGCCGGCGTCGCTGAGGATCCGGCTCAAGGTCTCGGTGGTGTACATGTTGAAGTGGAAGTCGCCCTCGTACTCCTGACCGCCGAAGAGGACCTCGCGGAGGTCCTCGTAGCGGACGCTGCCGTCAGCGAAGCCGCTCAGCATCGCCCCGGCGTCGGGCAGCACGGCCCGGAAGCTGCCCCCGGGTCGAATGAGGGACACCCAGTACGGGAGCATGTCGCGGACGAACTGCTCCTGCGGGAAGTGCTCCACGAGATGCGCGCTGTACAGCTCGTCGATCTCGCCCTCGTTGAAGGGGAGCTGGTCGACAGGGGCAAGGACGTCGACACCGGGCATCTCGCGGAGGTCGACGTTGATGTAGCCGTCGATAGGCAGGTGCCCACAGCCCAGGTTGACCCGCAGGCCTTCGGCGCGTGCCGCGGCCAACTTGGGCTCGTCGAGGACCTTGGGCTCGCTGGTGACCTCGGCCGTTCGGGCCCGGTCCCCGTAGCGGACCTCGAACATCAGCTCGCGCCGGATGGTCTCCATGCGGCCCCACAGGTCGGCCATGGACCGTGCCAGGTCGCTCTCCCGCGTTTCGATGGCCCGGACGCTGCGGGTGAACCGACGCAGGATCCCGTTGTTGGACGAGATCGTGTTCAACAGGATCGGCAGGTGGTGCTCGATCTCCCCAAGGCGGCGGCCCTCGTCCTGGATCGCCGCCTCGAGCGCCTCGATGCGGGCTGCCCGGGTCGGCTGGCGCCCAGTGACGGTGCGCACGCCCCGTCGGACCTGTAGAGCGGCCTTCCGGGTTGCCGGCGAGGAGTTCGCCACCTGGACCAGCTTGTCTCGCAGCGTCATGTCACATGCTCCTCGACTGGCGAAGGACGTCCGGTCGCCTCACCGTTCCCGACCTGCCGGGGGTTCACGCTCCAGTGCCCGTCGAGGCGTACGAGGCCCGCGCTGGGGACCTCGTCGCCTCGCCGGACGATGAGCTGGTACTCCCGGTCGCGGCGGTCGAAGAGGTGTTGGACGTGCTCGTCGTTGATGCCGATCGTCAGATCGAAGTAGCCGGGCTGCAGCGGCAGGGCGTCGAAGCGCACGGCCACCTCGCCCTCGCCGTCCAACAGGCCGGTGTCGCACCCGCCGATCTGCGTGTTGGTACCGGTCACGTGCGCGCCGTTCTCCGCGCGGATGAGCACCCCGAAGACCGGGGACTGCACCGGGCGGGAGGTGCGGTAGCCGATGTGGATCACGAGGTCCTCCCCGGCGGTGGCGGTGCTCACCGGACGGCCGTCCCCATCCGTGTAGCGGAGGCCGGTGATGCCGATGTCCTTGCCGAACTCGTCCTTCCACGGCTCGACCGCCCGGTGCCCGCCGGCCGGGAGCGCGGCGCTGGCATCGCGGGCTTCGGCCTCACGCTCGTTGACCCGCTGGAGGTACGCGGCGGCGACCTTGGCCGCGTCGCCCTCCATCTGCAGCACCCCGTGGTCCAGCCAGGCCGCGCGGTCGCACATGGTCTCCACCGTGGCCAAGCCGTGGGTGACCACCACGATGGTCACCCCCTGCCTGCGCAGGCCGTAGAGGTGGTCGAAGCACTTGCGCTGGAACTCCTCGTCGCCGACGGCGATGACCTCGTCGATGAGCAGGATCTCCGGCTGGACGTGCACCGCGACCGAGAAGCCGAGCCGGACGTACATGCCGGTGGAGTACACCTTGACCGGCGAGTCGATGAACTGGTCGACGCCCGCGAACTCCACGATCTCGTCGAACTTGGCGTCGATCTGCTTGCGGCCCATGCCGAGGATGGTGGCGTTCAGATAGATGTTCTCCCGGCCCGACAGATCGGGATGGAACCCCGCCCCGAGCTCCAGGAGGGTGGAGATGCGACCGTCGACCGTCACCCGTCCGCCGTCGGGACGGTAGATGCCGGCGATGCAGCGCAGCAGCGTGGACTTGCCCGACCCGTTGTGGCCGATCAGTGCATACATCGACCCCTCGGAGATCGCCAGCGACACGTCCTTGAGGGCCCAGAAATGGCGTTGCTCCCGACTGCGGCCGCGGCGGGTGACCAGCTCCTTGAGGGAGTGGGCCCGGTCGGCCTTGAGGCGGAACTGCTTGGAGACGCGGTCGACGACGATCTTCGACACGTCACAGCTCCTCGATGTACTGCGGTGCCTTGGCAGCGAAGAACGTCCAGCCCACCGCGACGGCGAGGAGCCCCGACACCAACATGCCCGCCCAGTTTCCCAGCGTCGGCACCTCTTGGAGGTACGTCACCTTCCGGATGCCGTCCACGAAGTAGGTCATGGGGTTGAGGCCCAGAACCGTCGAGGTGTCGAACGGGCCGATCGTCTCGGGGATCAGGTCGAGGCGGTACACGATCGGCGTACCGTAGAACATGATCTGCAGCCCGATGCCGACCAGGTAGTTCACGTCGCGGTAGCGCACGTTCAACAGGCTGACGATCATGCCCAAGCCGAGGGCGAGGGCCGTGACCAGGACCAGGATCGGCGCCACCAAGAGGAACGTCCAGCCCACGTTGCCGATCGCGGTCATGAAGCCCAGCAGGATCGCGGTCTCCAGGCCGGTCTGAATGGCGACGGTCGTCGAGCCGGCGACCAACGGGCACTCCGGGGGAAAGTACGTTCGTGTCAGCAGCCCGCCCGAGCCCAGGAACGACTGGATGGAGACGTTGATGCCCCCGGCGAAGGCGTTCCACACGACCAGCGCTGCAAACAGCCATAGGGCGAAGCTGGAGGTGCGCCCGTTCCCGGCGAGCGGCGCCGTCCCCTTGAGGAAGTACCCGAAGACCAACGTGTAGATACCGAGGGAGACGGCCGGGTTGATCAGTGACCAGCCCCACCCCACGACGCTCTTCTTGTAGCGGGACCGTAGCTCCCGCAGGGCGAGGGTCCCGACGAGGGTGCGGTACTGCCAGACCTGAGCGGGGGTGGACATCGTCTCCAGACTCTTCGATGACCGCCTGTTGAGGGGCCGATGGAACCTACCAGCCGAGGGTCCTCGAACCGGACATCGGGCCGCCTGTGACACTGGTCGCCACCAGTGGCACGATCACCAGTGATGCTCGCATTCAGCACCCTGAGGCACCCGCGGCCGGGACGTACCTCGACCGACATGTGGCCCTCGTCCACGCCGAGGAAGGATCGTCGCGGACCCCGACCGCCGCGGCACGCTCGCGCACCAGGCGTTCCTCGTCGTGGCCACGTCCAGGCGTCGTGCCGCACGTGGAAGTCGAGGAACACCACCGCATCGACGAGGTCTCGATCGAACAGATCGCAGACCTCGGCCGTCGTGAGCGTTCTGTTCGGTACGCGCCCCCCGGCGCGCACCTCGCCGAGCTCGATCACCACCTCCGCCAGCGTCTCGTGCACGCTCAGGACGGAACCCCTCGAGTTGCAGCAGCGCTTCCGCCAGCCCGGTACCGTCACCCACCGCAGGAATCTCGAGGGCCTCTGCCCCGAGCGGTGGACCCCTCAGCTACCCGCCGCTCCCCACTTCAACGCGAAGAGCCGGATCGCTGCCGAGCGCTCCACACGAACCTTGTCAGCCTTCGTGACGACGAACCAGATTGGAACCCAATGCCAACCCCGCTGTCTCCCGATGACACCTTTGGCTTCACGATCGCCTTCACCATACGCACAGGGAGCAACCTGCTGTGCAACCTTCTCGCAAGGAACGGCGCGGGATTTCCGACGGAGTACTTCCAAAAGCCTTATGGCGTGACCAACAGATTTTGGTATGACAAGCTTGGCGTCGAGCCAGATGATTTCTCGAGCTTCGTCACTCGATTGTTGACCGAACGCAGGCAGGACGGAATGTTCGGTCTGAAGCTGAGCTGGTTCCAGAAGAATGACATGCTCAACGCGATCCGGCGCGATCTCGAGTCCGATGTCGCGCACGTCAGTGACCTTTTCCACCGTCATCAGTGGATCTTCATGCGACGCCGTGACAAGTTCGCCCAAGCGGTCTCGGCATGGACGGCACAGCAGACCGGCCTGTGGACGTCGCACCACCGCTCCGACGAGCAACGGCCAGCGCTCGAATACGATTTCCGGGGACTGCAGACCTTCTTCGAAGCAGTCCTCGTCGAGGAGTATCTCTGGTCTCTCTACTTCGACCGAATCGGCGTCCAGCCGATCGAGGTCTGGTACGAGGACCTCAACGCCGATCGAGCTGGCGTCGTCGGTGCACTTGTGCGCGAGCTCCACGACCTCGCCGGCACCGAACCTCCAGCGGAACTCGACATGGAGACCCTTCTCGAGCAACAGCGCACCGAGCTGACGGTGGGGTTCCGGGACCGGTTCGAGAATGACCTGCACAGCATCGGCGCGTGATCCGAGCGCGTCGAGCGGCGGTGGTTCGATCCTCGCTCAGGTCACCGTCGTCTTCCGGCCGAGGAGGAACACTGCGCTGGCGAACTGCCGGAGTTTCCCGGCCCTACGCGTTCGATTGGGGAGAGCGGGTTTGGAGCCGTGGCACTTGGGCTCATGGGCGAGTCGACGCCGCCGGCGTGGAGGCGGTCACGATCGGCGAGGTGTCCTGCCCGCGATCGGCGACGGTTTCGGACATCGACAGCATCTGGTCGAGCACCAGGTGGGTACAGGGCCACCGCAGGCGGGCCAGATGGATGTCGAGCGCGCCGAGGTACCCCACGATGACGGCGTCGGGCGCCTTCACCCGACGCGATCGCACGACCAGCCGCGCCCACGCCACGGCGAGGCGGACGGCGACCGGGACAGCCCGCCACGGCTGCGTCACGAGCCGCACGCGCGCCGCGGTGTCGAGGTCGAGCGGCACGTTGACCACGTCGACCGGGTGGCCCAACGCGGTAAGGCCGTCTCGCAGCACCCGCACGCGCGGATGTCGCCTCTCGTCGTAGGTGCCGAAGATGACGACACGACCAGGTTCGGGCACGCCGGCGAATGCTATCTGTCTGGTGTCGGGCCGGTCGTGAAACGGGCGTCGCCGCGGGATGCCTGCGCCTGCGTGTGCGGGCGGGCGTGGTGCGGGGATGTACGCTCGTGGCCGTTCTCAGGTCGCCAGCCACCCGGGCGTGGGGACGGCGCCGCGAACGTCGATCGTAGATCTCCGGACTCGTGAAGCTCATCATCCAGATCCCGTGCCTCAACGAAGAGGGCCAGCTCCCGGGCACGCTCGCCGACCTTCCGCACGCGCTGCCGGGCTTCGACACCGTCGAGTGGCTGGTCGTCGACGACGGCTCCACCGATCGCACCGTCGACGTCGCCCGGGCGCACGGTGTCGACCACATCGTCAAGCTGACCAACAACAAGGGGCTGGCCTCGGCGTTCCAGGCGGGACTCGACGCCGCGCTCAAGCTCGGTGCCGACGTGGTCATCAACACCGACGCCGACAACCAGTACTCCGCTAAGGACATCCCCAGCCTCGTCGCGCCGATCCTGGCCGGCGAGGCCGACATGGTGATCGGCAACCGCGGCGTGATGACGATCGAGCACTTCTCGCCGACGAAGAAGCGCCTCCAGCGCCTGGGGAGCTGGGTCGTGCGCCACGCATCCGACACCGACGTCCCGGACGCGACCTCGGGCTTCCGCGCCTACAACCGGGAGGCGGCGCTGGGGCTGACGGTCGTCTCGACATTCACCTACACGCTCGAGTCGCTCATCCAGGCGGGCAAGAGCCTGGTCGCCGTCGACCATGTCCCGGTCAGCACCAACGGGAAGACGAGGGAATCGCGCCTGTTCAAGTCGATGTCGTCGTATATCGGCCGCAACGTCGTCGCGATCTTCCGGATCTACACGGGGTACGAGCCGCTCAAGGTCTTCTCCTGGATCGCCGCGCTCGTCCTGTGCGGCGCGATCGCCGCGTGGAGCCCGTTCCTGTGGAGCTGGTTGGTGCGCGGCAACCGGTCCGGGCACCTGCAGTCGATCATCCTCGGTGGCGTCCTGCTCATGGCCGCCATCCAGATCTTCGCCCTCGGCGTGCTCGCCGACCTCATCGCGTCACAGCGCATCGTGACGCAGCGGACTCTCGAGCGGGTGCGTCGCATCGAGCTCGAGCTGGGTGTCCGCCCGTCGCACTACCAGCCGGGCAGCAGCCGGCCCGACGGCGAGGACGGTGACCAGGTGCCGCGGGGTCAGCTCGACGCGATGCGCTCGTAGACCTCGACCAGACCGGCAGCGCAGGCATCCCACGAGTAGCGCCCGGCCCGGGCGAGGCCGTCGCGCACCAGGCGGTCGCGCAGCGCGTCGTCGTCCACGGCACGTGCAAGCGCGTCTGCGAGGGCGTCCGCGTCGCCGACCGGGACCATGAGGGCCGCGTCTCCCACGATCTCGGGGAGCGCGCCGCCGCTCGTGGTGACGACCGGGACGCGGGCGAGCATCGCCTCGAGCGGGGGGAGCCCGAACCCTTCGTAGACCGACGGGTAGGCGAGCACCCGGGCCGCGTGCAGGAGATCCGCCCTAGTCTGGTCGTCGACCCAGCCGAGGCGCACGATGCGGTCGTGGTACGCCGACATGCGGATCGCATCGACCACGTCCGCGGCGCCCCAGCCACGCTTCCCGGCCAGGACCAGGTGGAGGTCACGTCCGGCTGATGTCGCGGCGACGGTGTCGAACGCCCGCACAAGCGATACGAGGTCCTTGCGGGGCTCGATCGTGCCGAGCGCCAACACGAACGGCGCGTCCCCGGCGACGTGTCGTCCCCGCTCGGGGTCCCCGCACCGTGGCGGAGAGACGCCGTTGTGCACGACGTGGATGCGGTCCGCGGCGACGGCGAAGTGGTCGGCGACCTCCGCGGCGACCGTGGCCGACACCGTGTGCACGTGCGCACCGCGGCGCAGGGCAGCGGCGATGTGGGCGGAATAGCGCCGGGTGTGAGCGTCGCAGAGCTCGGGGAACCGCACGAACGTGAGGTCGTGGATGGTCACCAGGGCCGCTGCACCGCTCGTCGGCGGGACGACGAAGTTCGGGCCGTGCACCACGTCGACGGCGCCGGTCCAGGCCTCGATGGTCGGGGCAGGCACCCGCAGCCACAGCGCGCGCATCGGACGCGCCGGGACGGGCCAGGTCGTCGCCCGGACGCCTGCCGGGAGACGGCGCTCCAGCTCCTTCCGGTAGCGACGAGTCAGCCCGTACGCCACCACCTCCAGGTCCTCGCGAGCGCCGAGGCGCTCGAGCAGCTCGCGGGTGAAGACCGAGATGCCCGTGGGCACGTCGAGCAGGGGGGTGGCGTCGACCGCGACGCGCACGTCGACCAGCCTTCCCGCCGTCAACTCGCCTGGTCGCCGAACGACCTCAGCACCCAGAGATCGTAGACGGGGCGGTCGGGCGAGAGCTGGAGGCGGCGGTCGGGCTCGATGCGCGACGGTGGGCCCGTGAGGGCGTAGTCGGGGTGCCGCAGCGGAGCGCCGAAGACGTGGAGCTTCTCACAAAGGCAGGAAGCTAGCCCGGGCACCCGATGGGCTGCCACCTGCGCACCTGCCCGGGATCGCCGCCACGCAGGCGGCGGGGCGCGCCACCCAGAGCGGGCGCGGCGGCGGCAGTAGGATTGCCCCTCATGACCGGATCCCCTCTGGTGTCCTACGCGCAGAACGGCGAGGACGTGGTGCTGTGGCGGGCACTGGGACACATCGAGGGGGGTGTCTACGTCGACGTCGGGGCGTGCGACCCCGTGGTCGACTCCGTGACCAAGCTGTTCTACGACCGGGGCTGGCGCGGCCTCGACGTCGAGCCGGTGGCCGAGCTCGCCGAGGCGCTGCGCGCCGCCCGGCCGCGCGACGTGGTGGCCGAGGTCGCCGTGACCGGCGACGATCACGGATCGGTCACCCTGCACGAGGTCCCCGGCACGGGTTTGTCGACGCTGAGCGCCGGCATCGCCGACGAGGCCGCGGCCCGCGGGCTCGCCACCCGGGACGTCACCGTGCGAACACGCACACTGGGCAGCCTGGTCGACGAGCACCTGCGTGATCAGGACGTGCACTTCTGCAAGATCGACGCCGGAGGGGCGGAGGCCGAGGTGATCGCCTCGGTCGACCTGGAGGCCTGGCGCGCGTGGGTGCTCGTGATCGAGTCGACCCACCCCAACACCGCCGAGCCGACCCACATGAAGTGGCAGGACGGCGTCCTGGCGGCCGGGTATCGCCCGTGCCTGTTCGACGGCCTGTCCCGCTTCTATGTGAGCGAGGAGCACGCGGCGGAGCTGGAGGAGATGCTGTCGTACCCGGCGTGCCCGTTGGACCGCTACGTCCACGTCTCGTCGGTCGAGCTGCGCAATCAGCTCGACGAGCTGCGCCGCACCCACCACGCCGCGCACGAGCAGCTCGTGGCTCACCAACAGCGGCTCGAGGCGCTCGAGCGCGAGGCCGAGGACCTGCGCCACACGCTCGTCCGCTGGCGCCGCGCGGCCGTCGAGTCGTGGGCCGGGTCGGTTGCGAGGGTTCGTGGCCCGGCGGCGACGGAGTTGCAGGAAGAGCTCGACGCGATGCGAGAGTCGCTCTCGTGGCGGGTGACGCGTCCGTTGCGCACCCTGCGCTCGCGCCTGGGTAGCCCCCGATGACCGCGGCCGTCCAGGGCACCCCCGGCCTGGCGGCGCTGCAGCAGCGTCTCGAAGCGATCGCTCCTCATCTGCTGGCCGATCCCGGCCCGATCGAGGGGGACGACCCGGCGGCGACGTGCGAGGACCTGTTCCTCCGGCTGGTCGAGTCGGTGACCGAGGTCCCGACCTGCGACCGGATCTGGCTGCTCCTGGTCGGTCTGACGGCCACGTTCCCCACCGACGACGAGGTCCGGGCCGCCCGGCGGCAGCTCGAGATCGAGTCGGTCGACGGCGCGGCGTTCTGGTTGCTCGACCAGGCCTACGACGCGGCCGTGTCGAACGGATCGGGAGCGCACCGCCTCAGGATCGTGGGCGGCGTGGTGGTGGACGTGGACTACACGGCCACGCACGACCTCCTGACCGGGATCCAGCGGGTGGTGCGCACGGTGGTGCCGCGGTGGCACCGCAACCACGATGTCGAGCTCGCGGTCTGGACCGAGCGGGCCAGCGCCTTCCGGGAGCCCGTCCCGGACGAGCGCGAGCGGGTGCTCCACTGGCGGGGTCCGCTGCGCCGGCCCACGCTGCCCCCGGCCGAGCCGGTCGTCGTCGTCCCGTGGCGGGGCACGGTCGTGGTGCCCGAGGTGCCCCGCATCGCCCAGTGCCGGCGACTGACGAGCCTCGCGGCGCACTCACCCAACCGCGTGGTGCTGGTCGGCTATGACTGCATCCCCGTCGTGAGCGCTGAGCTCGTGCCGATCGCCGAACCCATCCGCTTCGTGCAATACCTCGCCCTCGTGAAGCACGCTGAGGTGGTCGCGGCGATCAGCGAGTCGGCGGCTCGAGAGTTCCGTGGGTTCGTCGATGCCCTCCCCTCCCAGGGCCTGACGGGCCCGGAGGTCTCGGCGTGCCCCCTGGCGTTCGAGCTGCCCGACGCGGCAGCGGACGGCGGCGGCGCAGCGTCGTTGCGCGAGCCAGAGGTGGTGGTCGTCGGGAGCCACGACCCGCGCAAGAACCACCTGTCAGTGCTGCACGCGTCGGAGGTGCTGTGGCGCGAGGGCCTGCGGTTCAGGCTGAGGATGCTGGGCAGCGGCGGGTGGACCACCGCGGCCTTCGACCGCCAGGTCGCGGAGCTGCGCCGGGCCGGCCGCGCCCTCACCGTCGAGCGCGAGATGGACGACCAGCACGTCTGGGCCGCCTACCGCCGCGCCCGGTTCACCGTGTTCACCTCGTTCCACGAGGGCTTCGGGCTGCCGGTCGCCGAGTCGCTGGCCGCGGGGACTCCGGTCATCGCCGGCAGCCACGGCGCCGTGGCCGAGACCGCGTCCGGCGGCGGCGCCGTGCTCGTCGACCCCGTCGACGACAAGGCGCTGGTCGACGCGATGCGGCGGCTCTTGACGGACGACGGCGCGCTCGAGGACCTGCGCCGAGCCGCCCGGGCCCGCCGGACCCGCACGTGGGATGACTACGCCGCCGAACTCTGGGCGATCGCGACGGGGTCGCGGTGATGCCCGCCTCCGGGATGCTGAAGCGGGGTTTGGGCGCCGGCGCGTTCCTCGGCGAGTGGGCCGTCGCGGTGCGCGGGCTGACGGGCGTGCGGAGTCGCAGCCTGCAGCACGTCGTCGCCCGGGCCCGGGGCGCACCGGCCCGGCAACTGGCCGACCGACTGCGCGCCCTCCTCGCCGCGCTCGACCACCCGGGCGCGACCGCCGACTTCCGGAGTCTCGCCAGGGCGACCGAGGACGCGCTGGCCGAGGCCGATGCCTCGAAGGTCTGGCTCGCCCTGGCCGTGCTGTCCGGCCGCCTGCCGCTCGACGACGACGTCGTCGCCACCGCGCGGCGCCTCGAGCTCGACGGTCCCGGCGCGGCGCTGGCACCGGCCGCCGCGTCGGTCACCTCGCTGCTCTCGATCGACCGGTATCGCCCGGCACGGGTCGAGGTCGTGCGCCGGGCCGTGGTCGTCGACCTGCACCACACGAGTAAGACCGACCTGGCGACCGGTATCCAGCGGGTCGTCCGGCAGGTCGCCGCATGCTGGCACCGTGACCACGAGGTCGTGCTTGTCGGGTGGTCGGGCGACGACACGGCGCTCCGACGCCTCGACAACGCGGCCCGCCGGCGCGCGCTGTGGGAGCACGTCGGCGATCGGCGGTCGGGAGCGTCCCGCCGATCCCGCGAGCAGGCGACCACGGTGGTGGTGCCCTGGGAGTGCACGTACGTCCTGTCCGAGTTCGCCCCCGAGGAGGCCCGGACGGCGCGGCTGTTGGCGCTGACCCGACGCTCCGGCAATCGGACGTGCGCCATCGGCTTCGACTGTGTGCCGCTCACGACGGCCGAAACGGCCGACGAACCAATGGGCGGCGCTTTCGCACGCCTGCTGGCCGCAGTGCGCCACATGGACACGGTGGCGACGATCTCCGAGGCGGCGGCCGTCGAGTACCGGGGCTGGCGCGAGATGCTCGCCCCCGTCGCCGTCGAGGGCCCGGCCATCGAGGCCGTTCCGCTGCCCACCGAAGAAATCAAGCCCTCCGCAGCCGCGGACGCGGGCGCGCGGGACCGTCTCGCCGTCGGAGACCTGCCCCTGGTCCTGTGCGTCGGCAGCCACGAGCCGAGGAAGAACCACCTGGCGGTGCTCCACGCCGCCGACTTGCTGTGGCGCCGCGGCCTCCGCTTCTGTCTGGTCTTCGTGGGCGGCAACGCGTGGAAGAGCGAGCGCTTCCGGGAGCGGCTCGCAGACCTCCAGGGCCAGGGTCGGTTCGTGGAGTCGGTGTCGACCCTCGACGACGACCTGCTCTGGGCCGCGTACCGCCTCGCCCACGTGGTCGTGTTCCCGTCGATCAACGAGGGCTTCGGGCTGCCGATCGCCGAGGCGCTTGCGTGCGGCACACCCGTGGTCACGTCCCGCTACGGCGCTATGGCGGAGGTGGCGGTCGAGGGCGGCGCGCTGCTCGTCGATCCACGCGACGACCACGAACTCGCCGACGCGCTCGGACGGGTCCTCGAGGACCGGGACCTGCACGCGGAGCTGGTGGCCGAGGCCCGGCGTCGACCGCACCGGACCTGGGATGAGTACGCTGCCGAGCTCTGGCAGCTCTTCGTCGGCTCGCACGGCGAAGGACCGGCCGAGTTCGGCGC